>VFJR01000138.1 GCA_009885945.1 Anaerolineaceae bacterium
CATCATAGACAGCGACCATGGGGTAGGCATGTGCTAGCGCTAAGACTCCATTTGAATATGCTTGCACGCCATAGTTGAGCTCAACACTTTGCGCAATAACAGCTGAAAAATCCATTTGAATCGTAAGGCTTTCATTAATCTCGATTATATTTTGAAGCGGAATGATCATTATGCTGTTGTTCAATGAATAATAAGGTTCTATGGATGTTCCGTTTACCGTCACGTTTTCTACAAGCATAATTCCGCCAAGAGCGTTAGGGAATAAGTGAATGTGAATCTCGCTAAGAGGGACGTCTTCTCTGTTTGTATAGCGGATGGTTTCCATGCCTGTCAGGCGGTAGATGTCGTCAGAAATATTAAATTCAATAGTGTAGTAGGTTGCCCCAGCAAGGTCGTTTGCGTTATTTTGATATTGCGGCGTTAATCCTGAGTTGTACAATAAAATGGGTTCAACGGTTGGTAAAGTAGGAAATGTAGGTTGAAGGTGGGCGTTAGGCTTTTGGCTTTCTGCCACGCAAGATGCCATCATAAGAGGGGTACAAAAATTTTCAGATGGGCGAAGCAGGCACGAGCTTAAGAAGAGAAGCGATACGACAAGAACTAAAAAATTCTTCAAGAAAATAATTCCTCTAGGTGTTGAAGTGCGCGATGTAAAACTGCATCTGCGTTGAGTGTATTTGTGTCAATAATCAAATTTGCATGAGCACGCGCGTGAGATAGCCGTCTTTGTTGTTCTTCGTAGTCGGCAATGTTCCAATTTAACTTACGGCGGGAAGTCGAGTTTTCGAATGAGCATTCTAAAAAAATAAGAACACTGGGATTCGTAATGACCTGCCACATATGTTTTACATATGAATGCTCTTGTGCAATATGGCGGCAATGATAATTTCTTTTTTCAAGCTCGGAAATTAATGTGGATTTTCCAGACCCGCACGGCCCAACAACACCAATAAGTGGACGGATGTCATTATTAATATTGTTCATGTTTGCACTAAACCGATTTAGGGGGTTGATTTAATTTGAGTAGAGATACGTATCTTGCCTAGCTTCATTCGTTTGCAAGGATTAGCTTGCGTAATTGTTCTGGTCCACCAAGCGCCGCGATGGTATCGCCGACTTGAACTATAAATTTATCGGTTGGATGCATTTCTGATTTTTGATCATGGCGTAGTAATACGATATTAAGACGGTAGTTGTCTTCAACAAAGCCGACAGTTTTCGCTGCTAGCTTTGAGTTTTCCTTGATGGTTATTCTTGCCAAGCTGAGCAATTGCCCATCAATTGAAATTGGATGGGTTACATCTACACCAGAAGCTGCTGCTGCAAAAACAGGCGCTGCCATCTCGGTAGCGCTAAGCGCAATGAAACCAAATTGTTCCTGAAGGGCGTGAGCAAAATCTTCATCGAAGATACGCACAACCACTTGAATGTTCGGATTCATGTTGCGCGCTTTGAGTGCGATCTGTAAATTCACGGCATCATTTTGGCTTGCCATAATGATCGTACGCGCGTCTTTAATATTTGCCGCTTCGAGCGCGGCAGGGCGCGTAGCATCGTCGTGAATGACGGGAATGCCAAGCTCACGAATTACAGTAACAGCGTCTACTTTTGCGTTGAATTCGATCACAGCGATATTTTCATTCATCTCGTGGAGTTTTGTCGCCACGCGATAGCCTAGGTGTCCTAAGCCAACGAGTACAATATGGTTTTTTAGTGTGGAAGCAACAGCCATTTCCCATTCCTTACTGCGAGATCTTCTGTTGAAGAGCAGGCTTCCAAAATCGGCAAGTCCTTGAGCAAGCAAAACCAAGCCGACAATGGGCATTAAAAAGTGAAATAATTGTAAAATGATGTGGTGTGGAAAATTACGATTTGGAGGTTGTAAAAAAGTAATCGTTAGAAGTATGTAAATTGATTCTGCGAGGCTATCTAATGGTTCTCCAAGCATTGTGGATAAAAAATTGTACAGTATTCCGCCGCCAACGATCGCAATGCTAAATAATAAAACTGCACTGCGAAACTCGCGCAATAAAATTAAAGTATCTCGCGTAGATGCAAGCAAATGTCTCCAGCGATGCTTGCTGGATACTGTCACTGCTTTTTTTCGCTCTTTGTTTTTAAGCATTTATGGGTAATCTTATATTCATGCGGCGTACGTGGTCGCCTTGACGTGATGTCACCTTGATCACCAAGACGCTAATATCGTCTGCTGGGCGTGTATCATCCAATTGAATTGCATGACCTAGCAGCGCGTCTGCCATTTCTTGCGGAGATGGGTCTTGGTCTTCAATTAGCGCGCGGATTGTTTCAGTAACATCCATTGGCTGGCCGCGTCTTTCGCCCGCATGGGTGATTCCGTCGGTAAAAATAATTATACTGAGTCCAACTTGAAGCTCAAGTTCTGTAATAACGGGGCGTATATTGCGCGACACTCCTAGTGCAGAGCTTTCCTCATTTAAAAAATCTATTCTATCGCCGCGGCAAATATATACAGGGGCTGGATTATTACGTGCCAATACGATTGTGTTGCTGTGTAAGTCTATCGACGCAATGTTGAGAGTGCAGGTAACTTTGCCTTGTTTGTCTGTGAATAAAGCGTCTGAGGCTGCGCGTGCTGCGGCTCCGTCTCGAACTCCTTCTGCTAATAGCCCGATAACTTTCCGAACTACCATCATTGAAACTGCTTTTGCTCCGCGTCCGCTGGTTTGACCATCCGCTAGCACAACAGACAGTCCTCCGTTGGGCCGTTCTACGGCTTCAAGGGTATCACCACTTTCAGAGACAGCATATTTGTTGATTTTTGCGGCTGCAATTTGAACTTCCATACAATGATTTTACTATGGGATTTGTGCTTTCAATGAAACTCACCAATAAATCGTTTTCTTATACGAAAATTTATGCACATCCCGTTTTTGTTTATGCCGTATAATCAAATTCAGTATGCTGCAATATGCGAAACCACGGAGGAAAATAGCATGAGACCATCAGATAGCTTTCCTGTAGCTCAAAAGCGCCCTTATAAAATTACGCAACACGGTCAAACCCGCGTTGATGATTATTATTGGATGCGTGATAGAAATGACCCCGAAACACTTAAGTATTTGCGCGCAGAAAGTGATTATTTAGAAGAGGTAATGCAGCATACCAAGCCTTTGCAGGATAAACTTTTCGCTGAGATGAAGGCCCGTATTAAGGAGGATGACTCAAGCGTCGAGGAGAAACGAGGCGAATATTTCTATTACACCCGTTATGAAAAAGGGTCTCAATATCCAATATATTGCCGCAAAAAAGATACGCAGGATGCTGCGGAACAAATATTATTAGACCAGAATCAATTGGCTGTAGGGAAATCATTTTGCAGTGTCAGCGGGTTTGTGGTTAGCCCGGATGGAAACAAACTTGCTTATAGTGTGGATTTTGCAGGACGGGAAGAATACACTTTATATATTAAGGATTTAAATACTGGCGCAATGTATCCCGAAACCGTCGAAAAGATTTTAGGAAGCGCGTACGATCCGCTTGGCATCGAATGGACAAATGATAACGAAACGGTTTTCTATGCTACGCTAAACGAATCGCACCGCCCCGACAAACTCTTCAGGCATAAAATTGGCACAAACCCAAGTGAAGATGTATTAATCTATCACGAGCTAGCCGAGAACTTTTTTCTCTATTTTCATAAAACACGCGACGATGCATTTATTATGGCGTATCTTGTTTCCACAAACTCCCGCGAAATTCGTTTTTTAGATGCAAACCAGCCAACTGGAGAGTTACATATTCTTCAGCCGCGCATCAGCGGATTGGAATATTATGCAGATCATCATAAAGGGACATTTTTTATCGTCAATAACGATGGGGCTCCAAACTTCAAATTAAGCTCAGCTGTTGTGGAACGTTGCGGGATAGAAAACTGGCAAGATGTGATTTCTCATCGCGTAGATGTTTTTGTAGATTCGGTGGTTGCCTTTGAGAATTTTCTGGTTGTCAGCGAGCGTAAAGGCGGCTTAAAACAACTTCGTTTGAGTTCCCAAAATGGCATTAATGATGTGCGCTATGTTTCTTTTCCAGAAGCGGCTTATAGTGTATATCTGCAGCCTAACCCGCAATTTAATACCAAGACACTGCGTTTTAATTATTCTTCATTTATTACCCCTAACTCTGTTATTGATTACGATATTATTTCAGGCAAATGGGAAATTAAGAAAGAAGACGAAATTCCAAGCGGTTATGATAAGACGCAATATGTTTCAGAACGTATTCAGGCTCTTGCGCCAGACGGAAAGCAAGTTCCCATTTCAATTGTCTATAAAAAGGGATTAAAAAAAGATAGTAATAATCCAACCCTTTTGTATGGATATGGTTCTTATGGCGCAATCATTGATCCTGCTTTTAATTCCAATTATCTCAGCCTGCTTGAACGCGGGTTTGTCTTTGCCATAGGCCACATTCGAGGTGGCTATGATCTGGGGCGCGAATGGTACGAAGACGGAAAAGTACTTAATAAGATAAACACATTTACAGATTTCATCGCCTGTGCAGAACATTTAATAAACGCAGGTTTTACGTCAAAAGAAAAAATAGCAATTCAGGGAGGTTCCGCGGGCGGTCTGCTGGTTGGGGCTTGCTTAACCATGCGTCCCGATTTGTTTAAAGCAGTTATTTGTAAAGTCCCTTTTGTAGACGTAGTTACCACCATGAGCGATGCCACTATCCCGCTCACTTCATTAGAATGGGATCAATGGGGCAACCCTGAGAATAAAGATCATTATGAGTATATGATGTCCTATTCTCCTTATGATAATATTCGCGCCGTTGCATACCCGCACATGTTGATCACAACAGGACTTAATGATCCCCGTGTTGCATATTGGGAACCTGCCAAGTTTGCCGCAAAATTGCGTGAAGTGAAAACTGACGATAATTTAATTATCTTCTATACCAATTACGATTCAGGTCATGCAGGCGCTAGCGGCCGTTATGATTACTTAAAAGAAATAGCGCAAGATTATGCATTTTTAATAGAAACGTTAGAAGTAAAATGATAGGAAGATTTGTGCGTCAACTATAACTTTTGTACGCTGTGAAAATGAGTAAAATAAAAATATGCAATCAACTTTTTATGTTTTCCCTTGGATTATTTCAATTACCCTTACTCTAGCGATGGGGTTTTATGCATTGCGCCGCCGCAAAAATATTGCCGCGATTCCTTTTGCCGCAATGTGTTTCTTTGCAACCTGGTGGTCAGTTTTCTATCTTACGGGCGTTCTCAGCTATGACCTAGCCTTTAAGATACTCACCGCGAAGATCATGTATATAGGTGTCTTGGGCGTGCCGCTTTCGTGGACAGCCTTTGCCTTGGCTTTTTCAGGGCGCGGTGATTGGATCAATAAAAGAACTGCATCCCTGGTTTTAATTGTCCCAGTGATTACCTATATTATTGTTTGCACTACCGATATTCACCATCTGCATTGGGCTCAACTTTCATTAGTTACCGATGAAGTCACCGGTCTGGTTTTGTTAGACGCGCCTGCCGGCTGGTGGTTTTGGGTACATGCTCTTTATACTTATAGCATTTTGTTGTTCGGTACATTTTTTTTGATACGTCAGTTTTTAGAGGCGCAAAATATTTACCGTTGGCAAATATTTATCAGCATTATCGCAATTCTTGCGCCCTGGATCTCTAACGCGCTTGTCGTCTTTAGTCTGATTACAACACGGCTCGATATTACCTCACTCACTTTTTCATTTTCAATCCTTGTGCTTGGGTGGGGATATTTCCGTTATGGGTTTTTAGATCTTGTGCCTGTTGCGCAACGAGCAGTATTTGATAGTATTCCTGATGTTGTTATAGTTCTTGATCCCGACTTGCGTATTGCTGAATTAAACCCCGCTTCTCTTCGCACCTTTGAGCTTGGCTCTGCTCTCGTAATGGGTCAGCCCTTCAAGCTGGTTTTTGGTCAATGGCTTCCAGTTGAAGAAATGAATTTTGCGGGAGATGGGTTTTACAAACAGGTTTTAGTAGCCATTAATCTAAATCCCGCTAGGTGGTTCGATGTGTTTATAAATACATTGCATGATCAGCCAAATCATATCGCCGGCTATTTGATCACTATGCGTGATATTACCAGCTACAAAGAAAATGAAGCCGCACTTGGCATTGCGCGGGATGACGCAGTTCGTGCAAATAGTTTCAAGACCCAACTCCTTGCAAATGTCAGCCATGAGCTTCGCACTCCGCTAGGGGTTATCTCTGGATATACCGAATTGATGGCGCGTGGTTCTTATGGGCAAATTACAGAAAAGCAGTCCAGCATTCTTGCGCGTGTAAAAGAAAGCGCTCAATATTTAGACAGCCTTGTGGCAGAACTAATTGACCAAGCACAGCTTGATTCGGGAAAGTTACAGCTTGCCGTAGCTTCATTTGAACCTCGTGAAGTATTTGGTCAGGTCTTTGGGCAATTAACAGTATTAGCTGAAGCAAAAAACCTAGATTTTCAAAGTGAAATTTCAACCGATATTCCTATTGTAATGACTGCGGATAGCCAACGCCTTAAGCAAATTCTTGTTAACCTAATCAGCAACGCGATTAAATTTACCGAACATGGAAAAGTCGAAGCAAAAATATTGCGCTTGTCAGATTCTCAGTGGGTTATGCAAGTGAGTGATTCCGGTCCCGGAATTGCGCCCGATGCGCTGGAAACGATTTTTGAACCGTTTAGGCAATTGGAGCACGCGGTTAAAAATATTCGCAAGGGCTATGGTCTCGGGCTTTCTATCTCCAAGCAAATAGTTGAGCTAATGAATGGCACCATTGAAGTAAAAAGCCAGGTGGGGCAGGGCAGTACTTTTACGATTACTCTTCAACTTGAAACTGACTCTGTAGACGGTACATAGTATGCACTCTAAACCCTTGGTAGTTGTAGTGGAAGATGACGAATACCTTGCTGATATTTATTCAGATATTTTGAAAGGTATAGATGCTGAAGTAATCGTTTTTAACGATGGAGAAACTGCTTTAATGTATTTGGCATCTGCAAGCCCTGCCTTGATTGTTCTTGATTTGAACTTGCCTAAGTATCCTGGTTCAAAGATACTAACATTTGTGCGTGATAATCCAAAACTAAGAGATACTTGGGTCATCATTACATCAGCAGACACCGGTCAAGTTGCAGATTTAAACAGATCAGCGCATCTTAGTCATAATCTGCTCACATTAATAAAACCAGTCAGCGTAGACCAATTGGAACAGCTTGCTCGCCGTTTAATTAGCAAAGCAACTGATTGAGCCTTAATAAAAAATCCTTTTCCTATAAAAAAGTAACCACCTCTTAAAGAGATGGTTACTTTTTTATTAATTAGCTAAGTGTTTTTTAGGCTGGTTTTACTACTTTTTCAGCTAAATCTTCAAGCATTTTAGTGGTGAGAGATTTAGGTCTTTCAATCGGCTGTCCCAAACCGCGCGCCCAAACGTAATTTGCCGTGACACCCAGAGCACGCCCCACGCCGAAGAGCACTGTGTAAAAATCGAACTCGCGCACACCGTAATAGTATTGTAGTGTGCCAGAGATCGCATCCACATTAGGCGCTGGGCTTTTGGCTTTGCCTTGTTCTTTCAGTACTGCTGGAACAACATCCAGCACCATGTCTGCGAGTCTTAACAGCTCATCGTCAGGGAAGCGCTTCTTTGCAAATTCCATTTGCGTAATAAAACGCGGGTCGATCACACGTAGAATTCCATGCCCATAGCCCGGGATGACTTTACCGCTATTTAATGTATCCCATGCAAATTTATATAAATTTTCCCGCGTGGGTACACCGCCAAACATTTTGCGTACATCCAATAACCACGCTAAGCTTTCCTGATTTGCCAACCCATGTAATGGACCCGCAAGCGCATTTAAAGAAGCTGAAAAGGAGAAGTAGGCGTCCGATAAAGTAGAGCCAACCAAATGCATAGCATGAGCCGAAGCGTTTCCAGATTCGTGATCTGAATGGATGGTGAAGTAAAGGCGCATTAAATCTGCGTATCCTTTTTTGTCAGAAACCTTCATCATTTTTGCGAAGTTTGCGCCGTAATCTAACTTGGGATTATATTTTGGCTTGGCGGATTCTCCAAAATATTTCATGCGATAAATATAAGCCGCAATAATAGGCAGTCTGGCAGTGAGATTTAAGCTGTCTTCCAAAGCCGCTTCCCAATACATATCCTTCTTCATGCCCTCGTGGTATCTTTTGTTAAAAACAGATTCTTTACCAAGTGCCAACACCGCTTGTGAAAGCAAAATCATCGGGTGTGTGTCTTTAGGCATAGCCTTGATCATTTTGAAAACATAATCAGGTACAGAAGCGCGTTTGCCCCACTCATCTTCAACCCATTGAGCTTCCTCTTTGCTAGGCACTTCGCCGATCATCAATAAATAATATAAACCGCCCACCATCGGAAGTTTTCCGCCGCGCGCCTTTGGTAAAGCCTGCAGCGTTTCGTTGATGGTTAACCCGCGAAAACGAATTCCCTCGGCAGGGTCTACAGAAGAAATATCGGTATACATAGATTTAATATCGCGCATTCCGCCAAGTACTTCTTCAATGGTAACGGTGTCTACGACTACATCGCCATGTTCCTTCGCCAGCGCCTTAATTCGATCGCGCCAGACAGGCAGTAGCGCTGAAATTCTTTCATGCAAGATCATTGTTGCTTCCTTTTCTAAAAAATATGTTGCTAGTCAAAGGTCTAAATGTCGACTTTCAATATTCTAACTTGCCAACCTTCAACCAATTTAAAGCGCCACCACGCTCTTCAAAGCCTCATGCGTTTCCTTAACCGATGCCGCAGATTTTTCGAACATAGCTTTTTCTTCCGCATCGAATTTATATTCAATGATTTTTTCCATGCCGCCTGCGCCCAGCATAACAGGCACACCAAAATACATGTCGTTTAAACCATATTCGCCGTTCATGTAAGTTGCACAAGGTACGATCAATTTCTTGTCCTTCAAAATGGCTTCTGCCATTTGCACACATGCCATCGAAGGCGCATAATAAGCAGAGCCGGTCTTCAAAAGATTAACGATCTCGCCGCCGCCTTTGCGGGTGCGATTAACAATTGCTTCTAGTTTATCAGCAGGGAAATATTCTTTTAATGGTATGCCTGCAATATTGGAGTGACGCGTAAGAGGCACCATCTCATCGCCATGTCCGCCCAGCACATAACAATCAACATTCTCAACGCTTACCCCGGCTTCCATCGCAACAAAAGCGCGCATGCGAGCCGAATCTAAAATACCAGCTTGACCAATGACACGTTCACGCGGCAAGCCAGTCTTTTTCATAGCAAGATAAGCCATTGTGTCCAATGGGTTGGTTAATATAATGAAGATCGTATTAGGTGATTGCTTTAAAGTTTCCGTTGCCGCTTTCCCTACAATTTCCGCATTGGTCTTCAGCAGATCATCACGGCTCATGCCGGGTTTGCGCGCAATACCTGCAGTAATAATGACAATATCTGAATTTTTTGTGTCAGCATAATCATTTGTGCCAGTAATTTTTGTATCCTTGCCGATGATCGGCATTGCCTCTAGTATGTCGAGACTCTTGCCCTGCGGCATTCCCTCAACCACATCTACTAAAACAACATTCGCAACTTCACGTTCAGCCAGCCAATGTGCCGCGGTTGCGCCAGTATTACCAGCGCCAATAATTGAAATTTTCTTCATACTCATCGTCCTCCAAGTTTTGAATCGGCATAATGTGCCGTTATTTTTTACTTATTTTATCCGAAAGTGCGCTCAATATAAAGTACAAATCTCATCTTGATAATAGACAAAGAAAAGGACTTCCTGCTCCCATGCGGATCAAGAAGTCCCGGCTTCGCTTCTATCTTAACCTCAGCTTGATTCTGTTTCGAGGAAGCGAGTCGCCTGAATAGCCGCCGCCGCGCCCATGCCCGCCGAAGTAACCACCTGACGAAAATGAGGATCCGCAACCTCTCCGGCAGCATAAACGCCGGGCATGCTGGTTTCCATTTTGTCATTGATATTTATATAACCAAGCTCGCTCATCTCCAGCTTGCCTTTGAACATTTGGGTATTCGGCGTGTGTCCGATAAAAATAAATAAGCCGTCTGCCTCAAAAACACTTTCCTCGCCAGTTTTTACGTTCTTTAATTTCAAAGATTCTAATTTGTCTGTTCCAACTAATTCGGTGACAACCGTATCCATAATGAAGTTCATCTTGGGATGTTCTTTTGCGCGCTTTTGCAAGATAGCGCCGGCGCGAAATTCATCGCGGCGATGGATCACGGTGACTGAAGATGCGTAGCGCGTAATAAACAGCGCTTCTTCCAACGCGCTATCGCCTCCGCCGACGATAACCACTTTCTTTTCTTTAAAGAACCAGCCGTCGCAAGTCGCGCAGTAAGAAACGCCGCGTCCAGTTAATTCCATTTCTTTCGGAATCTTGAGTTGGTTCGGGCTGGCGCCTGTTGTGACAATAATAGTATCTGCCTTGTATTCGCCGCTGTCAGTCACAACGCGATATGGACGCTGTGAGAAATCCACCTCGTAGGCTGTATCAAATTCTACTTTTGCGCCAAATGCCTCCGCTTGTTTTTGGAATAACTCTCCCAGTTGGGGTCCCCCAACGCCCTCAGGAAAGCCTGGGTAATTTTCAATCGTGAATGTTAGAGCGGCTTGCCCGCCAAGCTGCATTCCAGTGAGCACAACCGGAGCTAATTCTGCGCGTGCCGCATATAAAGCCGCAGAGAGTCCCGCAGGACCAGACCCTAGAATTAAAACTTTTACATCATTTGTAGACATGTACGCATCCCATTTTATGATATCGGAATTTACTCCGATTTGATTTTTCATCCATTAGACAACCAAAAGCACGCCGATTTTACCGCAATCGGGTTTTATCTGATGTTTTGTTAATAATCTTGAAAGGCTCTTCCTGATTTGAAGGGTAGTTAGTTCGCAGGGTACAATAGCAGAATAGAAAAAGGACATTTTATGCAATCATATGTGCTCTCCCTAAAAAAGCTTTACGAAAAAAATGCAAACCCTACTGCTGCTGTGCCTATGAAAAAGTACATGCGCGATCAATTTGATTTTCTAGGTATTAAAGCGCCTGAAAGTGATGCTTTGCTGAGAGAATTTGTTGGCTTGCAAGGATTGCCGCCTTTGCCTCTCCTTGATGAAATATCGCGTGAGTTATGGAGCCTGTCGCAGCGTGAGTTTCAGCATGTTGCCATCAATTTAATAATGAGACAGGAAAAGAAGTTAGAGTCAGATTTTATTTCTACGCTGGAGCATTTGCTTATCACCAAATCGTGGTGGGACACCGTTGATATCATCGCGGGTCATCCTGTTGGAGCTCACTTCAAGCGCTTCCCTGAAGTTCGTGAGATATACCTGCAGAAATGGCGCAGTTCCGAAAATTTTTGGTTACGCCGTACTACTTTGCTTTTTCAGCTTGGCTATAAAAATGAAACCGATTTTGATTTACTCTGTGAGTTAATTATGGAAAACCTTGGCTCAGATGAGTTCTTTATCAACAAGGCAATTGGCTGGGCGCTGCGCCAATACGCACACACCGACCCTAAGCCTGTCAAGAAGTTTGTAAACGCCACAAAAGAGTTGAATCCCTTAAGTCGCCGCGAGGCATTGAAGAATATGTAGGGATTGGGGGGCATACTCTGCTACCGATTCAACCCTTGAGTCATATCGGGGGTGATTGTATCAGGCTGAATAAACCTGCCCAGCGAGCTTGAGTAAAATCTTGCGCGATAATCCATCAAGCCAATACCAGAGTCTAGGTTTCTTTGTCCCGTGTAGTCAAGGTCTGTTTGGAAGTTATCTAATTAAATTAATTATCAGTAAGAGTGCAATCGTCCAGGACGGAATTAATATTAATAATCCACGCATTACAGCAAGCCAGCCCTTCGAATGAAACGCTGGCGCTTCTTTTCTAATCACCCATGGCAATCCCATTGATCCCCACAAGAATAAACACATTATAAAAAGTATTTGCTCGCTTGCAGCACCAGAGTATTTTCCATTTGTTAAAAATATTAATATACCAATAATTGGAAGACTTATTAACATGGGCATGAAAGATAATACGTCTGTGTCCAAGCTTTGTACTTTTTTTATTATATTTTTGATTCGCATATGAGACCTCGCTAATTAATTAAACATTGTTAAGGATTAGAATACCTATGAATAATTGGAAAACCAATAGTTGAATTTAGATTACCAAAATTAGTTGTGAATACATGATTGGATGCCGTATAAACTGCAGCAATAAGCAAGACGTCAGCAGGCCCAAGCTCCAAGCCTGCAACAGCTGAAGCTCCAGATGCGTACACAGATATGAATGATGTAGCTATTCCTTCAATCGCCACAAGGTTTGCTCTTAGATGCATTTCTGTATCATTGTATTTTCCCTCATCAATAGATAACTGCGCTGCATAATCTGCGCTATATCCGAAAAATCCTGGAATTTCTCCTCGGAAAAAGCGCATTGCATTCGCAAAAGAAATAAATTGCGACCAACCACTAAGTACATTTGCAGGTGTAACTGAAGTCCCCGATGAATTCTCAAATGCATTTCCGAAAGTTGAATGAAAACTGAAATTACATGGTTGAGTGCCTTGTAAAAGGAAATTACAAATATCTTCACCTGAGTATAAAGATAAGTCAAACGGATTTTTCTTGGGTGGACCAATTAGATTACATACAATTACATTTGTGCATCCTCCATCGCCATCATTTCCGTCTTCATTACCACTATTTTTATAACTATTTTCATTACTATTTCTCCAAATAACAGAACTGCTCTGACTATTTGACAAGCCTCCATTGCAATCTTCTGCATTTTGGTTATCAATGAAATCGCAATAAGCATGCCCGCTCGGATCATTAAAATTGACAGGATTATTATTGACATAGCTATACCGATTCAACCCTTGAGTCATATCGGGGGTAATTGTATCGGGCTGAATAAATCTGCCCAGCGAGCTTGAGTAAAATCTCGCGCGATAATCCATCAAGCCAATACCAGAGTCTAGGTTTCTTTGTCCACTTTGTCCAGTGTAGCCAAAATCCGTTTGGGGGATAGTGCCTATGTCGGTTCGAACTCCACCAGAGGGCAGGTATCTTTGCCGGGATATCATGCTTGCGTTATTATCAGTTATCGAAACCATGGAGCCTAAATGGTCGGTTAAGAGGTATTTTAGCCCTGTGCCGTCATTCATGATGGTTTGTCCTCCTGCAACATCAAAGTATAAATATTATAACCTCATGATAGAATCATTTCACGGAGCAACGATGGCGAATAAAATAATACAAACAGTTAAGGGTACACGTGAATTTTATCCCGAGCAAATGTCTTTGCGCAATTTTATTTTTGATAAAGTACGCGCGGCGTCACATTCTTTTGGGTATCAGGAATATGATGGACCCTTTATTGAGGCGATTGACCTGTACGCGGCAAAATCTGGTGAAGAGCTGGTTAAGAAACAATCGTTCACTTTTGAAGATCGCGGCGGCGACTTGGTGACATTGCGCCCCGAGCTCACTCCCAGCCTTGCGCGTATGATCGCCGCAAAACAAAATGAATTAACCTATCCTGTGCGCTGGTGGTCTTTCGGTCCGTTTTGGCGGTACGAACAGCCTCAAAAAGGACGCTCACGCGAATTTTTTCAATGGAATATTGATATGCTGGGCGTTAGCTCGCCAGAAGCTGATGCAGAATTAATTGCCGTCGCGGCTACATTCCTGCGCTCGGTCGGGCTCAGCCCAGAGCTGGCTCTGATCTACGTAAATAATCGACGCCTGATGGATTCTGAATTTGATGCATTGGGCATTTCCAACGAAAAACGAATCGAAGTATCCAACTTGGTAGACCGCCGTTCCAAGATGGAGCCAGCCAAGTGGGATGCCTATGCTTTTGAAATTGGACTTTCTCAACCGCAATTAGATGGCTTAAAGAACATTCTTGGAAATTTTGACCTATGGAAAAAGAGTGAAGAACTTACACGCTTGTTTTCTGCTTTAGAAGCTCTGGGCGTTAAAGAATATGTAAAATTTGATCCCAATATTATGCGCGGACTTTTGTATTACACCGGCACAGTCTTCGAAGCCTTTGAAACCAGCGGCTCATTAAAGCGGGCAGTGTTAGGCGGCGGGCGTTATGATAATTTGCTGGCAGATGTCGGCGGACAGCCTGTCTCCGGCATAGGCTTTGCGATGGGGGACGTAGTGATGGGAATTATCTTGCAAGAAAAAGGACTCCTGCCAGAGTTTGCATTAACCCCTGCGCAAGTATTGGTCACTTTGTTCGACGAGAAACTTTCCAACGAATCGTTCAAGCTGGTGACAGAATTACGCAATGCCGGCGTGAACGCCATGGCTTTCTCTGAGCCCGTCAAACTGCCTAAGCAATTTAAATTTGCAGATAAAATGAAAATGAAGCTAGCGCTGGTATTGGGACCTGATGAAGTAGAAAAAAGTCAGGTTGTAATAAAAAACTTGGTAACTGGCGAGCAGGTTCAAGTGGCGCGCGAAGCGCTGGTTCAATCTGTGATGGAGTTATTAAAGAGTATATAAAATTGCCCAGTTCATTTTGAACTGGGCAATTTGATCAACTTTAATTTTTGTGCAATAAACTAACTGGGGGCGTACCGCGCCACATTTCAATGCGGCGGAATGATTCTATGTGTCCCATTTTGTAATAAGCAGGCAAGTGTGGGTCGTTGAGTTGGATGTTTTCGATATGTGTATCAAGACGGGGATATTGACTATGCAAATGCGTGAGTAACGCATACGCAACAGTTGCAGGGTCTCCCGATTCGGTCTTAATTGCAAAACGGCTGAGCATAAATTTTTCGCGCTGATAAACAAGCCAGCCCTTACTGCCGTCTGCCAGCGAGAGACGTAAGCCAGCTACTTCGCCGGCGTTAATTAATGATTCAGATTGATTTGTCCAAGGCTGTGTGCCGCGATCTCGTTCTACTAAGTGGAGCGCCTGCGAGCGGTCTAATCGCTCGGCGTCTGCAACCAGCGGGGTTGGCGCAGGTAGATGAGGGGCGCGGCGCAGGATTAATAGCTCAACGGTTTCACGGAAACCCAGCTTTAAGAATAGTTGCTGAGCTGGTTTATTATTTTTAATGACTTCAAGCATTATAAAATTTAAACCGAGGCGCTCTGTTTGGCTAATTAGATTTTCTACCATTGCGCGCCCAACACCTCCGCGGCGTGTGTTAGGAATTACGCCCAAGCGTGTAATCCACGTTCGGTCTTTGCGTACGCCCAGCATCGCTACGCCTAATTTTTGATTGCTTGGTGTAGTTGCAACGATTGAGCGGTTTAAATCTATATCGTACATTTGAATATAGTTCGCTAAACGCGCTGCGTTCATTGGCATGGGCACCATATAGTCTACGCGGGTTTGGTTATAAATGTCGGTCAGTTCTGCAAGGCTAAAGTTGCTTGCAGGGATCAGTTGTATGATATTAGCCATAATAGTAGACCCCTACGATGGTTTCAAAAAAGATTCTACTTGAGCAATAAACTCATTGATCTTAACAATGGGCTTGCTAATATAACCATTACAGCCATAGCTATCCACCATTTGTTTGCCAGTTTCTTGGGGCCAGGCAGTGAAGGCAATAATGGGCGTGGCGGCTAGCGCAGACTCGGCACGCAGCCAGCCAGCCAAGGTTTGACCGTCATAATCGGGCAGACCAAGATCCAGCAGAATCAAATCAGGAATATTTTGGAGCGCCATGCTCAAGCCCGATTCTGCATCAGGCGCGTGAAAAAAATGGTGGTCGCGGCTGGTTAATGCTTTGCGAACCAACTCAACAATATCTAGCGTGTCTTCAATTAATAATATTTTTGCCATTTTTAGTGTGCGTGATTTATTTCCGCTTTGGCGCCAAACGATTTCTTCCATAGCTTTTTGGCGTAGGGGCGGGGCGGGGCGGGCGGGGGGCGCCTCTGCCTGCGCCGCCAGAATCAGATTTCGGCGGGGCGGGCTGCTTGTAATCAAATCCTTCAAGGGTTTCACGCTTTAACGGACTGCCCATAATGCGCTCTAGTATGCGAATCATATCTTTATCATCGTCGGTCACCAAAGTGAAAGCATCGCCAGTACGTTGAGCGCGCCCAGTTCTGCCGATGCGATGAATGTATGCGTCAGCGGTGTCTGGCATGTCGTAATTGATCACATGTGAAATACTTTCCACATCTAATCCGCGCGCGGCAATATCTGTGGCAACCATAATTGGATGTGTGCCGTCTTTGAAGCCCTTAAGCGCGGCTTGGCGTTGACCTTGCGAACGATCGCCGTGCAAACTGGTTACTTTCAATCCTGCGCGTAATATATGCCCAGATACTTTTTGTGCGCGGTATTTTGTACGTGTAAAAACCAAAACAGAATCGGTATCGGTTCGTTTTAGTAATTCAAGCAATAACGCAGATTTTAAATGGGAAGGCACTGGGTAAAGAGCATGTGTAACAGTGTGGGCCGGCTTGACAATGCCCATCGCAATTTTTTGCGGTTCGGTTAATACTTGCGTTGCCAGCAATTCCACGTCGGCTGGGAAGGTTGCCGAGAAAAACATAGTCTGTCTTTTTTGCGGCACGGCTTTTACAATGCGGCGTACATCTGGCAAAAAGCCCATGTCAAACATACGGTCGGCTTCATCTAACACCAGCGTATCAATATTGCCCATTTTGGCGTGACCTTGATTGATAAGATCTAGCAAGCGCCCAGGGCAGGCGATGATAATTTCTACGCCGTTGCGCAATGCCTGAATTTGCGGGTTCGCTCCCACGCCCCCGTAGATGGTTGCGCTCTTCACTTTTGTCCCAGCTGAAAGCACTTTGACGACATCGTTGATCTGGTCGGCAAGTTCGCGTGTAGGTGCAACAATTAAAGCGCGGGCAACATTGCGTTGACCGCTGTTGATCAATTTGTTTAAGATTGGTAATACAAACGCCGCAGTTTTACCTGTGCCAGTTTGGGCTGTGCCGATGATATCCCGCCCACGCAGAGCGGCAGGAATGGCGGCTTCTTGAATGGGTGTTGCAGTTTCGTAACCAGCTTTTTGAATACCCTGCATTAAGCGGGGGTCGAGATTAAATTGAGTAAAGTTCATTATTTTCCTTAGAGGTTTGTGGGAGCAGTCAAAATATTCAACAGCCGCCTAAATATTAATGCTATAAAAATCTAGCAGAAATTCATTATATCCGCTAATCGCATATCTGTTTGCTATTCTGTTTGTCCAATTTCTGTTCGGGTCAGTAGGATCACAGCAATTAAGATCAAAGCGCCGCCCAGCAGAACAACCGGCAATAACTTTTCTCCAAATAACCAAGCCGCCAATAAAACTGTCACCACCGGCTCAAGCGTAGAAAGCATTGCCGCGTTGGTGGGTCCAATTCGTTCCAAGCCCATTAGAAATGTAACTACCGGAATAATGGTGGAAATCACAATGATTCCTACAACTGTCAACCAGCCTTGATTACTGGCAGGAAGGTGCGCACCGTTAAGCACTGTTAGGAATCCATAAACAATTCCAGCAGAACCGAAAATAACGGTGGAGGATTGCACAGCGGAGACATGCTTCATTACGTTTGTGCCAACCATGATATAGATGGAGTAAATTACCCCGGCAGAGATGGCGAGTAAAATGCCTTTTAGTTGCCCTCCGCCTGGTCCCACGGTGAGCAATGTGCCTGCGAAAGCAATTACCAAAGCAAGCACTTTGACACGAGTTAAAGATTCGTGCAGAAAAATGACAGAGAGAATGGCTACAAAAAATGGATAAAGGTACAACAACAGCGCTACCAAGCCGGGCGAGGCAAATTTTGTAGCGGTCAAATAAGCATATGATTGACCAACATATCCCAAAGCACCCATGCCGATCAATTGTGCCAGAATACGTCCGCGTGGAAAATGCTCCTTGCGTAGAATCAAGATCAGCGCCATGAAAGAAGCCGCTGGCATAAATCTCAAAAATAGCAAAGTAAAAATATCTATCCCGTCTTGATAGGCAAACCTGCCAAATATCGCCAGCGTTCCAAAAGATGCCGAAGAAATGGCGATTAATAAAATCCCAGTTATTTTTTTCATCGCGCAATAGTATCAGAAAATACTTGGTGGTCCTTAGACAGGTTATGTATCTTCATCTGCCTCCGCTCCAGCCGCCGTCATCGGCGCAGGGAGTAACTTACACATCAAAAAATGCTCGCTGGTCTTCAGGGCAGGTTATACTCTAGGTCTGCTGTTATTAATTTATTATTTGGATTTCCACAAAAAATGATTAACGATCAAACCCCGCTTTCGCTTTATTTCCACATTCCATTTTGCACACACCGCTGTGCTTATTGTGATTTTAATACCTACGCCGGGCAAGAGGATGCCATCCCTGCTTATGTGGATGCCTTGTGCGCCGAAATTAATTTTATAGGTACAGCGGCAAAAAGTTACAGCTATACTAATAAAGTTCACACCATCTTTTTTGGCGGAGGGACACCGTCTCTTCTTTCACCAAAACAATTTGAAATTATTTTCAAAGCCATTCGTGCCAATTTTAGCCTGACTGAAGATGCAGAGATCAGCATTGAAGCAAACCCCGGCACTGTGTCTTTGGATAGTTTACAGGCTTTGAGAAGGATTGGCATTAATCGCATTAGTTTTGGGGTGCAGTCTGCCAACACAGAAGAATTGCATATGCTGGAGCGCGCGCACAATTTTTTTCAAGTAATTGATGCGGTCAGTTTTGCGCGTAAGGCTGGCTTTGACGATTTGAACTTGGATCTGATCTATGGTTTGCCCGAGCAAACTCTGCGAACGTGGCAAACGACCTTGCAGCGAATTGTTGACTTAAACCCTGAGCATATTTCGGCATACGCCTTGACCCTTGAGCATGGTACTCCTTTTGGCAAGTGGTCTTCCCGCGGCATTTTGCCTTTGCCAGACCCCGACCTTGCTGCAGAAATGTACGAATATGCAGAAGAGTTTTTAGCAGGGCATGGGTTTGTTCAATATGAAATATCCAATTGGGCAAAGAATGGTCAGCGCTCTTACGCATGCAGGCATAATTTGCAATATTGGCGCGGGCTTCCGTACCTTGCTTTTGGAGCAGGCGCGCATGGGTACGCCAATGGGTATCGTTATTCCAATGCTTTACGGATTAAAACTTATATAGATCGTCTCACTGATCTTGATTCTCGCTCGCCTGAATTACACTTCCCGCTTTCCCCTGCAACGGTTAATCAGCATACACAAAATCCACAAGATGAGATGTCGGAGTATATGATGACCAATTTCAGGTTGGTACATGCTGGGGTGTCTGAATCAGATTTCAGATTAAGATTTGGAAGCGCGCTTTTGGATGTGTATCCTGTTGAAATAGCCGAGTTGTTAAAAAATGGGTTAATCGAAAAAATAAATATGTCGGAATCAAAAGATTCCGACATATTTAGGTTAAGCAAGCGGGGTAGATTGTTGGGCAATCAAGTATTTATGCAGTTTGTTGGTTGATCTTATCTACAGCCAACATAAGTGATCGCGGGAAGACATTGCTTTGTTGGGACGTCGGGGATTTTGATCGGCTGATCGAAATTGCATAATTGAACTTCATCGCCTTTCGGTTTAAAACCAACAGGCGCGCGGCAAGTATTATCCACTGCGAAGATAGATTTAATGGGGTAGAACTTATTGTCATTGACAGATGAACCCGCTTGTCCTTCTGTGAAGATATCGTTGTAGCTAAATTTTGAAACATCGCGCAGTCCTGCATCTGCCCAGGCTTCCCACATAAACGCCTCGCCGATAGCAGATCGTTTTATAGCAAATTGCAATACAGTTGCTTTGGCAGGGTCAATTCTTGCCCATGCAAGATCAGGATCGTTTCCGCCAAGACCCCCATCAAATAGCAATGTATCAAAGCCATTTCCTGTAAAAGGCGCATCTGTTTGATTGGGTGATTTGCCGCCCGAATCGTTATTGCTGTCTGCAAATATTTTTAAGTTTTCATTTTTCCATTCGGTTGTGAAGGTGGGGGCAGTCCAGATCAAATAATCTGTATGACCGTCCAGGTCTATATCAATTTCAATGCCGTAATTTGCTTGCATGGAATTATTTGGGTTACTTCCGATCAATTCTACAAAGAAATAATGCCAATCATTATCGCTGGTTAGGCGAAAATAAAGGATGTCTATATCTGGCAGATATTCCATGTTTGCCTGAGTGAAAGGACGCTCAAAGCGATTTAATTTATACGATTCTCCGTAGGGTGCGCGGTGTTCATTTGCGGTTTCTTTGGAGCTGACGTCGTAGAAAATATTCCCATCGGTTCTCGTATCTTTTGGAAAGTTAATATGGGTAACAGGTTGAACAGTTGCAGTTATATCAGTTGGCGGAAGAGCCTGCTGGGCGGGCGATTCTGTCAATGTTTCTTCGCTTGTATCAGGGGATGCAAATGGGAGGCTGCACGCTAAAGCTGTGGTCAATAAAACGCTTAGGGTAAGTAGAGTTGGGTTATTCTTTTTCATTTTGTACTCCTTTTAAGAAAGACAAGCAGAAATCCAATTCGATCTCTGCTTGTCTTGATACTATTTCAGAGTGCTTCCGATCAAAATCCCATTTGCCCAGTAGTACCCCGTTCCACCTTCTGGTAATATGTCGTATGTGCTGGCATGATCGTACGTGCTGATCTCAAGGCTGATGACTTCAGAACCATCCAAAATATCTCCTGGTTTCAGGTCGCCGATATTTTTGCCGTCAACTGTTGGATGACCTGGTGATACCCAAAGCGTTCGCTGATCTGCAAGTGTTATATAAGCCATTTTGTGATTTGGTTCTACAAATGGGCTTGAAACTTTCAAGATAGGCGCAGCAATACGTTCGCCTGCTTGGTTGATCGTCCAAACCAAGTCACCAATTTTTAGAGTCTCAACTGAAATTGATCCGTTGGGGGTGTCAATTAAAGTTCCCTGAGATAAACATATTGCGCTTTGTTGTAAACACACACAATTCTCGGCGTCCCATACAGCGCAGGAAGATGGCTGTGGGCAGGCATTTGGATTGCCCTCTGGTTTGATCTGCACCGGGCAACGCTGAGGTTCCTCGCCATGACCGACAAATCCATAAACATCGCGGCAGACGTTATCAACTGCAAAAAGAGCCTTGAGAGGATACTCTTTTTCTTCTCTTTCAGGCGAGCCCGCTTCTGATTCTGTTAAGCGATCCACATAATCTAATTTACCTACGTCTTTCAAGCCTGCATCGGCATAGACGCCGTACATAAAGCGTGTTTCAGCCAGCTCAATCTTAAAGGCAAATTGTACGGTTGCGTATCTGCCGGCGTTGACGCGTACCCAGGCAAGATCTGGGTCATCTTTTTCACCGCGCCCGCCGTTAAAAATTAGGGTCTCATATCCGTCGCCTGGCAATGGAGCATCTGATCGCTCAGCAGACAAACCGCCAGTGTCACGATTCTTATCTTTAAATACCTGCACATTATCGGTAGTCCAATCTATTGAATAGAATGGATGGGCAACAATGGCGTAATCACCAAAGCCGTCGGCATTGGTATCCAGTTCAACAACATAATTAATGCCAAGGTCATTGTTGGGGTTCGTGCCGATCAGTTGTATGGCAACATAATAAAATTTTTCATCTTTGTCTAAGCTGTAGCTGGCAATATCAACATCTGGAAGATACGTCATGTCTTGCGAAAATGGACGTTCAAAGCGATTGATCTTATAGGAATCGCCATATGGTGCGCGCAGCTCTGCCGCAGTATCTACAGAAGTGACATCATACGTTAATTTACCAGTATTGATGTTTGTTGCAGGGATGAGGACATGCGCAATGGACGGTGTTGCGGTGGGCGGGGCAAATGTTGGCAATGCGTTTGCGACCCCACCTGCTGGCGCACTACTCGTAGATGCAGGGACATCTGTTAAGACAGGCAAAGGCGGCGGGGTAGTTTCAGCGGCGCTTGGCATTGTGCAAGATGATAGCGCGATGACAATCGTTAAGAATAAAGTCAGCAATGAGTGAGGGGTATTTTTTTTCATATTTTCTCCTTGTTTATTATTTGCTTTCGACTTTCCATAAGCGTACACCGTTATTTTCTGTACAGTATTTTTCAATAGATGAATGCATATGCTCAGTTGAATCAAACAGTGATGATATTTGAGAGGAATAAGCCCTAATCGCTTCTTTCCAAGCCTGTAAGCCGGATTCGGTTATCGAGTGAGCTTTTTCTTTCAACCCGGCGGTGTGCAAAGTCAGCGTATCAGGATGATTGAATAGATAGGGGATATCTGCCAAATAAAGCAGTGGAATGTTTAAACTTTCTGCCGCACGGCGCACCAGAACATGATCAACGTGTGAACCAAGCCCAAATTGGCAGACCAACACATCGTCAGGCTTGAGGCGGGCTGTAATTGCTAGGGTGATTTGCGAGGATATTTCTTCATCAAAGGCATGAGGCGGTGTAAAGACAGTATTGTATAGCCACGTGCCGTTTTGATCGTGTCGGTAAATACAATCTAAAAAATCAAAATAATAAGTTTTTGCGCCAAGTAGGGCGGCAGATTTTTCATTCTCAGCCCGCCGAAGATCTATGGTTTCCTTTGCAGTACCCGTTGCCCATTCCTTATGAAGAGCCTGTGCGAATGAAGAAAGTCCATCGGTCGCGGGCGGATATCCGCACATGAATGTCCAAATCTCTACGGGGATGCCCGCCTGAGTTTGCTCATAAATTAGCCCGCCAACAGATAAAGACGAATCATCTAGATGAGGGGATAAATATATATAACGCATTTTCTACTTTTACCACAAAAAGGTTGATTTTATCTTGAAGGTCTATTACACTTATAGAAGTTTCTTGGTATAAAATAGACATTATCTGAAATAATCTGGGACCCTGCATAATCTACGGATAAATAAGCGGCAAACTTTATTATAGATAGTCTAATAATTTATTTCAATTTGATGAAGTTTTTATGTATTTTTCTTTTTAAGCAGGAGGATGTCTTATGGATGAGCGTCGAAAAGAAGATCGAAGAAGTATTATGTCGTTTACGCCAGTGTACGATCTATATCAAGGTGTTTTATTGGGATACCTTGGCGATTTAAATTTATTGGGCGCAATGGTGATTGGCGAGAGACCGGCGGATGTTGACGGAAAAGCCACCCTTGCTATTGAATTGCCCGGTGATTTGCCGGAAATCACCGCTTCACGCATGACCATTCCTGCGCGTGTGGCATGGTGCAAACAGGATATTAGCCCGCAATATTTTAATATTGGTTTTGAATTTCATGATTTAAAACCCCACCACGAAAAAGTGATACATGCTATTTTAGAGCGTTATCAATTTCGCCGCGATAAAGATCAGAGTTCTCCACCGTTAATTCCAAATGAATAATTCTATATGTCTGTAGCCGGCAAGGATAGACCAGTTCTTTACCTTTGCGCGCCAATCAATGCTCTTGTAGAGGGAATCTACGAGCAAAAAATTCCCTTCACAGAAATAAAAAAACACGGCGATTTTGGTTTGGGGACATTCGACCAACTGGACGGGGAGATGGTTATGTTGGATGGAAAAATATATCAGATCACTTCCGATGGCCATGTTGCCCAGATGGATGATTCTGCGTTAACTCCTTTTGCTTGCGTGACGTTTTATCGCCCGGCGGCGCATGATGAAATTAATACCCCGCTCAATTATGCTGAGTTTAATAAGTGGATCCAAAACCTCTTGCCATCGCCAAATATATTTTATGCGATCAGGATAGATGGTGTTTTTTCTTATGTGCGCGTTCGTTCTGTGCCAAAGCAAGAAAGTTACAAGCCTTTAGTAGAAGTGGCGAAAGAGCAGCCTGTTTTCACCTTTGAAAATATTAAAGGGACATTGGTCGGTTTTTACACTCCAACCTTTATGGGTTCGGTGAGTGTGCCGGGTTTGCATTTACATTTTCTTTCCTCCGACTTGCAGCATGGCGGACATTTGTTGGAGTGCCAGACCAACGAAATTAAAGCAGGCATTCAATTTATTAGTTCTTTAGAGCTTGGTTTGCCAATGAATTTGGATTATTTAACCTGGGGCTTTCAGCGAAATGTGGGTGACGACCTAGACAAAGCGGAGAAATAAGATGGCTAGGTCTAAAGCTTTTTTTCGAAATGAAAAAATCACGATATTAAATGAAAATGTAATCACTACGACACTTGTTGAATCTGGCAGTGTTGATTTGATTGTTACCTCTCCGCCGTACAATGTCGATCTTGAATATAACTCTCACAAAGATGATCTTTCTTACGCTGACTACCTTGAATTCACTAAGCAATGGATGGGGCGTTGTTATGAATGGTTAAAAGATGACGGTCGCTTTTGTTTAAATATCCCGTTGGATAAAACCAAAGGCGGACAGCAAAGCGTTGGCGCTGACTTAACCACTATTGCAAAACAAATTGGTTTCAACTATCACTCTACTGTAGTATGGAATGAAGGAAATATTTCACGGCGAACTGCATGGGGTTCATGGATGAGCGCGTCGGCTCCGTATGTGATTGCGCCTGTTGAATTGATCGTCATTCTTTATAAACACACCTGGAAAAAAACCAGCGGCAGTAAAATTTCTGACATTACCCGCGATGAGTTTTTGAATTGGACAAATGGCGTTTGGACGTTTAATGGTGAGAGCAAGAAAAGAATTGGGCATCCTGCGCCGTTCCCGCTGGAGTTGCCGCGTCGTTGCATTAAGATGTTTAGTTACGTGGGGGATGTAGTCTTAGACCCTTTTAGCGGAAGCGGAACAACCGTAATTGAAGCGGCGCTGAATCAGCGTAAAGGGATTGGGCTGGAGATTGATAAAAAATATTGCAAGTTATCTAAAGCAAGGATTTTGGATTTAGTTAAAAATATTGAGGAATAGTACGATCTAAAATCGTATTAGAGCCTAACCCCGTGTTTGTCTTCTAGTAAGTGAATAGCCCTCGAAATCTCAGCGTTCTTTTGCTCGTCAGTCCAATCCAGCGCTTTGGCGGCTGCCTCCGCAATTTCGTTAATGATTTCTTTTGATAAATTACCGAGCACAGCCAGCATGCTGCGGCGCAAAAGAATATCATCCAAGCGGCACACTTTTTCGTGTTGGGCGAGGAACATAATCTCACGCGCGGTGTAAGTTGGTATGGATTTTAACGGTTGGTCTGGACTGCGGTGAATAAAGGTGGCGATTGTCTCCGCACGGGTTCCATATCTCTCAAACAGAATTGCCAATCTTTCTTTGCTCATGCCTGTCCAGGCTGAAAGACCATCTAGCTGTATTTTTAGTTCATCTTCATTTTTCGGGTAGCCGCGTCCGCCGCCAATTGGAAGATCGCGGGTGGACTTTGTGCGTTCTTTGCCTAGAAAAGCAATAACTTTATCTGTAACTTGTTCGCTAAAGGCGCGCTGAGATGTCCATTTGCCGCCAACCAGTGAATAGACAGGAAAATTTAAATTGGTCCAATTTCCGCTGATGACTTCTATGCTGTGGTCGCGGGAGATTTGCCCGGCGGAGGCTGCGTGTACGGCGCGGGGTAGGGGACGAACGCCTGAGATGCGATAGACAATATGGGCAGGATCAACTTTGATGCTGGGGAAGACGCGTTGAATCATGTTCAGAAAATATTCCGCTTCTTCATCAGTGCAGCGGGCTTCATCTGCGTTATCAATTGGAATATCGGAAGTGCCCACCATTACTTTATCAAATAATGGGAAGATCAATACGATGCGTCCATCTTCATTTTCAAAAAAGAATTCATGCTCGCCGATGGCGGCGCGTAATTCTGGATGATCTAAAATAAGGTGCGAACCTTTTGTGCCGCCAATAGAACGGGTGGAGATGCCGAGTTTGTGATTTGTGCGATCGATCCATGCGCCTGTAGCGTTGATCAGTAATGTTGGACGCACGTCATAGGTCTCGTCGGTTAATTCGTCGCGCAGAATGATTGTGTTTTCGCCGCCCGCGATCATGCTGGTGTAATTCAATGAACGTGCATTTAAATTTTCTGTTTCAGAATCGAGTAATAATTCGAGCGCGAGCCGTTCAGGATTTAATATTGCACCATCGTAATAAGTTGCTGTGTTTACAATTTTGGGATTAAGTTGTTTCCATTTTGAAAGTGATTCTGTGCGCGATGTGAATTGATGCGTTGGAACTGCGCCTTGCCTGCCTGTATATGCGTCATACATTATTAATCCGAGTTTTATAATGAATGACCCGCGCTCAGATGGTTTCGTTAACATGCCAAAGAATTTGAGAGGCGCATTTAAAATGCCCGATAATCTTTTAAATATAGGAATGGTGGTTGCTAGTGGCTTAACCAAATGCGGTGCGTTTTTAATAAGACGATTGCGTTCTTGCACAGCTTCACGTACCAGTCGAAACTCGCCGTTTTCAAGATAGCGTATGCCCCCATGCGCCATGTGAGATGATGCCGCGCTAGCGCCTGAACAAAAATCTGCGCGGTCTACAAGATATACATCCACGCCATTAAGCGCCAGATCGCGGTAGGTTGCTATGCCGTTAATTCCTGCCCCAACAATTAATACAGAAACTTCTGGGTTATTCTTGATGTGATTGAATATGTCTTGACGGTTCATAGTTTATGATTCCCAATCAAATGTGCGGGTAACAACTTTCTTCCACCCTGAGTATAACTTCTTTCGAACAATGATTCAATTTTTAGTCATATCGGGGGTAATTGTATCAGGCTGAATAAACCTGCCTAGCGAGCTTGAATAAAATCTGGCGCGATAGTCCATCAAGCCAATACCAGAGTCTAGGTTTCTTTGTCCTGTGTAGCCCAAGTCCGTTTGGGGGATGATTCCTATGTTGGTGCGAACTCCGCCAAAAGGGAGGTATCTCTGCTGGGAGATTATGCTTCCGATATTATCTGTTATCGAAACCATAGAGCCGAGGTGATTGCCAAGCTGGTGACTGAGCTTGTCAAAATTTGAATTAGATGCCAAGAATTACTCTTGCGACTATTGGGAACATAAAATTTATTAATGAATGTGAAATAATAGATGGAAAAACTTGTTTAGAATTTTTAGTTAATTGCGAAAACAATATTGCAGACAATGAGATACTAATCAGCCATGTAATTGGCGTTATGTTTTGCCATCCATGCATAAACCAAAATAAAACCCCTTGAATGTAAACTGTTCTCTTCTCAGAAATCCCCATTTCTATCAACGCTCCCCACAGAAGGCTTCTAAAAATAATTTCTTCAACAGGAGCCACAATTGAAATTTCATAAAAAACATTTCTCAAGTAATAAACTGTCAGGTTATTAATATGCAATTGGTTTAAATCTGGGATTAGGGCTTTGTCAAAGCTAACATACTGGAGAAATGAAAATGGGATAACGATTGAAGAAGATAATATTCCAATGAAAGCCCAGCGCCAGTTTATGTTTGCAATATGTTTCCAATTTGCTAAACTAACTGCCAGTAAAATCATCCCGAGCAAAAAGCAAATATTTCTATAATATTCTTCATACGGGAAATGCAACCAGATGCGTATAAACCCAACCAAAGCGAGTAGAATGATCGTGCCTTTATCAATATTGTATATTTTAATTTTCTGAGGTTCAAAATAAACAAGAACAATTAAAGATAAATATACCCCAATTATTTGCAAGTATGTAGTAATTGGGTCGACATTTGATTCAAGAAAACCAAATGCAAACAAAGGAGGCGACAACACATTTACAAGAAGCAAAGATGTAATTATCGCAAGCAGGGCTAGAGAACCAATATTTTTATTCATATCATCTTTTTAGGTATAAGAAAATTATTAAGAGTAATGGGTTTTAACATTATGATTTGCGGAATAATAGTAACTATGGTTGGGGAGTCGATATATATGTAGGAGTAAACATAAACATTGTTGCAGTAGGACTAGGGGTGGTTATTTGAAATGACGGGATGGCAGATGGAGTTGGGGGATACCCATTAAAAGGTTGAGGAAACGGGGTCTGGGAATTATTGTAATCTCTAATTTGATCCGATATCCCAAATCCTGCTTTCAAAATAGTTAGCCCTATGTTGATAGTAATAGAAATCTCCACAAACGCGATGCATAATGGTTTAAGTCCGCAGGCACCGGCGTTTCTCATTTCAGCATCGAAACTTGGCGCAAAAGGTTCTTGATTGCGTGCGGCGTCCTCAATAATTTCCCCAGCAGATTTTGCTACAGATAAAGGAGATGGAAATGTAGGCCTTGGCGTGGGTGTTGAGGTCGTGGTTGGTCCTTGTTCGTACATTGCCCACGATCCTGCCGGGGTTGCAGTAGCTCCTGCTATTAACAATGGCGACCCAGGCGTGGGCAGGGCGGTGAGAAAAGGTGCTAAGATCGGATTATGTAAAGGCTTGGTAGATGCATGAGGGCGGTGATTTCGAACAGGGCTATATTCATAAGCTCTGCCATAATCTCTTGCATGGATATCTGTCGTTATCCTATTCCCTTCCATGCAATTCCCATCCTCATCACAGCGGGCGTGACCACTCGGATCATTAAAATTAATCGGATTATTATTGACATAGCTATACCGATTCAACCCTTGAGTCATATCGGGGGTAATTGTATCAGGCTGAATAAATCTGCCCAGTGAGCTTGAATAGAATCGGGCGCGATAGTCCATCAAGCCAATGCCAGAGTCTAGGTTTCGTTGTCCCGTGTAGCCCAAGTCCGTTTGGGGGATGATTCCTATATTGGTGCGAACTCCGCCAAAGGGCAGGTATCTCTGCTGGGAGATTATGCTTCAGTTATTATCTGTTATCGAAACCATCAGCGCGGTTACGTAAAAAATCTGCGGCTTCTGCGAGGCGTGCTTTTAAATGTTCAACCACGCTTGGAGGATATTGACCTTCGTCCAGCGCCTTATTCATACACCATAACCATTGGTCACGTTCGAGTATCCCGATCGAAAAAGGCATGTGGCGTTGGCGTAAACGCGGATGCCCATATTTTTCTATATAGAGCTGAGGTCCGCCAGACCAGCCAGAGAGAAACATAAATAATTTTTCACGTGATTGACTCAAGCTTTGTGCATGTAAGGCGCGCAGTTCTTTTGCTTCTGGCGCAGAATCCATGATGTCGTAAAAATTGTCTACCAGGGCACGCAAGTGCGCTTCGCCGCCAATCAGGTCGTAAAGGGAAATTAAATTTTCTGCCATATCGTGATTGTAATATAGGATATGGCTTTATAATTATTGAAATTACAGACTTGGAGGCTCAATGACTAAAGAAATTGAATCAGTGATCTTAAGTGCGGCGCGCACACCGATTGGAAAATTTCAGGGCGCATTAAGCAGTGTCTCTGCCACGCAATTAGGTTCTATTGCGGTGAAAGCCGCCGTGGAACGTGCTGGAATCAATGCCAGCGATGTAGAAGAAGTGATCATGGGAAATGTGGTTGCGGCTGGATTAGGGCAAGCGCCGGCGCGTCAGGCTGGAATTTATGGCGGGGTGCCGGTTACTGTCAGCGCCACCACGCTGAATAAGGTCTGCGGCTCGGGCTTGAAGGCGGCTATGTTAAGCGCGCAGGCAATCCGTGCGGGGGATGGAGATTTGTTCATAGCAGGCGGATTTGAGTCAATGAGCCGCGCGCCTTATTTAGTAAACGGCAGAATGGGGGAGTTGAAGTTTGGCAATTCTCAAATGACAGACGCTTTATTAAATGACGGTTTGTTTGATCCGTTTGAAAATTGGGCAATGGGTAATGCCGCAGAATTTATTGCAGATGAATATGAAGTGACACGTGAAGCGATGGATCAGTTTGCTTACGAGAGTCATCGTAAGGCTGTGGCGGCGCAGGAGGCCGGAAAATTTAAGGCGGAAATTGTGCCTGTGGAAATGCCCGGGCGTAAGGGCGAGCTGATGGTGGTGAATCAGGATGAGGGTCCGAGAAAAGATGCGACGCTTGAGGCGCTGACAAAGCTCAAGCCAGTATTCAAAGCTAATGGCAAAGTCACGGCTGGGAATTCGTCATCAATGAATGATGGCGCGGCGGCTGTTGTGATTTCTTCGCGTGAATATGCTGAAAAAAATAATTTGAAACCTGTTGCGAAAATTGTTGGGTATGCACAAGCGGCTGTTGAGCCAAAATATCTTTTTGCCGCGCCTGCGCATGCCTTACCTAAGTTGTTGAAAAAAATCGGCTGGACGTTGGATGACGTGGATTTGATCGAACTAAATGAAGCCTTTGCCGCACAAGTTCTTGCAGATGGATATGCATTGGCAGAGCAAGGTTGGGATTGGAATAAAGTAAATGTGAATGGCGGCGCAATTGCATTGGGACATCCGCTTGGCGCAAGCGGTGCGCGCGTGTTGACGACTTTGATTTATGCATTGCAAGATCGCGGCTTGAAGCGCGGTATCGCCTCGCTATGTTTGGGCGGCGGAGAAGCCGTGGCAATGGCGGTGGAGTTGGAAGGTTAAAAAAGTCGAAGGTCAAAAGTCAAAGGTTGAATGTTTAAAGGAGATCGAAATGAACAAGCAAGAACGTGATGAAAAAATTGAGTTGTACGGGCGTGGATATGATTTGTTGAAAGCGGCTCTGGCTGAAGTTCCGCAAGACGCCATGTTGTTTAAGCCTGAGCCCAAAGAATGGAGTGTGCATGAGGTTGTCATTCACATTGCAGATAGTGAAGCAAATGCCGCATTGCGCGCGCGATTGTTGGCAGTCGGAAAAGGCGGTACATTCATGGCGTATGATCAGGATGAATGGGCGATCTCTTTGAAGTATCACGAACATAACCTTGATGATGCATTGAAAACTACGCGGCTTGTGCGCAAGACTACTTATGAATTATTAAAGCGCCTGCCCGAGGATGCATTCAATACAAGCGCTGTTCATCCTCAATATGAAGAACCCTACACATTTGATCGCTGGCTAAATATTTATTCTGGTCATATCCCGGGGCATGTTGAACAAATTAAGAATAATGTAGAAGCGTGGCATAAAGTAAAAAAGAAATAGATATTAATGCGGGTAAACTTGCGAAAAAGTTTACCCGTTTATCTTTTTAAGCTATGGAGATCATATGACCATCAAACACATTTTTATCGTTGGCGCCGGCACAATGGGCAATGGCATTGCGCAAGTTGCGGCGACATCGGGATATCAGGTAACCTGCATGGATGTTCAACCCGCCGCGCTGGAAAAAGCCAAAGCGGCGATTGCTAAATCCACCAGCAAATTATTGGAGAAAGGCATCCTCACAGCCGCCCAGAAAGCTGGCGCTGATCAAATTAATTTTGTTTCATCTTACGAGTCAGCCGCCCAGGCTGATTTTATGATCGAAGCCGCTACAGAAAATCCAGAGTTAAAATTTAAGATATTCAAAGAAATGGATGCGAATGCGCGGGAGGGCGTGATTCTCGCTTCTAATACTTCGTCTATATCAATTACAAAGATTGCGTCGCAAACCAAACGCCCCGATAAGGTCATTGGGATGCATTTTATGAATCCCGTGCCGTTGATGAAATTAGTAGAAGTGATCAAAGGTTTGGCAACAGATGAAGCGACTCTTAATACTACTCTTGAGCTATGCAAAGTAATGGGCAAGGAAGCTTGGACGGCGAACGACTCGCCGGGTTTTATTTCTAACCGAATCTTATGCCCGATGATCAATGAAGCAATTTTTACTTTGCAAGACGGGGTTGGCACGCCCGAAGCGATTGATGCGGTCATGAAGCTGGGCATGAATCACCCAATGGGACCTCTCGCGCTGGCAGATTTAATCGGCTTGGATGTGGTGCTTTTTATTATGGAAGTATTACAGCGTGATCTGGGTGAGGATAAATATCGCCCTGCGCCCTTGCTGAGGAAGATGGTGGATGCAGGGTATTTGGGCAGGAAGAGCGGGAGAGGGTTTTACATCTATCAAGGCAGGCAATAGATTATTAGACCGAATAAAATCAACCCTCGTTTTATAATCGAGGGTTGATTTCTTAATGTCAAGATTTAATTGCAGGTGTTTAAATTAGCATTCCAACTGCAGCCTGCCGAACTACAACTAGGTTGGTTAACATACGATCCACAGCTAGGAGCACTTCCTCCGCTGTTGCCGCTATTATCTTTCACCTCGCAAAAAGGCGCACTGAAATTAAACTCCACTGTGGAAAGAACTTTTCCATTTTCCACATATATATTTTTGAAATCGCAGGCACCGGTTGAAGGATCAAAAGCCTGTCCTTCCGGACAGCCGGGATAACGCCCGCTCGGAAGGTCTGTCAAACTGCATTGCGAGGCTTCATCAAAATGAAAGCCTGTCAAAGTAAAGCTGGTAGGCTCACCAGATGCAATGCACAGCCCTTCTTTTTTATCGAAATAGGTACCAACTGGGCAGCCTAAGACAACATCCGGTAGACAAACCCCAAGCGTTTCGCTATACCAGTATCCGGGCATACATCTTGAATTTGGACTGGGAGGTGGCTCGCTGGGAAGACAACGACCATTTATCAAGATTGAGCCAAGCCGACAGATTCCATTTTGTCCGGGGGAGGGGTATCCTAGAACCGGATCATAATTGCCATAGTAATATCTGCGACTAGGTACACGAAAAACTGATCTGCCACTTGAATCTCTGCCCCAGTAGCCTGATATTGGAGACCATTCGACTGACCCGTCACTACCTTCGGTTTCAGAACTGCTTGTAGTGTCAGTGTCACTACGTGAAATACACGTGTTGCAATCAGATTCAGAAAGGTCCATTCCTTGAGCCTCACATGATTCTTGGGACTGAATACAGAAAGAATAAACATTAATTAGGATTAGGGGTGTGATCTGACTATCTTCGTTTGGAATACAACGGTCAAAATAATTGCTTGATCCCTCCGGACAGGTACCATCGTCGTTTGCCCTCGGATAGCCTGTTATTGGATTCCATTGCCAAAGCCCGAAATCTGGTGACCCTCCATCTTCTTCGCTGGGAGGTGGCTCGTTTGGAATACAACTGCCAAAATAATTAATTGATCCTTCCAGACAAGCCCCTTCAGCATTTACGTGCGGATAGCCGGCTAATGGATTCCAAGGCCCGAGCTCGATGTTTAGTTGCCCCGCCTCATCTTCGCTGGGAGCCGGCTCGTTTGGTACGCAATATAAGCCATAATACAAGGTCGATCCTTCTGGACACAGCCCCTCTGCGTTGGGTCGTGGATAGCCCCTGAAAGCATTCCAGGAGGGCTGCTGAAGGTCCCCATTTTCGTCCACAACCCATCTATCGTTGAGAATACATTCGCCAGCAAACAATAATGTTCCTTCCGGGCAAGTCCCATCTGCATTAAGCGGTAATGTTCTATATGCTGGATCGTCAGCGGGTGTTATGCCCACTGGGACTCGCCAATCTGCGTCGGGGATACAATACAACCCATTCAACAAGCTTGATCCTTCCGGACAAGTTCCATCTGCGTTGGGCGGCGGATAGCCTGTTATTGGATTCCATGCAGGTAACCCTTCTGTGTTTCTGCCGGCTCTTGCTAGATCTCCAACCGGAATGTCAAATACACATCTTCCAAGCCTCTCGCTAAAAGTTAATGGGGCTGGACAGGTTTGCTGTTGATTAGCACTCCGCAATGGATTAGGCTGATAAACAGCAAGGCTGACCTGACCTGCAAATTGGGACTCGCTACTTTGCAGTTGTGCGACGGCAGGCGCGGAATCGTTATGCACGGCAGGCAATAATTTGTTGAAGTCACATTGGGTCGGCGAATCCTGATTGACTTCATAGCCGGGCAGGCATTGCAATTCCCCAGCGGCAGGCAAACCATTGACCTGTACTGCCGGCAATAGATCATGTTGAATGAAGACCTCGCCTTGACCGTTCGGCGCTGACGAGTTGGAGCACAGGATTCGATTATTATCCACCAGCTGGCAACCTCCAGTTACAGATTGAAGTATTCCACCTGCAGGGATATTGATATCCAACGTAACGTAGCCTACACCCTTTTGGCAGAATTCGCCGGCCTTTGTCATACTATAATCCATAACGGTAGGTGCCCCGTTTACATAATATGCGCTGGTTTGGCAGGCGGGTGCCATCGGAGCCGGCGCATCCACGACACAGCGAATAGTCTGTCCTATCGCATCAACTATAGCCGGTGGTATGCTAACTGAATTTGGGGCATCTTCAAGGCATGGACAATAATGTCGAGCCCTGGGACTACTCTCATCAAGACGACCATATGAATCATAAGAGCTAATTCTCTCCACACATTGAGCATCCCGGTGAATACCTTCAGAACAACCATTAGGCAGCGGGGGGGGAAGTTCTCCAGAAGGTCGACTTTGTGTGAAACCGCCTAATGGGGGGGCTTCTGCCTCGGTGGGCACACGTCCGCCGGCCCAGACGCAATATTGCAGCTGATTGTCAGGTCCGATACCCTGTGCGGGTAAGTGGGCTTTCGATGGATTATTAAAATCAGCGGTGAGAGAATCAACGATCGATGGCTGACAACTGCCGGCCTCGACACATAGCGAGAATTGATAATTGGTCACTTCGGATTGATAGATCCAAACGCCTTCGTAAAAAACCAATGTACTGCCGTCCACCCAGAGCATGAGTGTACCTTCAGCCGGGCCGGCAGGTTCTGCCATTGGCGGCACGGTCGGAGTCGGTTCTGGAGCGATTAATACAAATTTAATAAAAACTGCGCCAATGATAACCAGAACCAGAATAACGCCAAAGATAAGTGGCACAAAAAATCCTCTTCTGCTTGTCCGCCGCATACGTCTGGCAAGGATTCTCCGATCTCTTGCTTCCCTCATTGCCCTTCTTCTTTCTCTGATTGCAGCTCTCCAAGCTTCTCGGGCTGCAGCACGTTCCGCTATAGCTTCCGCCCTCTGCCTGGCTCTTGCTTCTCTTAGCGCCCTTCTCCTAAGCCGGGTCGCGTCCAGCTCCTCCAGCATATCTTTCATGTCTCGCCGGCTGTCGCTGCTCAATAACATCATCATCAATATAACAGCATCTTCTACGGACATTGTTGAAAAATCAATAGTCATGCCCGCATTATTCGGGTGATTATTTATCAAATTCTTGACAATACCTTGGATAATATTCATTGTCGATGCTAAGCCTGCTTTCTAAGAGCCTAACGATCCACCCACCCTTTGAAATGATTCTGTTTGAAAATATCACATTCAGGTCTAATTCATTGTACTCTCTTTTATGTCGATACCAGGGTCATCGCACACCCACCCAGCACACCCGTTGCGTTATCTCGCAAAATTATTTGACTCTTCCAAACAAAGCGCGGTTAATGCTTGTCATTTCACACAATGGATATCCAATCTTTTCAGGGCATTCATTAGTTTTCTTTGGCATACCTTTTTCAATCGCGATCTTGCCATCTGAATCATCTACTTCAATACAAAATACAGCAACCCCAAAGCAGTTTTTGGGTAAAGGTTGCGTCTTTCAATGCAGATAACACTTGCATATTCTTCCGATATCAATTCGTTCGTCTTCCGGTGACCCATCAAATAAAAAATAGATTTTGCAGCTGCGCTTGCCTCAGCTTCGATTATTATCCCGTGTATACTTGCACAATGCGCCCTACATTTCTTGAAGTTAACCTCAATCAGTTAAAACAAAATCTGGATGCTATTCGCACCCATGTTGCGTCTGCCAAAGTCTTGGTGGTTTTAAAAGCCAATGCCTACGGTCATGGCGTGGAGGGTGTTGCGCCGTTTCTAGCGCCATTTGCAGATTACATCGGCGTAGCGCTTGTGGAGGAGGGCATCAACATTCGCAAAATGGGAATTGCGACTCCGATCCTGGTTATGGGCGGAACGCTACCCGAGCAGATTCCTCTCTTCGATGAATATCAACTTACCCTCGCCGCTTCATCGCCTGCGCTGATGTCTGCCGCTCAACAATATGCCGAATCCAAGCGGACGCGTTTGCGCGTACATCTCAAGATCGATACTGGCATGGAGCGTGTTGGCGTCCGTGAATATGAAGCAGAGATGTTTTTGGAGCAATCGCTAAAATGCCAAAGCCTTGAAGTAGAAGGAATTTTTACGCACTTTGCAAATTCTGAAGCATCTCTAGAGTCAGACAGCTTGCAGTCTGACCAGATGGTAAAGCCATACCTTCAACTCGAACGCTTTGCAGAAGTATTATCATTTTATGAAAAGCGCAGTATTCCTCACCCTGTGCTTCGCCATACTGCTAACTCCGGCGCAGTGCTGAATTTGCCAGAAAGTTATTATGACATGGTGCGCCCTGGCGTGTTGTTGTATGGCGTTTATCCAGCGCGTGATATTAAAAAGACAATTGATGTGAAACCTGCGCTCAAATGGAAGTCGCATATCGCCTATAGCAAGATTACCCAGCCTGGGCGTGGAGTCAGCTATGGGTCGTTGTGGCAAGCCCAAAGCGCGGCGCGAATCGTTACGATCCCATGCGGCTATGCAGATGGATATTTCCGCAGGATGACGAATCAAGCGCAGGTGATCATCAATGGTAAAAAATATCCGCAAGTGGGCAGAATCTGCATGGATCAATTTATGGTAAACATGGGCGAGGATGCGGCAGAGCTTGGCGATGAGGTAACTTTGTTTGGCGAGGGCATTACCGCCGAAGATTTTGCGGACTGGACAGGCACGAATGAATATGAAGTAATGACCAATATCAGTGCGCGTGTGCCAAGGGTGTTTGTGCGGTAGGGTAAAATGAAAGAACTATATTAAAGAGGTGTATTTTGAATCGTATTGTAAGAGATTACTTGAACTTGTTTGGAATTGCCGGCGTGATTATTACGTTGGATCAATGGACGAAATGGCTGGTGCGCGAAAGTATTCCCTTTGGCGGGCAATGGCTGCCGGAGTGGCTTTCGTGGTTGAGTCCTTATGCGCGTTTTGTAAATTGGGCTAATAAAGGCGCGGCATTTGGTATGTTTCAGCAAGGCGGCATGGTCTTTACTGTGCTGGCTTTTATTGTGATAGGTGCAATTATTTATTATTATCCGCAGGTGGAAAATAATGATTGGGCATTGAAGCTGGCAATGGGTATGCAAATGGCTGGCGCGGCAGGAAACCTGATAGACCGACTTATGTTTGGAGAGGTTACAGATTTTATTTCTGTGGGAACTTTCCCTGTTTTCAACGTGGCTGATTCAAGCATTACGATCGGGGTAGTTGTGTTACTTTTAGGGGCGTGGTGGAATGAAAGGCAAGCAAAAATGAAAAAACAACAAGTAGAAATGGGTAACGATCAATTACCAGCGAATCAATCATGAGCGATCGCGTTGAAACATTTCGCTACGAAGGTGAGAAATCTGGCAGGCTGGATAAATTTTTAGTAACCTGTTTGCCTGAATTTTCACGGGCACGCTTGCAGGGTTTGATCGAAGATGGTTTTGTATTGATCGATAGTGTTGCCGCAAAAAAATCTGGGCAAGGTCTGGATGTGGGTGCGCAGGTGGAAGTTCGTATACCGCCGCCTGTGCCTAGTGGTTTGATCCCGGAGGATATTCCGCTCAATATTGTTTTTGAAAACGAAGAGATACTGGTAGTTAATAAAGCGGCTGGTATGGTGGTGCATCCCGCCGCTGGTCATGACTCTGGAACTTTAGTACATGCTGTGTTGGGATACGATCCTGATATGGAAGGTATCGGCGGGGAGGAGCGCCCCGGCGTGGTGCATCGTCTCGATAAAGAAACCTCAGGCTTGATTCTATTGGCAAAGAATGAGCGTGTACACCGCTGGCTTCAAGATCAGTTCCGTTTGCGTTTGGTAGAAAAAACCTATATCGCTTTGGTAGATGGAAAGCCGCCGACACCAACGGGACGCGTGGAAGCGGCAATTGCTCGTGATCCAAGTCACCGTAAGAAAATGGCTATTGTGCGCGCAGACAAGGGGCGTGAGGCGGTTAGTGAATATAAGACTCTTGAATCCTTTCCAGAGCATACATTACTAGAGTTTCATCCATTAACTGGGCGCACTCATCAAATTCGTTTGCACTGTGCGTTTTTAGGTTGTTCCATTGTAGGCGATGCTGTTTATGGAAAAAGAAATTTCACATTAGATATAAGCAGGCATTTCCTCCATGCGGCAAAATTAAGTATTATGCTTCCAAACGAAAGCAAGCCCCGTCTCTTTGAGGCTGAATTACCTGATGAGTTGAAGACTGTATTAGTAGAAGTGCGAGCGCGGCAGGCATAGGAATTTCCTAAAATTTTTCTAGCCACCCGACACGTTGTCAAATACCTAATCCGTTGGTTGAGCGATGTCCTGAGCATGTCGAAGG
>VFJR01000107.1 GCA_009885945.1 Anaerolineaceae bacterium
ATAAACGAATGCGGGAAGTAAATTGAAATCCTTGCCCATCGAAAGCAGGAAGAGCGGCACAGTAAAAATTAAACCGATAATCAGTAATCGGTATTGCTCGTTGATCTCATGCTCACGCGCCTGCGCTTCTGCGTCTTCCGCTTCACCGCCGAGTTCCATGGCTTCAAATCCAGCGGACACTACTGCGCGGCGCAACTCTGCCTGTGTGACAATCGTTGGAACATATTTCACGCGTGCTTTTTCGGTGGTAAAAGTTACTTGCGCTTCCAAGACACCTTCAAGTTTGGCAAGTGCTTTTTCCAAACGGCGCGCATCGTTATCATCAGACAGACGCTTGATGATTAAGTCTGCTTCACCTGTGGCGACCCCATAACCAGCGCGATTGACGCGCGCGATCACATCATTCAGACCAAGTTTGGCAGAGTCAAAATCTACAGTGGCACGCTCAGAAGAAAGATTGACCACTGCGCTTTGCATACCATCGAGCTTCTTCAAATTACGCTCTACTGTAGCAACACAATTTGCACAGGTCATGCCGGTGATGGGTAATGTTAATTGCTTTGTATCGTTCATTTTCACCTTCTAACAAACAGGTCGAGCTTTTGGGCTCGACCTGTAAATTCCTATAACGTGATCAAACCTTCAGCAGGGTAATTAATCTCAGCTAACAATGCCTTGATTAAAGATTCGTTCGCAGGTGTATCAAAAGTAATTTCAACTTTCTTGGTGACTTCGTCCGCTTTCACAGATTGCACCCCTTGCAGCTCACCTACTTCTGTTTGGATCGTGTGCGTGCAATGCGCGCAGGAAATAGCGGGGACGGTATAAGTTACTGTAGTCATGTTCTTTTCTCCTTGGATAATAATTTTTTTATTCAGAAACAACGATCAACTCGCCGATCATTCCAGCCTCTTCGTGACCTTCTACAGAGCAGAGAATTTTATAGGTGCCCGGCTCATTGGCTGTAAACTTTAAAATACTTGTGCCGCCAGCAGATGTTGAAACATGCAGGTCATATTCAGAATGTCCGCCAGCCATATGATTCTCGCCAACTCCCGCCCCTTCGGCAGAGACAGAGCTAACATCAATTTTTTCTACTACAAAATCATGCTCAACCTGACCATCATTCTTAATTGTTAACTCAACAGGCAGTCCTGCAGAAACTGTTATGGCTGGTGGATTATAAGAAAACTCATTCACAGTCAGCGTGACTTCAACAGACGGCTTGGAGCTGCCCACGCAAGCAGACAATAAAAAAGCAAACACACTTATCATTATTTTTTTGTACAGCACTATTTAAATCTCCTTTTCAAAGATTAGACCTTGGTAGACATTTCGAACACTTCACTAATTTCCTTTAAAACGCGCTCACGTTCCTTTTTATCATTCCCTTGAATGGCTGTGATCACACATGAATTTAAATGTTCCTCAAGAATTAGCGAGCTGACCTTATTAAGCGCGGCTTCAACTGCCTGTATCTGGCGGATCACGTCAATACAATAGGCATCCTCTTCCACCATACGGATGACACCACGCAAGTGGCCTTCCACTGTCTTCAATCTTCGGATCGTGCTGTCATTTTCCATAATTACCTCTGGTTATCAGAAAGAGCCTACCCCCCCCCAGGGGGGTAGGGATAATATACATGCAAACATATTAATCGTCAAGCCATAAGAAGATAGATAAGACCAATATCATCTTGAATAAGGATTTCTGTCACTTATCTATTTATGTCTTCATCAATAAAATATTAATGTAAAAATGGAAAAGCATTTTTATTTCAAAAATCACACTACAAAAAGGAAAAGATCATGACACCTACTATTTCACGAAGAGATTTTCTAAAAATTGCCGGCATGGCTGGTGTAACCGCAGGAATTGCAGCCTGTCAACCAGCTGCACCCACAACAATGCCAACGGATCACGGAGCACCCCCGCCACAAGGTCAAATCACCAGCGAAATGGATACAAAGCACGAAGCCGGCGTAAAAAAATTTGTCGAACTGATTGGCAAGGATGATAAGTTCTGGGGAACTCCTCTATCGTTCAAAATGGATGGTGATGTAAAAGTATTTGAATTAACATCTGAAGAATTAGAGTGGGAAGTATCTGAGGGGCAATTCGTGCCTGCCATGGCATATAACGGAATCGTACCAGGACCTGAAATTCGCATCACAGAAGGCGATAAAGTCCGTATCATCCTCACCAATAAAATGGAGCAAAGCACCTGTATTCACTTTCACGGCGTCATGCTGCCAAATACAATGGATGGCGTCCCATTCATTACACAGCCTCTCGTAAAAAAAGGCGAAACCTTTACATATGAATTTACGGCACGCAATTCGGGATCGCATATGTATCATTCACATCACAACGCCGCCGAACAAGTTACCAAAGGACTCTTAGGCGCTTTTATCATTGAACCCAAAGATAAAACTAGCGAACCAGAATACGACAGCGACTACACTATGGTGTTGAACGACAGCGGCATCGGCTTCACTATCAACGGCAGATCTTTCCCTTATACCCAGCCTATTCTTGCAAAAGTCGGCGAGCGCATTCGCATTCGCTATATGAACGAAGGCGTGCTCATTCACCCAATGCACACGCACGGCTTCCCCATGACCGTTTTTGCAAGAGACGGCTGGAAGTTGCAAACACCCTTCCTATGTGACACTCTAACGGTCTGCCCAGGCGAACGCTGGGATGTGATTGTTACCCCGGACGAGCCCGGTGTATGGGCTTTCCACTGCCACATACTCACCCACGCAGAATCAGCCCACGGTATGTTCGGAATGGTAACAGCCATCGTCGTACAATAACTTTTTCGGGAGCCCAAAAGGCTCCCGAATTTTTTAAATTTGCACTTCATAAAACTAAATTGAACCAAGACCAAAATCATCCTAAATCATTACTTCCATCACTTACGCCGCTATGTCTTTGCCAATACACTTTATATGCTGAAGTGGTTCAGTCGGACAAAAATGATCAACAACATCACCGTTCCCATCTTTCATAGGTATACCAAATCGATATCTGAAGGATTATTTACTATTGATTTGTTGCGATTGTGAATATTGCCCCGCCTGAAAGAAAAGTGGTGATAAGGCCATAAGAAAACATTACATCTACAGGCAAAAGCAAAGCGGGCGAATAAACATCCGCCCGCTTTGCTAGTTCAAAAATGGTTGTCTATATAGACTTACTGCGGGTATCCGCTGCCTGGTGTAAATTCAACATCATTTTGTTTAGAAACCCCACACCCCATAGGCTCACTGCCATTGGGTTCGAAGTTCGCTGGTACGCGACAGGTATTATCAAAGCCTGCCAGTTCTTTCAAGGGGTAATTCACGTTACCTTTGGTCGGCGAACCTGCCCGCGCCTCTGTAAGAGTGTCGTTATAGTAAAACGTGGTCGGATCAAGTTTGTGATCGGAAGCCAGAGGATTCCACATCCACGTTGGATAGTCTTTCATTAATTCCTTTTTAAAAGCTAGCTCCACGACAAAATTATCAGAGTTGCTCCGCGCCCAAGCTGCGTCGGGATCTTGACCAACTCCGGAATCGAACAGTATCGTTTCGTAACCGTTGCCGGTATAAATGTCATCCGGCTTCGAGCTGAGACCTCCGATATCGCCATTAGTATCCGCGTAAACCGTCACGCCATCTGTGGTCCAATCCTTACCCAAAGGACCCTGCGCTAGTACCAGAATCTCGGTTTTGCCATCAACATTAAGATCAAACTCGACGCCGTATAAGCCGCTCAGGTTGCCAGTTTGCGCATCAAGGCCTACAACCTTAATTTGTACGTAAAACCATTCATCATCCTGGGTCATACTCATACCCACGATATCGATATGAGGCAAGTAATTCATGTCGGTTGCGGTAAACGGACGCTCGAAACGATTGATCCTAAATTCATCACCCGATCGAACGCTCTTTTCGGCAAAAGTGGCAGACTCGTCATTGTCGTGAGCATTGGCAACCGCTTTATTTCCCGACGTTGGCTTGGTTAAATGCTGGATCAGGGCTGGGTTTGGTGCGGATGGGACGTCGCCAGCAGGAGCGTCGGCGGTAGGAGGAAGAGGAGGGGGCGTAGCTTTTCCAGGCAATAAGCTGCAGCCAGATGCTGTGAGAATTACGATAATACCTATTGAAACAAAAAATCTTAATTGTGATTTGATCATATTCTTCTCCTTTTTGTGATTGGTGGTCGGCGGATTTGTAATTTTGAAAGTTTCCACTACATCAAAACTTATGTATTAATACTATAATATAAAATCCTTGTCAATAGGGCAATCGCATCTTAATTGGCAGAGGCAAGGACAGTGCAGAGATAATCTTCGTTCCAAGCGGCTTGGAGTTGCTTGGCGTGGATACCGCCTTTGGCAGTTTTTTCTTGTTTGAGCAAATTGAGTGCAATGTGCCGAATGACTGCTAAATTTTCAGGAGCGTAGTCTTTGCGTACACGGCTGTGATCTTCATTCAGTGCCACATCCAAGACCCAATGCAACTCATTTTCGATCGACCAGTGTTTGCGAACGGCTTCCAAAATACGTTTGGCATTGCTAGGTAAACTTGAAATATAAAAACGAACATGCTTGGTTTGCTTCTGATCTAGGATGCGCGTACAAACAACCATGGCAATACTTTGTAAGCCAGCCCAATTTTGTGAATTGCGGATTAGGTTCAAGTATTCGGGATTGGAGGTGCTCCAACACTCACGCACATCAATTCTGCCATGCCCCTTATTCGTGGTTTTCTGATACTCAAACGAAGCATATTTGAAATCTTGTGCTTGGTCAACTGCAAACAAGACTGAAATATCTTCCAAGAGATTGCCTTGGTTCTCTTTGACACTCAAAACATAGTCTGCCTTGGCTTCGATGATGGTTTGGGCAATCTTGGTTTGCGTTCCGATGGCATCAATCGTCACGATACAACCTGAAATGGCAAGCATTTTAAGCAATTCAGGAATAACCGTAATTTCATTCGACTTTTCGTCTACTTTGCGCTGTCCTAGCACAATACCATTTTCTACTGCCCAAGCGCTGACCATGTAAATCGCTCGTTTCCCAAGGTGTTTATCATCCGAGCCGCGCAGACATTTTCCATCAATGTTGATAATTTGTCCTTGAATAATGTCATTGACTGCCCAAACCCACTCATAAAAAGCAAGTTGAAATTGTTGCGCATCGATCAACGAAAAAACCCGCCCAAATGTATCATGCGAGGGGATGCCGTTGGGTAGTTCAAGAAATGTACTCAGCCAGCCTTGTTTGCTTTTGCCATATAGTTCAACATCGACCCACCCTTGCGCTCCACAAATGACTGCGCAGATGGTTATGGCTATAATATCAATCAGCTTGTGCTCTTTGGTTCGATTCACACGTGGGTCTGGTACTTTGCTGAAATATTCTTCAAGTGCTTCCAATGGCTTCTTCGGCATGGCTTTCTCCTCCGTCTTAGCCCAGTTTTACCTCAGTTTAGATGCGATTGCCCTAAAAATCACGGCTTGCGCCGTGATTTTTGGTATAAAATAGTATATTATGAACTGGATTTAGAGAGTGTCTTGATACATTTGGTGCACAAAATCTTCTTCACCAGACGACCCTTCTCCAGTACACTCACGTTTTGCAAATTCGCTTTGAATTTGCGGTTGGTAGTGTTCAAAGAGAATGAACGGCTGTGACCAAAAGTTGTACTTTTGCCGCAGTGATTACACTTAGCCATGTTATATACGATCCTTTCCTTACGCTGATTCCGGAACAAATTGTCTTTTTAAAAGCACGGCATTTTACCATACAAAGTAACCATCCTCAAGTAAAATAGAGAGTAGAGGAACTTACCCATGGGCGAAGAAACAACATCTTTAGGCGAGATACACATCTCACCAAACGCGGTGGCAACGATTGCTTACCATGCCATCCTTGAATCATATGGCGTGGTAGGGCTTGCGCCAAAAAATATCGCGGAGGGCATCGTGCAAACTATTACGCGCGAGCCTGCTCGCGGCATATCTGTGCGCTTTAACGGTGAAGATATTGACATAGATTTGCATGTAGTAGTTGAATACGGAACCCGCATTAACGCTGTCGCTGAAAGCGTGGTAAATACAGTTCGCTTTCATGTAGAAAAAGCGCTGGGTTTGCGTGTTAATGCTGTCAATGTTCACGTGGCGGGACTGCGTGTGAGCAATACTGATTAGGAGAATCCATAGATATGTCTGTCAACAAATCCCGCCGCGATAAATTACAAAAAAGACGCATTGAGGGTCAGGCTGTAAAACGACTTTTAGAGGCAGGCTACACTTGGCTTAGAACCAATCAAGAAGTTGTCAATGCTTTAAATGTATTTCCCGTACCCGATGGCGATACCGGCACGAATATGACCCTCACTATGACATCTGCATTAAGTGAGTCTAAAGATTCTGGTGAACGTCATGCGGGCAAAATGTTGGGGGTAATTGCCAAAGGCGCATTAATGGGCGCACGCGGCAACTCAGGCGTAATCCTTTCGCAGTTATGGCGCGGATTTGCACGCGCAGCGCAAGATCAGGTTGTACTGGATGGTCCTACACTGGTAAAAGGGTTTGTAGAAGCACGTGATACCGCTTACAAAGGTGTTGTGCGCCCCGTTGAGGGCACAATACTAACAGTAGCAAAGGATGTGGCAGCAGCCGCAGAGGCGGCTCTGCTTGAGACGCAGGATCCAATTGAAATTTTGGAAAGATGCGTGAAAGCAGCCGACGAATCAGTTAATCGCACACCCGATCTTCTTCCTGTTCTCAAACAAGCCGGCGTTGTCGATTCTGGCGGCAAGGGTTTTTTCTTTATCCTTGAGGGAATGTTGCGCCATGTCTATGGCGAATCGTTAGATACACCTATCGCAAGCGTTCAACCACTATCTTCCATGAATTTTGATAATGCAATGCAGGAAGTGGAAGAGGGGCAGGATTTTGAAGTTGTGGTGGATTTTTTCCCGAACAACGGATTTGATTTACAAAATTTTTACAGCAAGCTCGAAGAGATGGGCACGTCTATTCAAGTAGGCGAGGGCGAAGGTATGTATCGCATGCATATTCACGTACCGCTTGATAAGCGCTATGAACCCATTGATTATATTATGGGCATTGGCACAATTACAAAAGTAGCGATGGAAAACTTATTAGCGCAAATGGATGATATTAATTCAAAATCCAAAGGCGCAAAATTGGAGCTGGCAAATATTCAGGCTGGGCAGATCGCGGTAGTTGTTGTTTCACCGGGACCTGGGCTGAGCCGTATCTTTGCAAGCTTGGGCGTTGCCGCAATTGTGGGCGGCGGGCAAACAATGAATCCATCTACCAAAGATATTCTAGATGCATTTGAAAATTTACCAACAGATAAAATAATTATTCTGCCAAATAATAAAAATATTGTAATGGCAGCAAACCAAGCAAAAGAAGTTACAGTGAAAAATGTAGCTGTCGTGGCTTCAAAAACGATTCCACAGGGACTTGCAGCGATGCTTTCGTTCAATCCTGACGGGGAGGTTGCTGAGGTCGCCGAAAGAATGATCAAAGCCTTGAGCGGGGTAAAAACTGGCGAGATCACAATTGCCACACGCAGTGTCGAAATTGACGGCGTCAAAGTGGAAAATGGCCAGGTCATTGCACTGTTAGACGGCAAGCTGGTTGCATCCGCTGAATCTGTAGAGGAAGGCATGTTGGCTTTCCTAGAGAAGGCAAATGTTGATCAGCATGAATTGCTTACTATGTATTATGGCGATGAAATGAAACCGTCTGACGCAAACCACATAGCAGATATTGTGCGCCTAAAACACCCATCACTTGAGATCGAAGTGCAAGAAGGCGGACAGCCTCATTATCAATTCATTGTTTCGGTAGAGTAAATTAACATGAAACTCGGTATTGTTACAGACTCAACAGCAGATTTACCATCCTACCTCATTGAACAACATGAGATAGAAGTAGTGCCCGCCATTTTAGTAATTGACGGCAAAGAATATGTAGATGGGCAGGGTATTTCTCGCGAAGAGTTTTACACACAATTGCCCACTTACAAAAAAGCGCCAACCACTGCCGCTCCATCCATAGGGGAATTTACGCTACGATATGAGAGGCTTTTGTCTAAAGGGTGTACGCATATCTTATCGATTCACCCAGCCGAACAATTAACCACCACTGTTAATGTAGCCAGACAAGCCGCCCACGAGTATATTAATGATGTAACTGTTGTGGATAGCCGCTCTCTTTCCTTGGGACTGGGCTTTCAGGTGTTGGCAGCTGCTGAAGAAGCTGAATCAGGTTTGAGCGCAGCGATAGACGCGGTCACATCTACTAGAAAAAAATTACAACTATACGCCGCGTTAGACACGATGGAATACCTCAAACGCAGCGGACGAGTGCCTGCAGCTGTTGCAGCGCTAGGCGGAATATTATCTATAAAACCGATGATCGAATTAGTAGACGGGGAAGTAAAACCAATTGGCGCGGTACGCAGTACCAAACAAGCCGATGAAAAAATAGTATCTACCCTGCGCTCACTTGGAGAAATGCAAAGACTGGCTATACTGCACACCAACGCAGAAGCCCGCGCCAAAGAAACATTAAATCAATTAATGAAAACTTCCAGCAAAAACTTACCTCGTGATATTTTGTTTGTTAACGTTACCAGCGTAATTGGTACACATGTGGGACCTAACGGATTGGGATTTGCCGTGGTGAGCAAAGAGCAAGGATGAATTATGAAGGCTGAAGGATGAAAAAATGCGGACAAATTGTCCGCATTTTGTTTATCTATGGTTAAAATAGGGTTTGCTTAAATCTTCAACCTCTCTGCCACAATCTCCGCCACATCCTTCACCTGAATATTGCCGCCATCTGCTTTAGATGCATCCGTCATCATGCCCATGCAAAACGGACAACCTACAGCTACAGTATCCGCGCCGGTAGATTTTGCTTCTGCGAATCTTGTTGCATTTACACGCGCCGTGCCATTCTCTTCTTCCTTCCACATTTGAGCGCCACCTGCGCCGCAACAAAATGACTTAGCGCCGTTGCGCGGCATTTCTACTACTTCTATGCCCGCAGATTTTAGATCATCACGCGGCGCATCTGTGATCTTATTGTGCCTGCCCAAATAGCACGGGTCATGGAAGGTGACTTTCATATTGTCGCCTTCCAAATTCATAGAAATCTTTCCTGCACCCACCAACTCGTTGATCAATTGCGTATGATGAATCACTTCATAGTTTCCGCCAAAAGCAGGGTATTCATTTTTAATGGTATGCATACAATGCGGGCAAGTGGTTACAATTCTCAGCGGGCGGGGAGACCCCGCCCCAACAGAATTTAATATTTCAACGTTTTGCGAAGCCAAACCAAAGAAAATATCCTCGCGCCCTGCGCGACGGGCTGAATCACCAGTGCATGATTCGTTCTTGCCAAGCACTGCATAATTCACGCCAGCCGTATTTAAAATTTTCGCAAAGGCTTGCGCGGTTTTTTGCGCACGTGAATCAGTTGCAGGCGCACACCCCACCCACCATAAAATTTCAGGTTGGGCATTTTGCTCAATGGTGGGCACACTCATCCCGTCAGCCCACTTCATTCTGTCTCCCTGCGAAACATTCCACGGGTTTTGATTACGCTCCATGCCTTTGAACGCCGTTTCCAATTGTTTCGGAAATGCACTTTCCATCATCGAAAGGTTTCTACGAATGTCCAAGATATCGCGCATCGGTTCATTGCCCACAGGACAAATATCCACGCATGCACCACAGCTTGTACAAGCCCAAACTGCCTCTGCTGAAATTAAATCCAACATGGGCAGATCCGTTGTGCCATTTTTTAAGTGATAGCGTTTATTAATCTCTAATGCCGCTGGCGATAATAATTTTCCTGTATTGTATGCAGGGCAGGCATCCTGACAACGAAAACATTGGATACAGGCGTAACTATCCATAATCTGTTCCCAACCCAAATCCTTGATCTTCGCCGCGCCAAATTGTTCAATGGACGTGTCATCCAAATTAATATAATTCAACTGCCCAATAGATTTTCGTTCAGGCTTCAAGCCAAAATTGAGCGGAGCAAAAAATAAATGAATGTGTTTTGAATATGGAAAATACGGCAGGAACGCCACCACCGCGCCAATAGAAATCCACCAAGCTACATGTTCAGCAACGAGAAGTGAACCCGCATCTTTTCCTACCCATAAGCCTGATACCGCTGAAATAAACGGCTGCCACCCGTCAGCGTGACCGAGGCGCGCCAAATGAAAAGATTCCTCCAGCAGGCGCATAAAATTATGCGTAAAAAAAGTAGTGGTCACAATTGCCGAATCGAGCAAAATGCCCTTACGCGCTTTTGGATTCAATAATGTAGTGTCGCGTGTGGTCAATGATGCCGGGCGCAAAACATAGCGCCGAAACGATAACGACAACATGCCCGCCATGATGGCGACACCCATAATATCTGCAAGCAATCTATAGATATCCCCAAACAAGCCCGTGTTGTACAGGATTTTGAAGCCCGTGTATCCGTACACTACGTCAGATATATTAATTAACAAATAAGTAAAAAAACCCCAGCCGATCAACCCATGCAAAATACTTGGAATTAATCGCACCCGAAAAACTGGCTTGAAGAAAACAGCCTTCACAATCACATCACTGATACGTTTTGGGAAAAGCCGCCAATCCACCCTGCCCTGCCCGCTGGAAATTTGACCAACAATACGTATCACACCGCGATAGGTGAAATATAACGAAACAAGAGTAGCAATACTAAAGAGGATTTTTTCAACAAGGGTGAGCATGAAGCCTCCGCTTAAATAATAATTTATATTGGTTAGTGTAGCACAACTTTTTGAAACAATTCTTATTATTCCCCTACTTTCTATTTTCTATTTACTTATATCATCCACATACCCAATCGCCCCAGTACAAGCTGGCGGCAGGAACGCAATCACATTATTCCACTCAAACTCATGATTTTGATCAGATGTGCTTTGCAAGGCGTCACCCAAACAGCCAGGACCGGCGTTGTAATTTACCAATGTGTACTTCCACAGGTCTTCATAGGAAGCAACATTACCCGGTGCATCTGTAGTCACATTGCGCATCAACCTGCCTGCTTGCTCACAATTTGCCAGCAAAGTATTTGCAAAAACGCTCACAGAATATTCTGCCCGCGTCAGATCAATCCCCAACGGACATTCCTCACAGCGTGCATCCACACTATTGATCAAGGCGCGGCGTAACAATAACTGCTCTTTTTCTTCAAGATGCAAGTAGCCTGCACCACAAGTCTCGCTATCCAAAACCAACGGGCAAAATTGATCGTAAAAAGATGGATTCCAGATAAAGGTTGTATCTGCCCCATTTTCAGTTAACTGTCCCAAACCCACATCTGTTTTATCATTGAACGCCCCGGGCCAAAACTGACTTTCGCGCGCAAATAAATTCTTTAATAAATGTGCGGGCACACCTGTTTCCTGCGCAGTTGAAAGAATCAACCCATCGAAGCGATTCTGCCATTCAGTGACTGCAGGACGCGCTTGCTCCAACCCGCAGGTGTTTGCAGAAAGATTAGGGTTAATCCCTCGATCAGGACAAGCGCTGGCATCTACAACACCTTGCAAAATTAGATTCGCGGCGAGATATGTATACGGAATATCACTGGAAAGATCTTCAGATACATTCGGCGTAGTCAGCCATTCGGCAGGTCCGCCAACGGGCGGGAACGATTCCCACGAATCCGAGCAGGTAGCAACCGCATCCCCACGCCAATATGCAGAAAGTACATCCGCGTACCAATAGGTTTGGTCAGGATCGCCCTCATCCGATTGAGCCACACGTATTTGCGCATCAAACACTTTACTGCTATCGCCAAAACTGGAATACACCCAAAACTTGATCTGCGCCCCATCTTGCGGTGTTGAAAAAATATCGATCGCACAGACAGAACCTTCACATTCAAAATCCTGTCCATCAATCGTACCTGCGATACTTACAATCGTTTCGTTCGGTAAGGGCTCTTGCCCTGTAATTAAAATTCTTGGCACACGTTCACAAATATTAGTAGATGAACTTGGCACATGCTGGCAATCATCCAGTGTAATCCAAGCTACAGCGGCGGGTAATTGTGTAGGAATTTCTTTTTGCTTTGCCTGCTCAGAAACTTTATACATGTAATACCCAATACATGTTTTTTTATCGGCAACAAAACAAGGCGCTTGCTTTAACCATTTATCATATATCTTCTGACCGCACTGATTATAAATATCCAGCAAACTTGGCGGCCCATCGTAATCTACAAAAAGCTTACACACCACCGCATTCTTACTCCACGTGACAACAAACCACGAGAACTCGGTATAGTCCACGGTGATGACGGTAAACCTATCGGGTCCTGGCGGCTCAAGCGCGAGAACCGTGCCCGAGCTCGGTTGTGAAGCGAAGCCGATCAGGAGAGTCATCAAAAACAAGAGTTGAATCAAACGGCGGGTCATATCAAAAAAAGAGAGCCTGCTTCATTATAAGCTGACTCTCTTTCGCTGGGTTATTTCTTTTTGCTGACAGATTTCTTTTTAGGTGCAGGTTTCTTCGCCGATTTGCCCGCTTCTTTTTTGGAACTTGGGCTTGATTCTGCTTCGAAAAGTGTTTTCAACATCTCGGCATCACGATCAAGGTTGCGGTTGCGAATGAACAAACTGGCAACGTACAAGCCCATCACAACGAAAGCCACAGTATAACCAGCGATCATAAATGCAGAAGTATCTGGGGTGGTTTCAAGTAACATATCGGCTCCTTAGTTTGTAACTTTCATTTTGAGTTGATCAACTTCACTTTGTTTACTCTCAAGGCGAATGCGATTCCAAAGCAAATCAATGAATATGATCGTAAATGCCAAAAGCGCAAAAAGAAATGCAGTCAGCATATCAGGTGTCATACTAAAATCGCCTTTTGCAGTTGCATTTTCTGCGCCAATGATAACGGGGTGAATGGTGCGGCTTTGCGCCCAACGAATGGACATAAATGTAAGCGGCGCACTAATGCCGCCAATGATGGTGTAGATCGCGCCAAAGCGGGCACGCTTTTCAACATCATCAATCCCTTGGCGCAGCATAAAATATGCGGCGTAAATCAATTCTGTAATTGCGGCGCTGGTCAAGCGTGGATCCCATGTCCACCAGGTATTCCAAGCAGGGTATGCCCAAATGGAGCCAAGCATAATTGTGATTAAGAAGAAGACCGTGCTTACTTCCACTGCCGCCACTCCAACACGATCCCATCTCAAATCTTTTGTAACCAGATAGGTAATGCCCGCCCCCGCCGCAAAAATAAAACCCAGCAGGGCTGTCCAAGCTGTGCCAATGTGGAAATAAAATACACGCTGCACGTCACCCATCACAAGTTCTGTAGGCGCATAGAAAAGAGCCAGGTAGGTGGAGATTGCCAACATAATTACAGATACAACATCAAGCATGGTTAAGAGAATCGGTCTTTTTTGCATAGTAGCTCCTTTTGATTTATGAATTGCAGTTTGCTATTCTTCCACGACATAATCAAACACCATAAACGCAATGGAGATAAAGATTACGTCATAGGCTATTAATAAATTAAGCGGCGCGCTAATCTCTGAAAATTCAGCGCCATTTAACAAGCCATTGCTCACCTTCAAAGCGGCGATCAGCAATGAGATCACAATAGGAAATAAGAGCACAGGCAAGAGCACATCGCGTGTACGGGTTTGTACTGTCATAGCGGCGATCAAAGTTCCCACAGCAGAATAGCCGATAGAGCCAAGTAAAATCACACCCAGCAAATCCAAGCGAAACAAGTTGACGTTATACAAGACACTGTAGACCGGCAAAATAATGATGGTGACAATTAACATAAAGGTGAGATTGCTCAGCATTTTGCCAAAAAAGATCACCGAACGATCTACTGGCGCAAGCAAAAGCCCATCCAAACAGCCGCGATCTTTTTCTACAGCCATCGAACGATTAAGACCTAAAGTGCCAGCAAAGGCAAAAGTCGTCCATAACACACCCGCTGTAATAGATTGGCGTACTTTAACATCCAACTCAAGTGCAAAGTTGAAGATCAGAATTACCAAAAGGGAAAAAACCAGCATGGCAGAAAGTAACTCACGCGAACGAAATTCTGCAGAAATATCTTTTTGCAAGATGGCGAAGACGGCTTTGAGGAAGGAGGGGTGGTTAGAGGATAGAGAATTGTTAATGGTTAATGGAGGATGGGGGGGGCTTTGCTTTTTCATGCTTCCACCTGCAATGCTTTTTTATAGAAGCTGAGCAGGTTTGTTTTGCGTAAGTCTTTACTTGCGGCTGAAGCAACAATGACTCCGCGAGAGAGAACATCAAAGCGGGTTGCAAGGTTTTCTGCGCGCACCAAATCATGAGATGTCATCACCACTGTGCGCCCTTCAGCGGCGACACTCTTCAAGACGCCGTCTAACATTTCAGAAGCGTCTTGATCCAAACCTGTGTAAGGTTCGTCGAATAGCATCACTTCGGGGTTATGTAATACAGCCCGCGCAATGGCAAGGCGTTGCTGCATTCCGCGTGAGAAGGCGCTGACAATGTCTTTGCGGCGATGTTCCAAACCAACCATTTGCAGAACTTGGGTAATGCGTGATTCGTAATTCGTAATGCCGTACATGCGCGCATAGAATTGCAAATTTTCTTCAGCGGTTAAATCTGGATAAAGCAAAGGCAAATGCGAAACTACGCCCAAACGTGCGCGCACTTGAGCAGATTCATTTGGAAGTTTATACCCCGCCACTTTCACTTCTCCCAAAGACGGGCGTGAAAGCGATGCAAGGATTCGTAAAAAGGTGGTTTTGCCAGAGCCATTCGGTCCCAGCAATGCCACAAATTCACCAGGCTGAACGTTGAAATTCAACCCGCGTAAAATTGTTTTTAATCCAAAGCGTTTGATAAGTTTGTTGACTTGTATCATAAGGGGTTCAACGTTTTAATGACTCTTTCAATTCAGCACGACGTTTTTTGTGCGCCTCATCAGATATTTTTCCAGCGCGCTGTAAATCATCTAACGCAATGATGGCGTCCATAATATCTTCATCAGATTCAAAAACCTCTTCCTCTTCATCATTTGCGTTGTTACGCTCGCGCAAATATAGCCAACCACCGATCACAATTAGCAAAATACCTAACACGCCTACGCCAATCAACAGGTTTTGATTCACGCCGCTTGTTTGAGGCTCGGCAACAGGAATAGACGGTTCACCATTCAATGTAAATGATAAAGTTTCACCTGCCTTAAAATTGCTTGCGGAATAACCATGAAACTTTGAGCCTTGTACATCCAACAAGCCGTTATCGGTAAGCTGAGCGCTTTCTGCAAGGACACCTTCAGGAATTAAGATGGTGACAGCGTTGACAGGCAAAACAAACAACTGCTCCACTTTTTTATCAACAGGCAAAGTAGCAAATGCGATCAAACCATACGTACCTTCGCTGGGCGGCATCGCAAAACCATCTGCGGTGGGCAGGAAAGCGGCGCTATCTTGTGTGGCTTCATAACCCAAACCTTCTGAACCTGTTGGGAATTTGATGAAGGGAACTTCTTGGCCCTCTTGCATTTTGATCAGCACAATATTGTCACTGGTATTCAACATCGAATACACCGAAAAAACCTGCACTTTACCATCGCCGCTAAAATCAAAAACAACGGTTACATCAGTAAACTGCACAGATGAAAAATCTTCCGTGACTGCATAAGCACGAATCGGCGGAATATTGATTTCAGTATCCCCTGCTTTGACAATTGCATATTCAGACTTCAAAGCAAGATCATTCAAGGTTATATCTGCAACAAAGATACGGTTCTCAGGGATTTCTACATTTTCAAATAAAAATGTTCCATCTGCATTTACCTGCGCATCAAGTTCAAGCAACTGAACAGGTCCCGCATTTGGATCCGCGTTATGTTCGTACGCGCGCAAGGTGACTTTTAAATCAGATGGAAACGCCGCGCCTGTTTGATTATCAATGGAACCGCGCACGCTTCCCAACCCCGCTGATGTTTGCTCTGTGCCATCAGGCGTTGCCGCATCAGATGCAGGAGTTGACTCGGTAACAGGATCAGCCGTCGCAGTAGGTTGAGGCGCCGCGAAGGCGAGAGTCCGCAAGTAAGCCGCAACTGATTCGGCTTCAGCGTCATTCAATTTCGAAGCGGGAAATTGATCATGCCCTTTGGTAATAAGCGCGGCAATGACATCCTGCGCTTTATTAGAAAGTTGTTCCTGTGAAAAACCAGCAGAATGACAGGTTGTGCAATTTGCTTCATAAAGAATTTTTCCGTTTTCAATTTGTTCTTTGGTAGTGTGCAAAGTAAGCGCATAAGAAATCACATCCCAACGCTGTTGATCGTTGAGGCTTGCAAACGGAGGCATGAAGCGTTCAAGGTTTCCTTGGGTGACCATGGTGTACCATTTTGCAGGGGATGCTTTGCGCGCAATTTCTGGCAATGCCAAAGCAGGCACCGTGACAGGCAATTGCTTTCCATCTGCACCATCGCCCATACCCGTTGTGCCGTGACATGGCGCACATTTTTCAGCAAAGATTGCCGCGCCATTTTCAACATTGGGAGCTTGCGCAGGAAATAACGGACCCATGGTAGGCGCAGGTGTTGGCGGCACATATCCTGGCGGAGGCGTTACATCCTCAGCCAGGGTAAAGTTACACGCGGTTAATAAAATAATTGCAAGAGAAAAGAGTGTAATGCGAATAAGTTTCATAAGTCCTCAATAACGTTTGAACGTTCAAACGTTTAAACGTTATTTCAAAGATTTTCCACAGGATGGACAAAAACGATCTTCAACCAAAACGGCTTTGCCACATTTTGGGCAGAAGCCCGCCGATTTTCCTTTTTGATTTTTACGCCGCGCCGCTAACATTGATTCAATTTCATCATCTGAAACTTTTACTGCTTTTGCAGACGAATCTGCGCGACGGGCTGATGCGGCTTTTTCAATCCGAGCCGTTACTTTTTCATCAGAAGCAGAATCATGCAGAGATGCGGCATCGAGCTTCTTCAAAACATCTGTGCCTTTTTGCAAAAGCTCAGCGCGTTGATCTGGGTAATCTTCAGCGGGTATTTTGCCAAGCTTGTGATCAAAATCCAACTCCTGCAAAGAGTTGATGATGCGATCTCTTTCTGCCATCAGCGCAGAAACTTCTTGCGATTCCAGTATCGAGACACGCCGTGCGCGTTCCATAAAGGGCGCGTATAAATAAACACTGACCAGTAATAGTAATGCGATGAGAAAGAAGATTGCGCTGATTTCCATAATGTCCCTTAATAAAAGATTGCATCCACAAATTGGATAGATTTCGCCGATTTATTTAAAAAATCTGTGTAATCTGCGAAATACTCTGCGAGTACGGGTGTCTGCGGATAAATAAAAATATTATTCCAACCAAGCATCCACAAAGGCTTTGATCTCGTTAACCGATGCAAACGGTCCGATCTTTACACTTCGCAAAATCCCTTGACGATCAATCACATAAGATTCTGGCACGCCCATATTACGATTCAAGATACTGGATATGGAAGATTGCAAATCGGGCGCATTAGGAAAAGTGATATTAAATTTTGTAAGATATTGTTTTGCGCCAATGGGCGTATCCACATAATCCACGCCTACAAAGACAACTTGACCGCCCTCTTTATAAAACTGCCAGGCTTCCTGCAACTCGGGCGCTTCCTGCTCACATGGTTTGCACCACGAAGCCCAAATATTTACCAACACAACCTTGCCTTGAAAATCACTCAGCTTCATTTTCGGCGTGTTGTTATATTCATAGCCTTCATAATAAAAAATATCAAAATCGGGCACAGGTTGATTAAATTCCGCCATTGGTTTTTGGGCACGCTGTAAGCCAATCCCTACTAACGCAAGCAAACCAACCAAAAACGCAAAGATAGTAATTTGTGTCCACAATGCAACACCGCGCTTTGGCACTATATTTTCTTCAGTCATATTATTTTCTCTTTTTCAATTCATCTTCAAGACGCACGACATAATCATCTTGAGCTGATACTTTTTTAGAAACATCGTTTCGGACACCGCCAGAAGCTGATTCTGCAACTGGTGCTTTTGTCCAACCCTTGAGCGCGCGAAAGAGGAAGAAGACTCCTGCGGCAATCACAAGCAAAGGGATGATATATGCCAGCCAGCTAAACCCAGCGCGTGGAGGTTCTTGCCGCACGCGCGGTCCATATTGATCTTCAAAATATTGCAATATCTCAGCTTCGGTCTTTCCTTCTGAGAGCATTTGTCGAATCAACTCGCGCCACTGACGGCAAGCCTCCGTTGGGCAAACATCTAAGGGCGTGTTCTGGCAAACAGGGCAAAATAATTGTTTGGCAATCGCGTTCACTTGATTATCTGTTGGCGTCGTTTCCTGAGCAAAAGCTACGCTAGTGAACAGGCTTACAAACACGAACAAAAACAAAACTAGGGATAAATATTTTTTCATGAATACCTCAAACGTTAAAACGCTTGAACGTTGAAACGTTCTCTTAATCTGCAGAAGATGAGTGATATACTTTGCCGCGTACTCGTGCTGATTGTGCTTCTGGGTCTTTATCGGGCCAGGCGGCAACAGTAATACCCACAAAGAATAATAATGAGCCAAGCCATAGCCAATTCATCAATGGATTAACGTAAATCTTAAACGTCGCACCCATCGATGAAACAGGCTGCCAGTCTACCAGCAGGATATATAAATCATCGCGCAGGCTCGGGCGTAAGCCGGGGATGGTCATGTTTTGTTCTGCGTCAAAGTAATAGTCAATGCGTGGATGTAAGGTGCCAAGATAAACACCATTCTCAGAAACATCTACAACTGCGCGGGTGTAGTTCACACCATTAGGGGCATCATCCCAAGAAGCCAACTCGCGGTATGTAACGGTGTAATCCGCAATATTAAGCGATTCGCCCGATGCGAGCGTGCCTTGAGTCTCATATTGAAAACCTTCAATGCCGATAATACCGATTGCCATCAACGCCATGCTGATGTGAATAATATATCCACCGTAACGGCGGCGATTGCGGCTGATTAGGGTAAAGAAAGCAGTTGCAAAGTTTTCGTTCTGTGCATGCACACGCGCCAGAGTCGCCCGCCAGAACTCATGCAATGTAATGGATAAAGCAAAAGCGATCAGGAAGAATCCTATTAATGCGGGTACGCTTTGTGTAAATGTAAAGAATATAGCTACCGTAATTAGCAAGGCAACGATGGCAGATTTCCATGAGGCGCGCCCAAGGGTTTGCAAGGTGGAATGCCCCCAAGCTGATAAGGGTGCAATTGCCATCAAAAATAGCAACGATGCAAATAATGGCGCAGTAGCGCGCTCATAAAATGGTGGACCGACTGTTATCTTTTCTCCGACAAACAATTCAGAAATGAGCGGGAAGATCACACCCCAGAAGCAGACCACCAAAATACTCATGAAGAGTAAGTTATTGAAAAGAAATAAAGCCTCACGCGAGAGCATGGATTTCATTTCAGTTTCTGCGCGTAGCTGGGGCCAGCGCCAAATTAATAATGCTGTTGATGAAAGAAATGTAATAACGATAAATCCGAAGAACATGGGACCAATTGCACTTTGAGCAAATGAATGTACAGAAGAAAGTACACCAGAACGTGTTAAGAAGGTGCCGAAGATAACCAAATCATAGGTAAGGATGACGAGAATCATATTCCATTGTTTTAACATGCCGCGTTTTTCTTGAATCATGACTGAATGTAAAAACGCAGTACCCGTAAGCCACGGCATGAACGCCGCGATCTCAACAGGGTCCCAGCCCCAATAGCCGCCCCAGCCAAGAACGTCATATGCCCAGCGTCCGCCTAAGACCAAGCCAAAGGAAAGGAAGAGCCAAGCCCAAAGCGTCCAGCGACGCGTGAGGCGGATCCAGCGATCATCACTACGACCCGTGATCAAAGCCGCCATGGCAAAGGCATAGGGAATCACAAAAGAAACGAATCCAAGATAGAGCATAGGCGGGTGGATGACCATGCCAGGATGACGCAAAAGCGGATTCAAACCACGCCCGTCTTGCGGCGTGAAAAGAATCGCATCTTTGACTCGGAAAACACTTTCGACAATTTCCCCACTCATGGTCTGCCAATATTTGACAAATGGATTTTCAAAGAAAACGGCGAGACTCAAAAAGAATGCCAGTGTAATACCGCAAACCACCATCACCCAAGGCAGAAACTCACGATCACGATCCCATTTGCGAATGGAGACTGCGGAAGTAAACGCCGAAAGCAACCAAGACCAAAACAGAAGCGAGCCAGCTTGACCGCCCCACCAAGATGTAACTTTTAAATAAGTTGGCATCGTACGGCTGGTGACTTCATACACAAAGGCAACTTCAAAATGATTGTTGACCAACAGATAAATAAGACTAAGCGAAGAAATACTTAACAACGGAAAAGTAAGCAGCATGGCGCGCCGCGCACTTTCAGCAAGTTTTTGAGATTTATTAATAGATGCGTAAATACCTGCAATAGCGCTGTATAGCGCCATAAAAAACGTGAGAACTAAAACGCCGTATCCAAAATCTGGGATCATAATATTTCCTTAGATATGAGACTTTTTCTTTTTCGCCATTGAGTCATAAAGACACGGAGAAAAACATCGGGAGTCTGTTTGACTCCCGAATAATACTTTAATTGCTACTCTGCGGCTTGGCTTCTTCGTAGCGGGTTGGGCATTTGAGCAAGAGTTCCTCTGCGTAAAAAATGCCGTCCTTTTCAAGTTTACCCACCATTATAGCTTGTGCTTCATTACGCAATAGATCTGGTTGAACACCGATGTAAACAACTTTGACGCGCGCACGGGTAGGGTCAATGACAGCTTGATGCAGCACTTCTGCCAAACCGCCCATTTCTTCAGTGACGTCAAAATCTGCTGGAGTATGAGCAACTTCGAAGGTGAGGGTTAGCGTTTGGGGATCATATTGAATTGTGTCGCCGATCACAGCCCCAGTTAATCGTAAGCTGTCACCAACAGCCGCAGAACCTTCTGCGTTCATTTCATCAATGGTAATAAAGCGCTGAGCGCTGGCTTTGGTGGATGAAAAAATAAGATAAACAACAGCGGCAAGAATTAGCAAACCGCCCAGTAAGAATTTATTTCGTTGCATGGGAAAGCCTCCTTGAATACTTCTTTTAATCTGACCTTATTTTCACACGTGCAGATTAATTCTAGCTGAAAAGCGCCTAGATGGATGTCATATATTTTCCCTATTTTTGTCCTATTTTAGGATGCAAAATCATCGCCAAATATGGGTAATGGGTCAAAATAAATGATAATAACCGTAGAGCAAGATAGTATCTCGCTCTACGTCATTTACAGAAAACCACTGCCCAAATATGTACACGTAATAAACAGCGGAGATTGTAGGAAACCTTCCTGTTTTACACTTCCAAACAGCTATTCAGGTCTTCTGCTAACTCAAAATGGGTACATGAAAAATTGCGTTGACAAATCAAATGAATAAAAGTAACATCCTATCTGTTAGGGAGTAGCCACCCGTTTTTATGGGTCGGTTGGTCGTCAATACGGAGCACATGCTCCCGGCTAATCGTACGTGTTCAATATGTTACACAACTGGCGAGACTACCACGAAATTAACCGTGGAGTCTCGTTTTTGTTTTTCTACTGCATTACTCAAAGGAGAAAAAATGGAAGAATCAATTTGGCTGTTTGTAGGATTCAATGCATTCATAATTCTAATGCTGGCATTAGATTTGGGGGTATTTCATCGCAAATCACATGCTGTATCTATCAAAGAAGCACTGGGTTGGAGCATCGCCTGGATTGCGATGTCTTTAGCCTTTAACGCAGTGATTTACTTTTTTTGGGATTCGCTTGTACCTCATAGCGCGCTTAGCAGCTCAGAAGCCGCGCTTGCCTTCTTCACCGGCTACATTATCGAAAAATCTCTTAGTGTAGACAACATATTTGTCTTTGTACTGATCTTTTCATATTTTTCAGTGCCCGCTCAATATCAGCACCGCGTTTTATTTTGGGGCATTCTGGGCGCCCTGCTCATGCGCGGCGTGTTAATTGGGGTTGGCGCTGCACTGCTAGAACAATTCCACTGGATTATTTATGTCTTTGGTGGTTTCTTAATTTACACCGGCATCAAAATGTTCACTCAGGAAAGCATCAAAGTAGAACCTGAAAAAAATCCACTGGTAAAGTTTTTTCGAAAACGATTTCCGATTACAGAAGGCTATGAAGGTGATAAGTTCTTTGTCCGCCGCGCAGGCAAATTAATGGCAACGCCTTTGTTTCTGGTTCTTCTTATTATAGAAAGCACCGATCTAGTCTTTGCTGTCGATTCGATCCCCGCCATCTTTGCGGTCACAAAAGACCCTTTCATTGTGTACACATCCAACGTCTGCGCTATTCTTGGGTTACGCGCTTTATATTTCCTGCTTGCCAATGTAGTAGAAAAATTCCACTACCTGAGCACTGGCTTGGCAATTGTGCTTATCTTTGTCGGCGCAAAAATGCTGCTCGATACCGTCTACGAGATTCCCATGACTGTTTCACTTGGAGTAGTGTTTGTTGTGCTTACAACTTCTATTGTTGCGTCGTTAATTCGAGATAGGCAAATCCATAAACATAGCAACACAAAATAATGTATTAGAGATGCTTGTAAAAAAAGAGGAGCGAGAGATATCTCTCGCTCCTCTTTTTAGGCTTCGTAATCGCCTGGGTCTTCACCCATACCTGTCATCGGCTCTTCAGCAGGCTTTTTATCCAGAAATTCTAGGCTTTGCAGAACAACCTTGGTGAAAAACTTGGTCTCGCCATTGTGCTCATACTTCTCGGTGTGCAAGCGGCCTTCGAGAAAAACCATACTGCCCTTGTGCAGGTATTGCTGGCAAACTTCGCCCAGCCGTTCCCACGCTTCAATATTGACCCATTCGGTGGATTCTTTCATCTCACCACTTTTATCCTTCCAGCGATTGCTAACCGCAACACTGAAAGATGTCACTTTTTTACCAGTTGGGGTGAACTTGCTTTCTGGGTCTTTGCCCAAACGACCGATCAGTTGAACTCGGTTTAGTGTAGGCATGGCGCCCCCGCTTTCGTTTCAAAACCTTTAGATGCTTGTGTACGTGTCATAATAGTCTCCTTTTTTATCTAAAAGAACAATGGGGTTGGACGAACAAGGTTATACTTACTTTATGAAGAAGCCCCGGTATCAGCAGGTTTGGCATCGCCAGCGGCTACTACATTCTTCAAGACCAGCATGCCGGTCTTCATTTCAACAACGACTTTGCCCGCAGGAAGGGCATCCATGGCGCCTTCTTTCACTTCTCGTGAGAAGAAGAACATCTTGCCATTGGTGTGCAGATAATAGGTAGTGCCTTTTGAGTTGGTGTGTGAATAAGCCATTTTTATATCTCCTTTTGGGTTAATGTAATAAGAGTGTAGAACAAAGTTTCTACCCTGTCAAGCCCCCAAAATTCGGAGAAGTATAGGAGTTTTGGATGAATCTCGCAATTAATATAGACGAATTGAGAGAAGCGCGCATCTCTCTTACGGGTAAAGTTGGTCTGGTTCCCACGATGGGTTATCTGCACGAGGGGCATTTATCGTTAATCCGCCAAGCTAAGGCAGAGTGCGAGCATGTGATTCTAACCATCTTCGTCAACCCAACCCAGTTTGGCGCAAACGAAGACCTCTCAAAATATCCTCGTGACATGGAACGTGACCTCGCGCTGGTAAAACCTCTCGGTGTGGATTTGGTATGGACGCCCTCAGCTGAGATCATGTATCCGACTGGCTACCAGACCTGGGTGGAGGTTGAAGCGGTTTCATATCCGCTAGAAGGCGCTAATAGACCGGGTCATTTCAAGGGTGTGGCAACTGTGGTGGCAAAGCTGTTCAATGTCACCCAGCCAGATAAGGCTTATTTTGGTCAAAAGGATGCGCAACAAGTAGCCGTCATCCGCCGTATGGCTGTGGATTTGAATTTCCCGCTTGATGTTGTAGTTTGCCCCACCGTGCGCGAGGCAGACGGCTTAGCAATGTCGAGCCGCAATAAGTATTTGGAAGGCGAATATCGTAAAGCGGCGGGAGTGTTATTCAAGGCGCTAAGCGCGGCAAAGTTATTATATGAAGGCGGTGAAAGGTCTGGGGAAGTTTTAAAAGGAAAGATGAAAGAAGTGCTGGCGAATGAGCCGTTAGCCGAATTGCAGTATGTTTCCTGCGCAGACTATGACACTTTGAAAGAGTTAGCTATAGTGAAAGGCAAAACTCTGCTCTCTATGGCTGTGTTAATTGGCAAGACCCGCTTGATCGATAATTTTGTGTTGGGGTAATGTTCAAAAGTCATTTGTATCGTTTAACGGGGTTTGCATTTGCAAGTATATTGTTCGTGTTGATTTTTTACATTGCTGTTTCAGGCTACAGAGGGGCGCAAAGCCTTCTTCACCCTATAAGATTTAAGCCGTCAGAAGGATTGTTAATTGACCATCATATTCCCTATCAAGAAATAGAGCTCACCACCAGCGATGGCATACAACTTTCAGCTTGGTACACCCCTCCGCAAAACGGCGCATTGATTTTATTGGCACACGGTCATGGCTCCAGCCGCCTTGAAGATTATTACGCCTTGTTTGCAGAACATGGGTACGGTGTGCTCGCCTGGGATTTTCGCACCCATGGCTTAAGCGGCGGGGATATATCTACACTTGGCTTTAACGAACAATTAGACGTAGAAGCCGCTTTAGCATTTGCGCTTGCTCAGCAAGAAGTAAAGCATATCGGCGCGTGGGGCGGCTCGATGGGCGCTGCAACCATGATCATGAGCTCAGCAAAACACCCTGAAATAGAAGTTGTTATTTCAGACAGCGCCTACACTTCTTTTGAAGATATCACCAAGCCTAATCTGGGATTGTATTATCCGTTCTTTATTTTTTCTTGGGAACTTGAAAGCGGCGTGTCTGCAAATCAAATCCGCCCAATTGACCAGATCAGCAAGGTCAGTCCGCGCGCAGTATTTATCATTGACGGCTGGAATGGCGGGCAATTATCACAAAGCTTTGCGCAGAGATTCTATGATGCCGCCATTGAGCCAAAACAAATTTGGGTGGAGAAAAATGTGCCGCACATGGGCATGTATCAATTTCATCGGGGAGAATATACCAAAAGAATTTTTGAGTTTTTAGACGTATATTTATTAGCACACCCAAAACGCTAATTTTGGCTTTGTCAGCGAAAATTAGCGTTTATCTGCATTCATATTAAAATAATCTTTACAATTAGGGTGTTGCTGTAACTTGCTCTCTTAGTAGTGATTGCACATTGCTTTCTAACTCTTCATAACTAAGCAGACCGACCCTTAGCTCTTTAATTTTTTGGGATTTACCAATAAAAACACTTAATGGCAATTCTAAGTTCCCATACAAAGCATGATTTTTTCCATTTGGGTCTACCGCCATAGTGAAGATAAGTCCTTCATCATCCCGTATCAACAAAACTGCTTCCGCCTCCATTTTAACAGCCACAGTTAATATCACCAACCCTTTGCTGTTATAGTTTTCAAATAGTTTTTCAATGGCGGCTAAATACTTTATCCCTTTCGCCGAATCATTAGACCAAAACACAAGTACAACAGGCTTGCCCGCATAATTAGAAAGCCTAATTCTATTGCTAGAAGTAACACTCTTTAGATCAAAGTCGGGCGCATACAAGCCTACCGCAGGACCAATATCATCTTGTGAAATGGGCGCTGGCGTCCAAGTACTATAGATCAACGACAAAGGAGTAACAGGAGTCTCTGTAGGAAAAGGAGATGCCGTAGGGCGGGGAGTTAAAGAAGGTGTTAAAGTAACAGTTGGAGGCGGGGTAAATGTAGTGGTGCTTGTGGATGATGCTGTAAATGTGGGCGTAAATAAAATACTGTTGACCAATTCTGGCTGAGATACAGCTACATACCCCATGCCCGCCACGCCTGCAATTGCACAGACCAGCAAAAGGAAAACAATTCCAAGACTTGAACGCTTCTTTGTTGGTTTTGCTTTTGGTCTCCCGCCTGGCAGTCCTTTAATCCCAGCAAAACGCTCACGCGCCTGCCTATGATTTGGATCCAGTTTTAGGGCGCGATCGAGGCAATAAAGCTGTTTCTCATCCCCGCCGACCAGAGTGCTTAATAAATACCAAGCCTGAACTGAAGAGGGATCGCGTTTAACAAACTCTGACAACACATTAAACGCCTCGCGCCTCTTGCCCTCCTGAATAAGTTGTTCTGCATATACAACATCTGAGCTGTTTCTAAACTCCACAGTTTTAATTCCTTTAAAATAATTCTAGCACATTCAGCTTGACTTAGGCTTATTAAAAAAACCTTCTACAGAAACATAAAGCAGGGAAAATAAGTGAAATAAATACAATAATATCCGCCCACCAATTAATGTGGCGGGAATATCAGCAGACACAATGCCAAATATTGTATAAAAATACAAAGTTGTAAACTCAACCACACCCAACCCGCCAAAAACCTGAATGGGGATTAATGAAATTAGCTGAAACATGGAAACAATATAAGCAGACTCCCAAAAAACAATAGGAATATGAAATACCTGAGTCTTGCTAAATAAGTAAAAAAGAGTAGCAACCATATACAAGACAGACAGAGCTGTTGCCAATAAAGCGGTGCGAATAAACACCCCTCGCTCTTGCCCCGCTACAGCTTCAGCGAGATCGACCAAGCTGACCAGAAACTTAATGCGATCCAAACGAAGCCAATGAATTGTTTTGCGCACGAATAAAATAAATTTTATTCGAAAGACAATCATGACGCCAAAAAGAAATAGAGAAGCGGCAATGCCAAACAGCAAAACAATGGTCAACTCTTGCAAGCTCTTAATGCGAGCCCATACGATATACGCAGAGAGAGAAAGAAACAATCCAGTGCTAAATACATCCCCAACTTTGGTGATCACAAACACAGCCCCAGAACGTTTGACATTTACATTTTGCTCTAGACGAAACATTGCAAAATAGGAGGCTACCCCAGCCATATTTGCCACCAAATTAGATAAGGCATTTTGAAAAATAACGATCCTTAAAACTTGCCAATAAGAAGTATCGCCGTCTAACAATGCCCAATACTGCACAGCCTTCAGCATGGTCACAACCCAAAATAGCAAAAAGCTAACGAGCAGCCACGGCAGGGAAGCGTTTTTGGTTGTTTCAATGATTTGCGCAAGGCTGGTTTTTGAAAACACAACAGCGATTAACGCCAAAGCCAAAAGGATCTTAAAAATACCCAGCCAGCGCTTACGAACAACCTGTTTTGTTATTTTTGGATCAAGATTCATAATAAAAAACTAATCTTTCAAATACTTATTTAATCTTTCAGCCACCTGCGCCACAAAAGGCTCAAACAAAATATTACCATGATAACAGCCCAGTGAACGAACAACGAAGTTACCTACACCGACTTTACCCCAGCCATGATCAGCATCACTCTCCTCAAGGAATAGTTGCCGTACCACCTAAACATCACAACCTGCCCTGAGTAAGCTTTCGGTTGATAGGCGCGGCTGGCAGAGATATTCGCTTTTTCCACTTGCTAAATAAAACAAGCCTCTTTGAGAGGAAAATTCTTTACGAAGATCAACACACTCGAAGCTCATTTTATAAAACCTTTAAACTTGCTAAAAATAACATAACGGATTAACAATACTACACCGGTGCTTTGAGGGGTATATCATTATTATAAACAAGAAGCGGAACTACATAATGCAATTGAAGCTTTATACCGACCGCAATATTTTATTAAAAACTCACAAACCTATCCAGATCAAGGGAAGTAGATACATTCCAAACATGCAGAATATATAACCTAAAATTCGTGAATTATAATATTGCCATGAAACCATGGTTTACAAACGATAGATGGGCGGCAATTCCTTTTCTCGGTTTTTATTTTTGGCTTGTGATCAAAACCGCCTGGGTAAGTGATGATGCATTCATCACCTTTCGCTCCATCGAAAACTTTCTGCATGGTTATGGTCCCGTCTTTAACATTGGCGAACGGGTACAGACCTTTACACATCCTCTTTGGTTCTTAGCACAATCCATGGCTGGGTATATTTTCGACCTATGGCAGCATAATCCGTTGGGTCAGGGGCAGATGTATTTCCTCAATATTTTCTTATGCATCGGGCTTTCCTTGCTAACGGTAGTATTTTTTACTTTCAGAGTTGCAGATTCAACAAAAGGGGCGATCTTAGGGCTTTCGATCTTCTCACTCTCTAAATCTTTCGTGGATTACTCAACCTCCGGGTTGGAGAACCCGCTTACCCATTTAATTCTTTTACTTTTTATCTTTATTTTTCTAACAAAAAAAGCTGACACTGTTCAAAGCATATTTTTTCTTGCGCTGCTGGCGTCACTAGGCGGACTCAACCGATTAGACGCCTTGTTATTCTACGCGCCCGCTTTGTTGACCGTGTTCTGGCAGAGCTCAAACAAACAGAAAACGATTACTGTGATCGGGCTTGGGTTTCTACCTTTGATCATCTGGGAAATATTTTCAGTTTTTTACTATGGCGTGCCATTTCCAAATACAGCCTATGCAAAAATGAACACAGGCATTTCCATCTCCACCCTTATTAAACACGGATTATTTTATTATCTAAACTCTTTAAAATTAGACCCTATTACATTGCTGACCATCACTGCTGGCTTAATCAGCACATTAATAAAAAAGAATAATCCGCACAAGATTGTTTTTGCAGGGATTGTTCTCTACTTACTATACATTCTTTACATTGGCGGCGATTTTATGAGCGGACGATTCTTCTCAACGCCATTACTAGCATCCACAGCCCTGCTATCAAGGTACAACTTTAAACCAGCGAAACCTTATAACTGGTCACTCACCCTAATTTTAATAATCGGAATTGCGCCCATACTATTTATCAAAGAACGCCAATTACTGTATGGAGATAAGGTAAATGATTTCAAAATATTCCTAGATTCAAATTTAATTGCAGATGAAAGAAAAGTTTATAACGATCTAAGTTTATCTGCCACTTTGCAAAACAATCAGCCGCCAAGTTCAGAGTATGCCCGCGCAGATTGGATATACGACCCGAACACACCTGCCAAAGTTAGAATGGTCTCTTCACTCGGTCTAAGTTCATACAAGGCTGGACCCAATATCCATATCATTGACATCAACGCGCTGGCAGACCCATTGATGGTGCGACTGCCTTTGACAGACCCCATAAACTGGAGAATTGGACATTTTCAGCACATTATCCCCAAAGGATATATAGATACTCTTAGCTCAGGACAAAATTTGATCGAGGATAAAAATATCGCCCTGTATTACGAAAAACTTTCTTTCATCATAAAAGGCGAGCTATGGAGTTCGCCGCGAATGCTCGAAATTTGGAAACTGAACACTGGCAAATACAACTACTTGCTAAAAGATATAAAAATAGACCAGCCAAATAATTGACTGGTCTATTTCTTTCTGTGTTTAACTAAAACCCTTCAAGTCTAGATAAATCTACAACGCCCTTAGAAAGTCCTGCGATGCCCTGCAACAAACCAAGTCTGTTTTCTTTAACCTTTACATCTTCAGCCATTACCAAAATTTTATCAAAAAACATAGTAATGGATGGAATTAACGACGCCGCATTTTTTAAGAAGGATTCGACATCGCCTTCAACAACAACTGGCAATTTCTTCACCGCTTCATACAACCCTTTTTCTGCCTCTTCGACGAGGAGCTTTTCAATCACTTTGAATTGAGTCTGCTGATCGCGCGTAATGCGAACGCATCTTGCATAGCCATCCAATATAGTTGACCAATCTTCGCGTCCCACCCAAGCGGATAGTTGCTTCACCGCCCGAACAGTTCCCGCAGGGTTATTGGATTGCTCTGCAAGAACAGCTTCGACGACATCATGCTTGTATCCCATATCTTTCAACACAACTGATAAGCGTCCCGTAATGAAATCAAGAATTTGCTTCTGCGCTTCATCCTTAACTTCAATCGGCTGCGTCTTGGCAGATTTTTTTACAGCTTCGGTAATATCAAAATCGATATTATGCTCGATGAGTGGTTGAACAATTCCAATCGCGGCGCGGCGCAGTCCAAATGGGTCTTTCGCGCCAGTGGGAGCAAGCCCTGCGGCAAAGAGACCAACGAGAGAATCAATTCTGTCAGTGAGGGCAACGGCAAGACCAACTTTCGATTGCGGAACAGTTTGATATTGTTCGCTGATCGCCGCGGCAATA
>VFJR01000132.1 GCA_009885945.1 Anaerolineaceae bacterium
TAACCAGTAAATTAGACAACAAAAAAGATGCCGCTGTAAAGGCATTATTTGCAGTAGCAAATATTAGCCAAAAAGAAAGCGGCGCCAAGAAACTGCAGGAAATTTTTTCCCAAACTTGGGTTGCTTTTCTTTCTGCTTTGAAATCAGACAATGGTAATGATGCATTTATCCGTCTAATAAAGCAAACCATTGAAGCCCTGCAAGAACGCGGATGTGAAGCAGATATTTGGCACAATGTTATTTCCACCTTGCGCAAACACGCGCTGGGCGGCATCTCTGACCCTAAGATGGCATTACGCGCCGAAAATTTATTTCAGCAAGCGCGTATGCTAGCAGGGGAACTTTCACAACGAGCGCAGGCTTTTCGCCGTTTGGAACTTGAAAAACAAGAGGAAGTATTAGGCGGCTTGGCGTTTTCCATTGCACCAGCCATGAGCTTGGCAGAAATAGGCGAAGCCATTCAAAAGAATTTTCCTTTGTTGGGCATTAAACGATGGTATGTAATGTTTTACAGCGATTTGAAGAATCCGGAATCGATCTCAACACCTCCGCCGCAAAATTATCGTTTGCTGATGCAGTACGAAAACGAAAAGATATCCATTCCCAAACAGCAGCCAAAATTAACCACAGGTCCGCTAGCTCCTTTTGAAAAAACAGACGGGGACGCGCGCTACTCTGCCTTAATCATGCCCTTAAGTTTGGCGCGTAATCGTTTTGGTTTTATGTGGGCTGAAGTAAGTTTACGTGACTGGGAAGTGTACGCGCGCATTCGTAATTTGGTAAGTAGCGCCTTGTTACGCATCATGCTTGTACAACAGCGTGAACAGGCACAGCATGAAGTGGAACGTCTGCTCGAAGAGGCGCGTCAACGCGCTACCGAGTTGGGCGTAGCCCGCGACGATGCAGAAAAAAGCGCCGTAGAAAATGCGCGTCTTTATGAAAAAGAACAGCACCATCGCCGCACCATGGAATTATTGGCACGCGCCTCACGCCAACTTTCATCTCTTGTTAAAGAAGATCAAGTTCCGCAGAAAATTCTTGAGCAGCTGGGCACCATTATTCAGTTCGATCGCGGTGTCGTGATCTTGGAGGATGCCAATGGTAACCCGCACGTAACCGCCCATCATGGCTTGCCAAATGATGCTCCATATGCTGAACTCCATTATATTGTTCATCACGATGATCGTGATGTAAATATGTACGATGCAGTTGCACGCATGAAAGAGCCCATTCAAGTAGGCGATACCACCGCCATGAAAGGCTGGACCCAACCTGCATGGATGCCCGCTGATAAATCTTGGCTAGGCGTACCTTTATATTACAAAAGTAAAGTGCTGGGTATGGCTGTAGTCACACGCGAAAAAGCATGGGCATTCAACGGCGATGACGCAACTGTATCCACTGCTTTTGCCGTACAAGCCGCCATCGCTCTAGGGAATGCGCGCCTCTACGACGAAGTAACTGATTTTAGCCAGATCATGGAACGCATGGTAGAACAGCGTGTAGAAGAATTGAACAAGGCGCTTAATTCTCTGGAAAAAATAGACGGTAACAAATCAACCTTCATTCAAGTTGCCGCACATGAATTAAGAACTCCACTAACAGTCATCAAAGGCTATTTAGGAATGTTCAAAGCGGATGCTGCTGTACAAAACAACGCTACTTTACAACTGGCGATCGACGGCGTCATGCAAGGTGTTGACCGCCTGCATCAAATTGTCAACAGCATGTTGGATGTAGCCCGGCTCGACAGCCAATCACTAACCCCGCTTGTGGATGTTATGCCGCTCGGCACTACCCTTAGACTGATTCACAAAGACTACATTGCAGATCTTGCGCAAAGGAATCTAACTCTTACGCTTGATGAATCTATTAAAGATTTTCCGCCGCTTGCCGCTGATGCACAGCTGTTACAAAAAGCTTTGGATCATCTAGTGGTCAATGCCATTAAGTTCACCCCTGATGGCGGACAGATTGACATCAGCGTGCATAAAGTCAATGATGAGCGCATGGGCGAGTGCGCTGAAATCCGTATAAAAGACACTGGTATAGGCATAGACCCCGAAAATTTAACCGTTATTTTTGAAAAATTATTCCAGCTAGGCAAAGTAGAATTTCATTCATCAAGCCGTACAAGCTACAAAGGCGGCGGACCCGGCTTAGGGCTCGCTATTGCAGCAGGCGTTATTCGCGCACACGGTGGAAAAATCTGGGCAGAAAGTACAGGTCATGATGAAGAAAAACACCCCGGTAGTACATTCTTCATTAGAATTCCGTTTTTTAAATAAAAAAGCGTCCACAACAGTTTGCCATTCACCACTACTATAAACAAGTATAATTCTGTGTATGAAAGTCTTGCACGGTAAAAAAATTATTGTAGGCATTACAGGCTCTATTGCCGCGTTTAAAGCCGCCGACCTTGCTTCCAAGCTGGCACAAGTGGGCGCAGAAGTAGATTGTGTACTCACGAACTCCGCTGAAAAATTTATCACTGCGCTCACATTTCAATCTGTTACAGGGCGCCGCGCCTATACCGATTCTGATCTTTGGGGAAACGAAGCCCATGTTTTGCATGTTGGTCTTGGCAAAGATGCAGACTTATTCGTGGTTGCGCCTTGCACCGCTAACAGCATTGCAAAACTTGCAAATGGCATTGCGGATAATTTATTAACCGTCACAGCTTTAGCCGCGCAATGCCCTATTGTGCTTGTACCAGCAATGGATGGCGGCATGTATGATCACCCCGCTTTACAAGAAAACTTAAACAAACTAAAAGCACGCGGAGTCATTATCTTTGAACCTGTTGACGGCCATCTTGCTTCGGGATTAACAGGCAAGGGACGTATGCGCGAACCAGCCGAGATTCTTGGCAACATCCGCCTCATCCTTGGACGTGGCGGCTTGCTTGCTGGAAAAAAAGTTGTTGTCACTGCAGGCGGAACACAGGAAGCGCTTGACCCAGTACGCATACTGAGCAACCGATCTTCTGGCAAACAAGGATACGCTCTCGCACAAGCCGCGCTCGATTCGGGCGCAGAGGTGGTGCTGATTAGCACGCCCACAGCATTGCCTGCGCCGATAGGTGCACGAATGGTGCAAGTAGAAAGCGCGAAGCAAATGTTGGAGAGTGTCTTAAATGAAACTGTCGGCGTAGATGCGTTGATCATGGCGGCGGCTGTTGCTGATTTTCGCCCAAAGAATGCGGCAGATGATAAGATGAAAAAGCGCGACGGCATTCCGCAAATAGAACTTGAAGAGACGGAAGATATTCTTAAAACAGTATCAGGCTTACCCGTTGGAAAGAAGCGCCCGCATGTCGTAATCGGGTTCGCGGCTGAGTCACGTAATCTATTAGAAAATGCGCGTGAAAAGTTAAGTAGTAAAAAAGTGGATTTAATTGTTGCAAATGATATTTCTGCCAAAGAGTCTGGTTTTGGTGTAGATACCAATCGTGTGACTTTATTGTATGCAGATGGCAGACAGGACTCTTTGCCATTGATCAGTAAAACGGAAGCGGCGGAAGCCGTGATTGAAAAATTAGCTGTACTATTGGAGAAATAATGCGCGTACTTGTAATGTCTGATATTCATGCAAATTATTCTGCCCTTGAAGCTGTATTAAAAGATGCCGGTCAGGTTGATGAGACCTGGTGCTTGGGCGATTTAGTTGGCTACGGACCTGACCCAAACGCGGTAGTTGAAGAAGTGCGTGATATTCCAAACTTAACTTGCATGATGGGCAACCATGATGTAGCAGTAATTGGCAAGATGCCTTTTGAAACTTTTAATGTTGAAGCCCGCACTGCCTTGATCTATCACGAAAAAGTTTTAACTGCATCGAACATGCATTTTTTACGCAGTTTGCCGCAAAGCACAAAAGTAATGGGCGATGCTACGCTGGCGCATGGAAGTCCGCGTGACCCATTGTGGGAATATATAATAAACACACTAACTGCGCGGCTTAACTTTGACCATTTTCAAACCCCGTGGTGTTTTATTGGACATTCGCATGTGCAATGTTTTTTTGTGAAAGATGAAAAAAGTGACAAGGTAACCATGGGCACGCCCAACTTGGAAAAACCTACCAACCTGCGTCCTTATATGATCTTGAACCCGGGTTCGGTGGGTCAGCCTCGTGACCGTGATCCGCGCGCCGCGTATGCAATTTATGATACTGAAGCAAAGACTTGGGAAGCACGCCGTGTGGCATATAACATTGCAGAGGTACAGGCGCGTATTCGTGAAGTGCATCTGCCAGAAAAACAAGCAACTCGCTTGGCTGATGGCTGGTAGGGAACATTCATTGAGTTTGCTGCGTCTCTCTATTATACAAAAGGAGAAGATACTATGAAGAAAATTTTGTTTCTATCTATGATCGGCGTGTTTTTACTGAGTGCCTGTGGAAGTTCAGCATCGCCCTTGGACGAATCTAGCGGCTATACTGAATCATATTCTGCCGCGCCTGCAATGGAAGAAGTACCCTTTGGCGCACCTCAGGCAGCAATGCCTGATTCTGCGAACCAGTCAAAATCTGCTGAGGGTGGAGGCGATGACGGCGGAACAAACGGTCCTCTCAACGCTACTTCAGTAGAAAGATTAGTAATTCAAAACGCTGATCTGACCATTGTAGTAACAGATCCAAAAGCAGAAATGGCAAAAATCGCAAAGATGGCAGAAGAGATGGGCGGCTTTGTGGTTTCGTCAAATTTGTATCAGGGCTATACCCCCAGCGGCAAAACTGTGCCAGAAGCCTCGCTAGTGTTTCGTGTGCCTGCAAAGAAGTTAAACGATGCGCTAGACCTTGTTAAGAAAGATTCGATCGAAGTGCAATCTGAAAGCCGCTCCGGGCAGGATGTAACTGCAGCGTATGTGGACTTAAAGTCAAGACTCGGCACATATGAAGACGCACTGCTTCAGCTTGAAAAAATCATGGAAGAAAAGACCACGCCCGAAGAAGTGCTGAACGTCTTTAATCAGATGATTTATTACCGTGAACAAGTGGAGTTGATCAAAGGACAGATCAAATATTATGAAGAAGCCGCGGCGCTTTCTGCGGTGAGCATCCGCTTGATTGCCGAGGAAACTCTTCAGCCTTTAGAAATTGGCGGCTGGGAACCGAAGGGCGTTGCGCGCGATGCAATTCAGAATCTAATTTATTTTTGGCAAGGTTTTGTAAACTTCCTGATTAGTTTCTTCCTGTTCTTACTGCCGGTGTTGCTCACTTTGGCTTTGCCTTTATATCTGGCTTTCTTGTTTTTACGCTGGATGTTTCGCAAAACTCGTAAACCGAAAACAGAAAATAAAACGGATGGGAAATAAGTACTAGAACTGGTTCTTAAAGGACGAGTATAATTTTGTAGGGCGAGAATGATCTCGCCCTACATTTTTTGGAGGACTTTCACGTGAGACAAAAAGCATTATTTTATTTATTGCCTTTATTATTAATTTTGCAAGCCTGCAACTTACCCTTTTTATCACCCAGCGTAGATGCAGATGCTGAACTGGCAACAGCAGTAGCCCAAACATTGACTCAATCCGCGCTGGATCAACTTTCAGCAACAACTCCTACTACTGCTTTTACAGCAGAACCTCAGCTTACATCCACACCTACTTTTGCGTATGTAACCCTTTCCGAAGCAACCAATTGCCGTGTAGGTCCAGGTATAAGCTACGATCTAGTGGATACCTTCCAAGTTGGGCAAACCATCGAGGTAATGGGCAAACATCCCTCTGAGAATTTTTGGTATGTTCGCAGCCCAAACAATCCAAGTATCTTTTGTTGGATGTTAGGAAGCTACGCCGCTGGCGCAAACCTTAGCAACGTACCCATCGTTGCACCACCGCCAACATTTACTGCTGAGCCTGCTGGCGCTACCATACAACCACCAGCATCAGGAACGCAAGGATTTATATTTGTCACAGCCGTAGTACCAAAGCCTGCCGTCTTTTCAAGTTTCGTAAGTTCAGGCAAATGTCTCAGTTGGTTTACACGCATCAAATTACAAAACGTGGGTGCGGTGACCGTCAAATCCATAGAAATTTCACTGGAAGATACAGTCACAACAGAAAGAAGATTCTTATCTATGAATGGATTTCAAGATGTGAATGCTTGCGCATTATCGGCAATCACTCCAACTCTCGCATCAGGAGAATCCATTACCGTTGTTGGTCCTGTACTTAAAAACGATCCGAAAGGGCATAAATTATCCGCCACCATTAAGCTCTGTACCGAAAAAGGAAACGGCGGTTCCTGCTCATCAGCCACCATCGAATTTACGCCATAGGAATAAATCACCAAATTAAAATTGCCCCTCGCTGCTATGCTCGAGGGGCAATTTGTTTTTATAATAGGATCGTATGCGTCATTCAACAAAACCAGTTGGACAACCCACCCGCGGAAAAACAGCCGCCAATCGACTACGCCGAGTTGATAACTTTATCCTGCTCTATGAGCCGTCGCTTCTTACCCGTACCGACGGCTTGTTTACCGATTCGTTTTTCGTTGATCTTGGCTTCGGCTTTGATGCTCGCACCACGCTCGAATCTGCATCTCGTTTCAGGAGCGTTAATCCGCACCTCAAAATCCTCGGCGTGGAAATAGACAAAGAAAGAGTTGAAGCCGCTCTGCCCTTTGCAGATGAGCTTACACATTTCCGTCACGGCGGCTTTAATCTACCTATGAGCTCAGGCGAATCAGTGCGCTTGATTCGCGCATTCAACGTCTTGCGCCAATACGAAGAAGTAGATTTCGCTCCCGCTTATGAAAGACTCGCAGAACATGTTTTGCCGCAAGGATTAATGATTGAAGGCACCTCAAATCCATTTGGCAGTATTTGGGCGGCAAATCTTGTAAAAAAAGAAGAAAGAGGAAAGACGAATGCATGGCAGAATGAGGCTTTGGTTTTCAGCACAAATTTCCACACAGGTTTTGACGTGGAAGAATTTCAAACGATTTTGCCAAAAAATTTAATTCATCATGTTATCAAAGGCGAAACTATTTATGATTTTTTTGAAGCCTGGAAACGCTCCGCCGCTGAAACATCTGCTTCAAAAATCTACGGGGATAAACAATGGTTCATCAACAGCGCCGAAGCCTTAGCACGTAAAGGATATAAAATTAATACGCAAAAGAAATTTCTTTCGAAGGGGTATTTGATTTGGGAACAATAACAGCAAAATGAAAGTCTATTTTAAAAGCAACTTTCATCTATAATCTCGTGGAGAAATCATGAAAACCCAAAATAAAATTTATCTTCCCTTTTCAGTTTTGCTATTTGCATCTTTTGCGTGCGCAACTTCAGCACCATCCACACCCGCATTAGACTCAAACGCGATCAATACCCTTATTATGGAGACCGCCCAAAGTGCTCTAACGTTATCTGCTGTCCCACGTAATCCTTTGCAAACAAAAGCACCAACCTTGGACGCAACCCCATCACTAACTCTCACGGATATTCCCACAGAAACATTAACGCCTACGCCTAACTATACATTCACACCTGTAATTCCCCTTATCAGTGTTTCTGTTGACACAAACTGTCGCAGCGGCCCCGGCAAAGTCTATGATTACAAAGGCGCTTTATTAGTTGGCGAAACCGCACAAATTTTAGGGCGCGACCCCACTGCGAACTATTGGTATATTCCGAATCCTGATAAAAAAGATGCTTATTGCTGGGTGTGGGGAGAATATGCCACTATTAATGGTAATGTTTCCTTTTTACCTATATACACACCTCCGCCAACACCAACAGCCACAAATACACCTTTACCAACATTAACTCCAACTCCTGCGCCAAACTTTAAAGCAGAATATACCAGCCTAGATGTATGTTCAGGTTGGTGGGTGGAGTTGAAATTAAAGAACACTGGCTCTTATCCTTTTAAATCTGTGGAAGTTGAAGTAAAAGATACTGTCACTAGCATAACCTTATCGAATCTTACAGACGGTTTTGTAGATTTAAACGGATGTGTCTCCTCAGCAACGAAAGATACACTCTCAACAGGCTTATCCACAATCATTAGTGCGCCAGCATTTGCATACGACCCCACAGGTCACAAGCTGCGCGTCAGAATTACCTTGTGTTCAACTACTGGATTAAGCGGCATATGCATAACGAATAAAATAGAATTTACCCCTTAGGCTTGACGCTTCCTATCTTTGCTCGTAAGATATGCCATACAATAGAACATTAATTCAAAAAATAATCAACACGAAGGACACAAAGTACACGAAGGTTTTCCTTAGTGACCTTGGTGTCCTTTGTGTTTGAAAAATAATTGGAGTCAACATGGATCTTGGGATTGTAAAAAAAATAGACATAGACACAGAGATGCAGCAATCGTATCTCGATTACGCCATGAGCGTTATCGTTGCCCGCGCCCTGCCCGATGCACGCGACGGGCTCAAGCCCGTGCAGCGCCGCATTCTATATGCGATGTACGACATGGGCATACGCGCAGACTCGGCTTATAAAAAATCTGCGCGTATCGTCGGTGAAGTGTTGGGTAAATATCACCCACATGGCGATTCGGCAGTTTATGAAGCCATGGCGCGTATGGCGCAGGATTTTTCATTGCGCACACTCTTGGTAGATGGTCAGGGTAACTTCGGTTCTGTAGATGGCGATCCCCCTGCGGCGATGCGTTATACCGAAGCGCGTCTGACCCCTGCCGCGTTGGATATTTTATTTGACCTCAACAAAGAGACAGTGGATTTTGTTGCCAACTTTGACGACACTCTTGAAGAACCTAAAGTTCTGCCAGCCGCAATCCCAAATCTTTTGGTCAACGGCGCAACGGGTATTGCTGTCGGCATGGCAACTTCCATTCCGCCGCACAACCTTGGCGAAATTGTAGACGCGCTGATCTACATGATCGAGCGCTGGGAAAAGCTCGACGATATTGATGTTGAACAATTGATGAAGTTCGTGCAAGGACCAGACTTCCCCACAGGCGGATTGATCATTCAAGAAAAAGGCGAAGATGAGATCGAAGCCGCGTATGGTTCTGGGCGCGGACGAGTCACAGTCCAGGCAAAAGCGCACGTGGAAGAAATGGAGCGCGGCAAGAATCGCATCATCGTTTCAGAGTTGCCGTATCAAGTGAACAAATCCAGTTTGATCGAACGCATTGCCGAGCTGGCTCGTGACGGTCATCTTGAAGGGTTATCTGATCTGCGCGACGAATCGGATCGCCAGGGTATGCGTATCGTGCTGGAGATGACGAAAAATGCCGATCCCGAAATTGTGTTGCGAAATCTTTATAAACGTACGCCCATGCAAACCACTTTCAGTATTAATCTGCTGGCGCTGGTGGATGGCGAGCCGCGCACACTCACGCTCAAGCAGGCACTACGCGTCTATGTTGAACACAGGCTGACGGTAGTAAAGAGGCGCGCTGAATTTGATCTGGATAAAGCTAAGGCGCGCGCTCACATCTTAGAGGGCTATGTAGTCGCATTAAAGAATTTAGACGAGATTATTGAAATCATCCGCTCTGCCTCTGATGTAGAAACAGCACGCGCAAAACTAATGAAGCGCTACAAGCTTTCGGAATTACAGGCTACCGCGATCCTTGATATGCAATTACGCAGGCTCGCCGCACTAGAGCGCAAAAAGATCGAAACTGAATATAAAGAAGTCACTGGCGTCATTAAAGAACTGACAACATTATTAAAGTCACCCAAATTAATGCGCGGAGTTGTGGCGGACGAACTAATAAAAGTAAAAGCCGCATATGCAGACCGCCGGCGTACACAAATTGTTAATTTAAAACAAGGCGCAAAAACCACCAACGCATTAACCACGCGCGATCTATTGCCGCAGCAATCAGTATGGATCGGCGTGACCGATGACGGCATTGTCTCGCGCACACATGACGACAAACAACCAAAACATTCGGGCAATGACGCGCCGCGCTACTTGATCAAAGCCAGCACAACTGACACAATTTATTTTGTGAGCAAGCTTGGCAAAGCCGCCGCAGTAGCCGCACATCTGATTCCCGAATCTGACAAAATGAGTCAAGGCTCTATGTATTACAAAGTTTCACCGCTGACTGAAAATGACCCGCTCGCGGCGGTATTCTCATTGCCTGCCAGTAAATCTACACTAGGCGAAGAAACTTGTGTCATTACCGCCACACGCTTTGGCATGATCAAGAAAACATTGATCAGCGAATTGCCCGGACCGTCATCACAAACATTTACTTTGGCACGTGTTAATGAAGGAGATAGGCTTGGCTGGGTGGGACTCACTGATGGCAAGAAAAAAGATATTTTGCTCGCCACCTCTAGCGGCATGGCAATCCGCTTTAAAGAAGATGACGTGCGCCCAATGGGACTCGTCGCCGCGGGCGTAAATGGAATCAAGCTTGAAGATAAAGATGAAGTAGTTGGTATGGAAGTTCTACCTGCCGAAGGAGAAATCTTCTTGCTGGCTAGTGACGGCAAAGCCAAACGAATTGAAGAAAAAGAATTGCCCAAGCAAGGACGTTACGGCAAGGGTGTAACGGTCTGGGATCTATCGGGCAAAGTGACGCTCGTCGCCATCGCCAGCGGAAAACCAAATCATGTCGCCACCATTCACATGAGCAAAGGCGCGGCAAAATCTGCGCGGTTAGATACAGCCGCTGTGCGCAAACGCGCCGCCAGCAAAGGTGACGTGGTTGTAGAAGTGAAGCCCGGCGAAGTGATTACTGCGATTGCAGTGGGCTGGGCAGTGGAAAGATTTGTGGAAGGGGAGAAGAAAGCAGAAAAGCCAGCCTCTAGCAAGGTCAAAGCGAAGAAAGCCGCTAAACCTGCCAAGGTTGTAAAGAAGGCAGTGAGTAAAAAACCTGTCAAGAAAAGTGTTGTGAAGAAAAAGAAGAAGTAATAGACAACCTGCAAACAAAGGTGTTGGCGCTGTTTATTCATGAACAGTAATAAATTTATCATCAATTATCAAAACAATGAAAATCGGAGTAACGCTCCGATTTTCATTTAACGAATAAGCAATTCAATTCTGCGGGGTATAATCATACTCATTCAAGGAGTCCTTTATGCGTATTGACTGGCACAAACACATTGCAATTGATTCTGACATCCACCACGGTGAGCCGTGTATTGCGGGCACACGCATTCCTCTCTCAATGATCGTTGGAAGTGTTGCAGACGGAATGACCTTTGACGAAATTTTGGATGCTTACCCACAGTTAAAAAAAGAATCTATTCAAGCTGCATTGGCGTATGCAGCAGAGATACTGCGTCACGATGCTTTTCTACCACTCGCTGGGTAACGCATGTCTTTGAAAATCACAGTGGATGAAGACCTGCCTCGCCGGGCTGTGCAAATTTTACGAGACCATGGCTATGATGCTGCAAGTGTCATTGAGCAAGGTATGGGTGGGTGGAAAGATGCACAATTATGGATTGCTGTTCAAAATCAAAAAAGGTTTCTAGTTACTGCTGATAAAGGTTTTGGAGATATTCGCGTTTATACCCCAGGAAAACACTTCGGCATTTTGCTTTTAAGACCTGACGAGGATGGAATCCGACCGCTGATCGAATTGTTATCACAAGTTTTGAATTCTTATAAATTGGAAGATCTTGTTGGAATAACCACAGTGGCAACCCCGCGAGGAATTCGGATCAGAAAAGAATGAACAGCCTGCATTGGAAATTTTATCTTTCAATTTCATCAACAACACAATCCTATCTGATACCAATGTGGGCGAAAAGAAAAAATAAACTTCAACCTAACAAAACATCCGAGTTCTTTAAGAACTCGGATGTTTTGCATATATGGTATCCTAATTATTAAAGGCGGCTTATGCGCACAAACAAACATCAAATCTCGCTTCTCTTCTACATCATGCTGATTCTGCTTACGTCATGCGCGGGCAACGCCCCAGCCCTAACACCAGCTGCCATTCCAGCAACAGCCACATTAACTTGTACGCCCACCATCACACCAAGCGCCACTCTGCCTCCGCCTACAGCCACAATTACTCCTACGCCCACACTTCTCTCCGTTGGTTATAACCAACAACTATTATCCGCCCTGCCAAGGTCAAACAACAGCTGTTTGCCCGATAAAACCCAAAACGATCTGGGTATTTATATTTATGACCTGCATAAAAACCAGGAACTAATTTCGATCAATGCAGATATAGCGTTTCAATTTGCATCTGCCTTCAAAGGACCTGTGCTGGTTTATTTTCTTTCACAATGTAAGCAATATTGGGATACACAAAGCCCCGAATGGAGTATTTATTTTTCAGACCCTGCACACACAAGAGACGTAGCCTACTATACAAGCCCAGAGTACAAAGCTTTGGTCACACAGCATCTTTCTAACGTTAACAACTGGGACAATATTGAAGCATTTTTTGACACCAACCGCTTTATCAAAGATGGAAATGCAAGCAGTATAGATCAAAGGTATTTTATCCTCAGCCAAGTGTATAGCATGACCACACGCAGCAGTAATGTCTCAACTGGCAATGTCTTGAACTTTGTATTTGAGAAGTGTAAACAGATAGCAGACACACAAATTTCATCTACAACCGGCTGCTACCAGCCAAATGCAGTCAGCCAGTTTAACCAATGGTTCAATTATTTTTCAGGCATTAGATATCAGGTCAATGAAGAACAGCGCGGATTATACAAATGGGATGTTGTTGCGGAGAAAGATGTAAATGGAAATTCTTCTGACGTTCAACTACCTACCTACGGTTTGGAAGATGCTTGCATAAGACAAACCGCGCCGCTGAGTTGCAGCTCAACTACCGGCGCGAACGTCTGGTCAGCAAAAGATTTCTTCAAGTTCTACAACAACTTATATCACCTAGAAGATAAAAGCATACACAACACAGCGCTGAATCTGTTAATGATCGATAATCCCAGTCCTGCACGCGGCAACTTAAAAAACCTCGCCCGCAAAATAGGTGCAGTCTCCATGAGCAAAAATGGTCATGCTTATTTCATCAGTGGTTCAATCAGCACAGATGCGGGTATTTTTTATTATAAAAACAATCCGTTTATTATTGTTATATTGGGCTATGAGGCACAACCTTCACTCTCATTGCTATACGGTGACTACAGCCCCGCAGGCGCGCCTCTCACAGACCAAAGCCTGATACAGGATTTACTGGATGAATATGTAGCAAACCAATAATGGAAGGTGGAATGTCTAATCTTGTGGGCTTAGCCTCAGAGTCACGGAGTCACAGAGTTTTTTCTCAGCGTCTCAGTGACTCCGTGGCAAATGAATTGGAAGAGCCCATTCTTTTAAACACTCCTATTATTTAATACATCAAGTAAAATTCTCCCATGCCCAATACGCTTGCAATTTTACGCACCCGCCGCGAAAGACGACTTGGCAAAAAGCAAAGAAGAGCAGATAAAACGCAAAACACCTTTGTTGCCACAGGCATGGTCTTCTCGATTCTATTGGGAATACTCATCCTCAGCACCGCGCTCTTTTATGCAAACCTAACACGCAACTTGCCCTCTGCCGAAACTTTAGCGCAACTACTCAGCCCGCCCAACGGTTTGTTACTGCAACCCACGCGCATTTACGATCGCACAGCTCAACATTTACTTTTTACTTTTGCGCCCACCGAATCACCGCGCCGATATATTCCATTAACAGAATCAAATCCACAGCACCTCCCGCCTGTTTTGGCGCAAGCGATCGTTGCGGTAGCTGACCCAACATTTTGGAATCACCCCGGCTACAACCTTAGCTCACTAGATAATCCCAACGCACATCCAACTATTGCACAAAAACTTGTCGCAGATCTTATGCTCTACACTGAAGCGCCATCGCTGGAACGTGCCTTGCGTGAACGCCTGCTCGCCGCGCAAATCACTGCCCAATTTGGACGCACTCAAATTTTAGAGTGGTATATCAACTCTGTTCATTTTGGCAGGTATGCTTTTGGCGCCGAAGCCGCTGCGCAACTATATTTTAAAAAATCAGCGTCAGAGCTTACCCTCGCCGAATCCGCCATCCTAGCCGGCGTCAGTGATTCGCCGTCTTTAAATCCATTAGATGCGCCGCTCGCGGCATTACAACGCGGGCGAGATGTTATCAACAGAATGAAAGAACTGGGCGTAATTGATTCTCAAAATGCAGATTTAGCGCTTTTGGAAAATCCCGCCATCACACCCGCGCCTCAAACCCCGCCTCAGCCTGCTTCTGCTTTCATCAACGTTGCCCTCGCCCAATTGGATTCTAAATTTACGCGAGCGCGTATTGAACGCGGCGGCGTCAACGTCATCACTACACTTGATTACAACTTATATCAACAAGCCGCCTGCGCCACAGAAATATATGCCGCGCGTCTGGCAGAAATCCCCGAGCCAGAAGGGCAATGTGAAGCCGCACGTTATTTACCATCACTACCGCCTGGAGTTAAATTACCCAGCTCATCCTCCAGCGCTTTGATCATGGACCCTGCAACAGGACAAGTGCTGGCGATCATCGGCGAAACGTTATCAGCGCAGGAAACGCCACTCGTAACAGCACACAAGCCCGGTTCCAGTTTAGATGCGTTCATCTATTTGACAGGATTCACGCGCGGGTTAAGTCCAGCTTCTTTAATGTGGGATATCCCCGGCAGTGTAGACATCGAAAATTATGATGGTGTGTATCACGGACCTGTGCGTTTGCGTTTTGCAATGGCAAATGATTATCGTATACCCGCCGAGCAGGTCTTGGCGCAAATGGGCGTTGAAAGTGTTTCAAAAATTGCGAGTTCGTTTGGGTTGAAATGGGGCGAGCCTATTACCATGTTGGATGCCGCCGGCGCATATGGAGTCTTCTCTCAGCAAGGCGTGTATTATGGGCAGGAGATTAATGGGCAAATAAAACCAACCACTGTTTTGCGCGTTGAATCTATCGATCACACTTTATGGCTGGATTGGTCGCTTTCGTACGCGCAGCCTGTCACAACTTCAGCATTATCATATTTGGTCACAAATGTATTAAGCGATGAAAGCGCACATTGGGCAAGTTTGGGCAAACCGAATGTCTTAGATATTGGCAGACCTGCGGGTATAAAATTTGGACAAACTGATGAACGGGGAGAAGCGTGGTTAATTGGATACACTCCTTCGTTTGTAGTTTTGACCCGCACTGCAAGTTTACAAGAAGGCGATCTTGTACAGCCGCGTGTACCCGCTGTTTTATGGAGCGGATTAATGCAATATGTTTCGCGCAACACCCCGCCTGATGGCTGGATACAACCTGCCGGGGTTACTACAATAAATGTGTGCGATCCATCTGGTTTATTGCCCACAAAAGAATGTGCGCATATTGTGAGCGAAGTTTTTATTAATGGCAATGAACCTGTTCAACGCGATAACATCTATCGGGCGTTTGAAATTAATCGTGAGACGGGTTATCTCGCCACTGTATTTACCCCGCCACAACTAGTAGAAGAACGAGTGTATTTGGTCATTCCGCCCGAAGCGCGGGCATGGGCGCAATCTGCTGGCATCGCCATCCCGCCCGAAAACTATGACGCGATTCAACCTCCACTGAAAAATCCACAAGTGAATATTTCTGCACCGCAAATGTTTTCGGAACTCAGCGAAAAAGTGAGTATCATTGGCACAGCATCGGGCAACGATTTTGTTTCGTATCGTGTGATGGTTGGGCAAGGTTTGAATCCTGAAAAATGGATCAATATCGCAGAAGCTGAAACTGCAATCGAGAACGGCATACTGGCTGAATGGGATACAAAAGGCTTATCTGGTTTATATGCCATTCAATTGCAGGTGGTGCGCGCAGATTCGAGGGTGGACATTGCGATCATTCAGGTGGCAGTGAAGTAATCCAAGATTCTCTTTTGTAAATAAAAACTGCGCCATATAGCGCAGTTTTTATTTTTACCAGATTGAATCTTTTTCATACTTCCATTTGATTAACATTTCACCAGCAACTTCTTTGAACACAGTTTTGTCTTTCTCTGTAAAAAGACGCGACCAATTACCAGCCTGACCTTTGGGAAGGAAAGAAGCGATTCCTTCGTCTCTTTGGGCTTGCCACTGCTCATCGGGGTTTGATTCCATCTCAGCTTTTATCTGCTTAATCAACGCCTTGGCAGTTTTCTTCACCCCTAAAAATTTCCACAGCCTCGACATTTCTGCAAAAGGCTTGGCTAGTAAATCTTCGTAACGCAAACTAAGATAATTCTTTTTATATAACTTTCTCGCTTCATCATCCGTTTCCTTGAGGTTGGTTACCCAGCCTGCCGCCACTCTACGGATGAACGTATCAGTAAAAATTGAACGGGAGCCGTTTGTAAACGAAACAGGATCAAGCCGAAAGTCGGCAATGATGCGTTTATCTTCTGCGGATAAAAACTTTGAATCTTCGACAAAGTTGCGAAATCTCTCCGAGATGAGTACATCACGCCCATCGCGCACAATGTTCACTAGTTTTGCATCTGGATAAACTGCGTGCATCTCACGCACTGCCTGCCCATGTATGGTTGAAGATGGACTCTTATCGCCAACGATCATTTTGCCTGCACGCGCCGCGTCACTTTCCATGATAATGTCGGCAGAAGCGCGCAGTACAAGCGGCGATAAATCCCGTCCCTGATTCCAGCGGTTAGACTTGCGCGATAGCCATTCTTCTGCTTCTGGCGTATTGACCAATGACTTAAGCAATGGCTTGCGCGTGAAAAAATGCGCCTGATAATTACTATGCGCTTCAGGATGCAAGCGCACAAGACGCATAAGAAGCGTTGTTCCAGACCGTGCATGACCGAAGATAAAAAACTTCTCGCGCGGGAAGAATTGCTTGATCTCGGCAACTTCATCCTTTGTGATGGCAGGGACGGGATTGCGGTTTTTCTTTTTTGGTTCGCCGTTGATGAGGATACGGGCGGCAGATTTGAGGCGGGAAA
>VFJR01000008.1 GCA_009885945.1 Anaerolineaceae bacterium
CTTCCCGCCGCTCTGGTCTTTCTAATGCGTTTTGGTTTCCAGTGGGTTCAAACTCTACCCAGCCGTAAGAGCTGAAATACACCTCGGGCCAAGAATGTGCATTTAAATCGCGCACAGTGTAATAATTCCCTAGCGTATCACTTTCTCCTTGAGCAAATCCAACCGCCAGCCGTGCTGGAATCCCAATGGCGCGCAACATTAATACTTCTGCTGTGGCATAGTAATTGCAAAACCCGCTTTTGGCAGTGAATAGAAAATATTCCAGCGCATCGGTTTCTGCATTTGGCAATTGGAATGACGGACTATATTTTATTTCTGTGCGCAAATAATTGGTGATGGCAACGGTTTTGGCATAAGGTGTTTCTGCGTTGGCTGTGATCTCATTTGCCAGCTCTCGAATGCGTGCTGAAAAATCCTGCGGTAGTTGTAGGTAGCGCTCTGTTACCCAAGATGGATACGGTTCAATAGCTGTGCTCAGTTGTTCAATCGTTGGGTCGCTAACTCGCGCACGCACATCATAAGTGTCACCTGCGTCCAATGCCTTGGATGTTGTTATATTAAGTACATCCACATACTCTTGATTGCTGGTGCGAATTTGTGAAGCCTGTACTGGTTGGTTTACCCAAACTGGCTGAGCAGGTGAATAAATAGTGAATTGATCCTCATACACACTAAACGAAAAACGCAAGTCCACTTGTCCCTGTGCGGTTGTAACCTTAATATCTTCACTTTGCGGGTTATATCTTATTACCGCGGTTTTGGATGTACTCCAACGTCCGCCTATAAATTGATCATATATACGTCCGCGCCAATATAAGCGCGGCAGGCTTTTTGCGCGGGCTGGCACATACACGATGAATGTAATATTTTGGCTTTGCGAGATGGATGTGCCAAGTTGTAAAACATCCCGAAATTTTTCAGGTTTGGCTGGTGCAGTCTTTTTTGCAGAAGCAAAGGCATCCTCAAAGAATTCATTGTCGCGCCAAAAACGAGTTGCCTCCCGCCAGGTATCTTTGGCATAATCACTATAGGGAATTGCTGTAGGGATAACCCATGCAGTTATGATCAGCAAAGCCGCACAAATGATCGTAATGGTGCTAATGTCAATGTTGTTTTCCTGAGTTACCTGAACGTGATTTGTTTTCCATACATGGCGGTTTTGTAAGAACGCGCGGCGGCTTGCCAGCAATACGCACATAAAAAGAAACAGTGCAATCAGCCAGCTTCTATCTTGAGCTACAGCGTCGCTGATATGTACTACGATCATTAATATGCCCGTAGGGATGGTTGCCGCGATAATATTATTGTGGCGGGTTAATTGATAGCCGGCAGTTAAAGCCGTAAACCAATAGGGCAGACTTAAAACAAAAATGAAGAATAAGGGATCTGTAACTGGTTTGCCGCTCAAAACTTCTCTAAAATTGATCAGAATCCTGCCGCCCAAAATCAATGCTTGTTGTTGTAATACTGTTTGTTCCGCGTCAAAATTTAATGCGCCCAGCCATTGCCAGAAAAATATCACCAGCATATAGCCAATCGAAAGCCAGATCACCCCGCGCTTCTTAAATAGGCTGTATCCTAGCGCCAATCCAAGCAGATTCCCAAAAATAGCTATATTGCGCACGTGTTCTAGCTCATCTGTCCACCCGCTAGATTGCATTCGCAATGCCGAAAACAAAACGGCTAAAAATAAAAAAATAGCAGATGGCAAATCCCACCAGCGCGTTTGTGATGTAGATGACGTTTCCATGCTTTGAGTGTACAATACTTAAGTTCTAACCGTCAATTAATTGTTATCCCTCTACGGTATGGTTTTATAAGAACCTATTTGTTGTTAGGAGAATCTTATGGATTTTTTTATTGAGAATGGAATTAATTGGGTAATCGTTATACAGAACCTTGGCGCATGGCTTGAATTGCCCATGCGCTTTTTTACATTTTTGGGGTCTGAAGAATTTTTCCTGATCGTATTACCAGTTTTATATTGGAGCGTGGATTCCGCATTAGGATTCCGTGTTGCGTTAATGCTTGTTGTCACCGGCGGCATCAACGACATTTTGAAGCTTGGCATGGCGGGTCCACGTCCATATTGGGTCAGCGCGCAAGTGAAGCCTTTTAGCGCAGAAACTTCATTTGGTGTGCCTTCTGGGCATGCTCAAGTTGCAACGGGCATTTGGGGTACCTTGGCTGGTAATTATAAAAAAACATGGGGCTGGGTCGTTGCCTGCGCTGTAATTTTCCTGATCGGTTTTTCGCGCATGTATCTTGGTGTACATTTTCCGCACGATGTACTCTTTGGCTGGATTTTAGGCATCATTACTCTTTGGGCTTTTTCAACATTTTGGGGACGGGTACAATCAGTTATTACAAACATGAGCATGAGCGGGCAGATTCTCTTAGCCTTTGGCATCTCATTGGTTTTTATTTTGCTAGGTTATTTAATGAAAACCTCACAGGCTGATTTTGTGATGCCAGCAGATTGGATTACAAATGCGCGTCGCTCTGGGGCAGAGCCTGATCCTGTTTCGTTGAACGGGATCATCACGACAGCCGCTACGCTCTTTGGCATCGGCGCGGGGGCGGCTTGGATGAATCAGTATCAAGCTTCGGGTTCGATAAAGAAGCGCGTTCTCCGTTATATTATTGGCTTAGTGGGGATTCTCATCTTTTGGTTTTTGTTGGGTGCAATATTTCCACGCGGGGAAAGTTTAATTCCTTATATTTTTCGCTTTATGCGTTATACATTAGTGGGGGGCTGGGTGACGGGTGGTGCACCATGGCTCTTCCAAAAAATTAAACTTGCTTAAAATAGGCTAAAAAGCCATCTGATATAATTAATAACTAATCTTAAAAAACGGGAAACCTATGGCACTTGAACCCGATACACTATTACATAAAAGATATCGAATTGTTGAAATTCTAGGGCAAGGTGGCATGGGGTCTGTCTATCGTGCTGTGGATGAAAACCTTGGCGTGCCAGTAGCAGTTAAAGAAAACTCATTTACTACAGAAGAATATGAACGTCAGTTTCGGCTCGAAGCGGTAATCCTTGCGAGTTTGCGGCACAATAATATGCCGCGGGTATCCGATCATTTTTCATTGGATGATCAGGGTCAATATTTGGTAATGGATTTTATAGATGGCGAAGATTTGCGTCAGCGCATGGAGCGCACTGGGTTAATTTCTGAAGAAGAAGCAATTCATATTGGCGCGGCAATGTGTGACGCGCTTTTTTATCTGCACACGCGCAAGCCCTCGATTATTCACCGTGATATTAAACCGGGAAATGTGAAAATCACATCCGATGGTCAAATTTACCTAGTGGATTTTGGGTTGGCAAAAGTTGTTCAAGGAAGCCAGGTTACCACTACGGGCGCGCGCGCCATGACGCCTGGATATTCTCCACCGGAGCAATACGGTACTGGGCGCACAGATGCACGTTCTGATATTTATTCATTGGGCTCCACTTTATATGCCGCGCTGTCTGGGGTAATCCCTGAAGATGGGCTGGCACGCGCAATGGATAATATGCAGCTTACTTCTTTGCGGAAGCGCAACGCAAGTATTTCGCGCCGTTTGGCAAATACCATAGAAAAAGCCATGGCGGTTGATCCCTCCGATCGTTTTCAGGATGCAGATCAATTAAAAAAAGCCTTGTTGGGTTCGGCGTCGCGTACCCAACAAAAATCATCGTCATATACGGTTACGCCTCCTCCTCCAGATTTTGCAGACTTTGTAGCGGGTAAACAAAATACAGGTCCTGTTCCTGCTTCTGATAAGCCCGCATTTGATGAAGAGAAACCCTTTGTTTCCCCGCGTAAGCGCAGGCTGGAAGAAAATAAACGCCGTAGACAAAGAAATGTCTTCGCCTTTTTTGTTTTGCTAATTGCGGGCATTGCAGGTATTTTGTTTTTTGCTCCAAACATAGTGCCGGCTCAAGTTCGCCAAATGATCCCATTTTTGCCGTTGATGACCGCTACATCCACTCCTACACAAAAACCAACTGAAATTTTTACCCCTACACAAGTTAATACAAAAACAGTTCCTACTGTGACAAAAGCGCCAACCAATACAAAAATCCCAGCTAGTGCAACTGCCACTATCACTTCTGCTACTGAAACATTACAAGCTCAAGCATCTGCAACTCTTGCTCCAACAGAATCTTCTGTGGCGTGGACGGGCGGCGGGACTGGGCAGATTGCTTTTGCATCTAATCGTACAAATATTCCCCAGATTTATTTAAGTGATGTAACCGAATTGGCTGGTGATAATGCGATTCAGTTAACAGATATTACAAATGGTGCTTGTCAGCCTGATTGGTCTCCAGATGGAATGAAGATCGTTTTTATTTCACCTTGTTTGGGCACGGACGAAATTTATTTTAATGCTAGCTTATATATAATGAATGCTGATGGCAGTGATATTCATCAGGTAACAGATGGCCTTGGTGGAGATTTTGATCCGGCTTGGTCGCCAGATGGTACGCGTATCGCTTTTACATCTTTGCGTGATAAGCATATGGAAATTTACATCTTAAATGTGGCTGATAATAACTTACTTCGTTTAACAAATACAACTCAAGATATAGAGCCTCGCCAGCCAGCGTGGTCGCCTGATAATAGCCAAATAGTGTATGCAGTCAAACGCGGAGGCGTTTATCAGGTTTGGTTAATGAATTCATCAGGTGAAAATCAAGAACAAATTACTCGCAATGGATCTGAGTTGTTAGATTATCTGCCAACATGGTCGCCAGATGGTTCTACAATTATATTTAATCAGCGAAAGCCAAATGTGAGACCATATCTTAAAATGCTCTCTGCGTCCGATCGAACAAATCAACAAGGCGAATTACTGCCCATCGAAGTTTTTCAAATAGAGGACGTAGATTATTCTCCGGATGGTTTGTTATTTGTTTATGAGGGTCAGGAACAAAGCGATAATAAAGATATTTTGTATATTCCAGTAACTGGTGGACAAAAAGTTCGTTTAACCAGTCTGCCTGCTTTAGATTATGACCCTGCCTGGCGGCCAGCCAGCGTAGCTCCATAGTCAAGCACTCTACGCGACATTTTTTATTGTAAGTACGCCTTGCATATTTGTTATTAAATAAGATATCGTAATCTAATAAAATAAGAATAATCACATCATTGCAAAGTCCATTTAAAAAAAACAGGCGTGATATAAGTATGCGCACACAAAAAATTTAGGCATCTGGAATTATTAATGACTCTTGAAAACGATTCCCTTCTTCATAAAAGATATCGAATAATAGAGAGCCTCGGACAGGGTGGTATGGGCTCGGTTTATCGCGCTATGGATGAAAACCTAGGCGTTGATGTAGCTGTTAAAGAAAACCTATTTACAACAGACGAATATGCCCGCCAGTTTCGTTTGGAAGCGGTTATTTTAGCGAATTTACGCCATCCGAATTTGCCGCGTGTATCGGATCATTTTGTAATGGGGGATGATGGCCAATACCTGATTATGGATTTTATTGAAGGCGAAGATTTGCGCCAGCGCATGGAACGCCTTGGGGTATTAACTGAAGATGATGTTATTCAAATTGGGGCGGCGATATGTGATGCGTTGAATTACCTGCATACAAGGAAGCCTGCAATTTTGCATCGCGATATAAAACCTGGAAATATTAAGATAACATCTGACGGCCACATCTACCTGGTAGATTTTGGGTTAGCAAAAGTTGTTCATGGCAGTCAAGCTACTACTACTGGCGCACGTGCAATGACACCGGGTTATTCACCGCCTGAGCAATATGGTACCGGCCGTACAGATCCACGCACAGATATATACTCCCTTGGCGCTACTTTGTATGCATCCCTTACAGGTATTATTCCAGAAGATGGGCTGGCGCGTGCCATGGATAATGCACAGCTTACTCCGCTTCGCAAACGTAATCCTAAAGTGTCGCGCAGGCTGGCTGTGGTCATTGAGCGTGCAATGTCAATTGACCCGGAAGATCGTTTTCAAGATGCCGATGATTTTAAAAAATCTTTATTGGGTTCAAAATCACGAACTCAACAATTGACGGGTGCATATACTGTTTCTCCTCGACCCTCTGATGAAGGGGATGGAAATGATGCAGATGCAATGAACGTTTCATCTCAAAAGCGTATTAAGCTAGAAGCAGCTCCTTCAAGTGATATGGAGAGTTCTGCTTTTGTCCCGCCCAGCAAAAAAAGACTCCAACGCGCCAGCCGTCGTCGTTGGCAAGTAATTTGGGGCTTGACGGCATTGGCGTTTTTGAGCATCTTCGTAAGTAATTATATTTACCCTGGTTTATTAATCGCAAAGGCTCGTGTATCTTTCCCTTTCTTATTCATTCAACCTGAAATAACTGCAACCCCAATTCAATCATTTACCGAAATTGTTCCGGCTTTCTCACCAACACCTTTGCGGACTAGTGTAGGCACCCCCATTCCTACATCCATTTTAGACGTTAATACGAACTTGACCCCCACAGAAGCTTTCGAGCCTACGCCTATAGGAGGAGAGTTTTTACAGATTGCCTTTGCTTCCACAAGTGATGGGGATGTTGCTCAAATTTACATTACTGATCTTCTTGGTAAAAATGTTGCTCAAATAACAAACATGCCTGAAGGCGCTTGCCAACCATCATGGTCACCAGATGGAACCCGCCTTATTTTTATTTCTCCATGCAAAGATAAACTTGATTCATATCCAAAGTCTAGTATGTATATTATCAACGCAGATGGTACAGGACTTGTGCCTCTATTCACTGTTCCTGGCGGCGACTTTGAGCCAGATTGGTCACCCGATGGAAAATTGATCGCTTTTACATCCATGCGTGACGGCCCCATGCAAATTTACACTTACAAGCTTGAAGATAATAGTGTGACGCGCCTGATTACTACTGAGCCTACAACCGCCGCGCGCCAACCTGCTTGGTCACCGGATGGTAAGGAAATTGCATACGCCTTCAAGTCCTTTGGCGAAGTTTATCAAATTTGGTTAATGCAGGCTAATGGAAAAAATCAAGATTACTTATTGCGTACCGGTGATGCTTTTACAAATTACCTCCCGTTATGGTCTTATGACGGCACTTTTGTTTATTTCAATGAGCGCAAGCTTGGTCCCACTTTTGCAGTATCAAACTTAATGATTTACAAAATTGGCAGTACAGAAGTGCCTCGTAAATTAAGTACAGGGTTAGCTTCTACTTCAAGCGATAATATTGACATTTCTCCAAATGGCTTTTGGATCGCTTTTGAAGGCTCGATAGGGAATGCTAAAGAGGTTTACTTCATGACAGTTACAGGTGCTAACATTACGCGGTTAACCTCATCTAAAAATACAGATTTTGATCCAGCTTGGCGCCCAATTCTTAAGCCCTAATCTCAAATTTCAGGTTATTCTAAAAACACGGCAGGTTCTGCCGTGTTTTTATTTTTATAAATTCTTACACTCCTCTTATTGACTTCCCATTTTTGCACTGTTATCATTATCTTATTATAAATAGCACTCCCGATTAGGGAGTGCTAAATTATGCATATGACCAACCTCACCGAACGCCAGAAGACTCTACTTCTTCTAATTACCCGTGATTATATTGATACTGCTCAGCCTGTCGGCTCGAAGCGGCTGGTAGAGCATTATCATATGGAATTGTCCACTGCTACTATTCGCAATGAAATGGCGGCGCTGACAGAGATGGGATACCTTCGCCAGCCGCATACATCTGCAGGGCGCGTGCCAAGCGAGGAAGGGTATCGATTATTCGTCAGCGAGATGATGCCCAATGCGGAATTACCCGCCGCAGTACAGCACACCATCTCTCATCAATTTCACCAATCCCGCGCAGATGTGGAACAATGGATGACACTCGCCGCTTCTGTGCTTGCTACCCAATCGCAAGGCGTCTCAATGGTCACTGCCCCGCACGTTGAGCAGGGAAAATACAAGCATGTTGAATTAATTTCAACGCAGGGTAGGCAAGTGCTAATGGTCTTGGTGATGGCGGGAGGCGAAGTCTCACAGCAGATTCTCACGTTAGCAGAACCCGTGCCTCAAGAGCGACTCAGCCAAACTGCCGCGCGTCTCAACACGGTGTTAGCTGGTCTTACATCTGAATCAGTTTCCACGCTGACAAACCGCCCAGACGCGCTGGACCAAGATATCCTCCTGCTCATTGCGCAAGAAATGCGTCGTTCTGCAAACAGCGCCTCTGGCGAAATTTATACCGATGGCTTAACCAACGTACTCAGCGAACCTGAATTTTCAGGCTCTGACGAAGCACGTAAGACATTAAAGCTTTTTGAAGAACGCTCCACTTTGCAGGATTTATTGGCGCGTACCACGATCAATAGTGATATCGGCGGGTTGCAAGTCTTAATTGGCAGCGAAGGCGAATGGGATGAACTACGTCAATGCTCCATGGTGATTGCCAGATATGGCGTACCCGGCATGGCAACTGGCACGCTTGGGGTGGTGGGTCCTATGCGTATGTCTTATGCAAAAACAATTCCAGCTGTGAGATATGTAGCTGGTTTATTAAGTGATTTGGTAAACGATACGATTGTGAGTGAAGAAGAGAATAAGTAAACAGGAGATTACAAGGTAAGTAGCCTAATCCCCAATTACCTAATCCCAATTACCTAATTACTATATTGAGAGTGAGAAAATGGCTAAAGAGAAACGCAATAACGAAGACGAAATAAATGAGACTCAAGCTTCAGAGGCAGAAACGCCTTTAGATGGCAATCCAGTTGACGCGCAGAGAGAAGCGTTGATCAATCAACTGAAAGAGGCTGAGGCAAAGGTCATCGAATATAAAGATGGCTGGGCGCGTTCTCAGGCGGAGTTTCAGAATTATAAAAAACGGATTGAGCGTGATAATGAGTTAACCTTTGCCAGCATGAAAGGCGACATTATTAAAAAAGTGTTGCCGGCGTTGGATGATTTGGAACGTGCTTTGCAAAACCGTCCTGCTGACGATGCTTGGGCAAATGGTATTGAGTTGATTGCGCGTAAGTTGCAAAATATGCTGGATAATGAAGGCTTAAAACGCATTGAAGCAAAAGGCATGGCATTTGACCCAACTTTTCACGAAGCTGTAACGCATGAGCCAAGTGATGAAGTTGAAAGTGAATATGTGATTGATGTAGTACAAAATGGATATATGCTCGGCGAGCGCGTGATACGACCAGCGTTGGTGAGAGTAGCACAATAACGTTCTAACGTTCGAACGTGCAAACGTTTAAAGGAGCATTTATGGCAAAAATTATCGGTATTGATTTGGGTACAACAAACTCGGTGGCGGCGGTGATGAGCGGCGGTGAACCGATTGTGATTCCTTCGGCGGAAGGCGAAAGATTGGTTCCTTCTGTTGTGGCGATGAATAAAAATGGCGAGCGTTTGGTTGGGCGTGTGGCGCGCAATCAGGCGATTACGAATCCGCAGAATACTATTTTTTCGGTGAAGCGTTTTATGGGTCGCAAAGCAGACGATGCGCAGGTAGAACATACCAAGAAGCGCATGCCATATGCAGTGACCTCTGCTGAGAATGGTGATGTGCGCGTGAAATTGGGGGAGAAGGATTATTCCCCGCCCGAAATTTCGGCGATGATTTTGGCGAAGATCAAGGCAGATGCTGAGGCGTATTTGGGTGAGACGATAACACAAGCCGTAATTACTGTGCCTGCTTATTTCAATGATGCTCAGCGCAACGCTACAAAAGATGCTGGCAAAATTGCAGGCTTGGAAGTTTTGCGTATTATTAACGAGCCGACAGCTTCATCATTAGCATATGGTCTTGATAAAAAGAAAAATGAAGTCATCGTTGTTTATGATTTAGGTGGCGGTACGTTTGATGTTTCTATTTTAGATGTCGGTGATGGTGTATTTCAAGTGCGCGCTACCAGCGGCGATACCTTTTTGGGCGGCGATGATTTTGATTTACGGATTATGGATCATCTGATTGAAGTCTTCAAAAAAGAGAACGGCATTGATCTGAATAATGATCGTCAGGCTTTGCAGCGTTTGAAGGAAGCCTCTGAAAAAGCGAAGATCGAGCTTTCGACCACGATGCAGACTGAAATCAATTTGCCTTACTTGACTGCGGACGCAAATGGACCCAAACATTTGGTAATGGCTATGAGCCGTTCTAAGTTGGAGCAAATTACAGCGGATCTTGTTGACCGTACAATTGCTCCTGTTAAACAAGCATTGACTGACGCTGGATTAAATGCAAGTGATATTAACGAGATTGTGTTGGTGGGCGGCATGACTCGTATGCCTGCTATTCAAGATCGGGTGCGCGCTTTCTTTGGCAAAGATCCTCATAAAGGCGTAAACCCTGACGAGGTCGTTGCAATTGGCGCGGCAATTCAAGCGGGCGTGTTGGCTGGCGAAGTAAAAGATATTCTTTTATTGGATGTAACCCCGCTGACTTTGGCAATTGAAACTTTGGGTGGCGTGGCTACCGCGCAAATTGAACGGAACACTACTATCCCAACCCGCCGTTCGCAGGTGTTTTCAACCGCTGGTGATAACCAGACTCAAGTTGAAATTCATGTATTGCAAGGCGAGCGCCCGATGGCGAATGATAATAAGTCTTTGGGTAAATTTACTTTGGATGGAATTCCACCTTCAGCGCGCGGTGTTCCGCAAATTGAAGTGACCTTTGATGTGGACGCAAACGGCATTTTGAAGGTCAGCGCACAAGATAAGGCGACGGGACGTTCACAGCATATTACGATTACTGCCTCTTCTGGGTTGAGCGATAAAGAAGTAGAGCAAATGCGTAAAGATGCAGAAGCTCATGCAGATGAAGACCGCAAGCGTAAAGATTTGATTGAAGCGCGTAATAATGCGGATAATACTGCGTATGCGGCGGAGAAGGCTTTACGTGAATTCGGCGATAAAGTGCCTGCTGAAGTTCGCACTGATGTTGAGGCAAAGGTTGCTGAGGCGAAAACTGCGGCGGCGGGCGAAGATGTTGAAGCGATCAAAACGGCGGTTGAGGCGTTGGGGCTGGCAATTCAAAAAATTGGCGCATCTGTCTATGAGCAGAATCCACCTCAGGGTGAGGGCGAAGCGGGTTCTTCATCTTCATCATCCAATGAAGGCGATCCTGATGTCGTTGATGGTGAAGTAAAGGAGTAATGTTTACAAGTTGCAGGTTTGAACGTTCAAACGTTTAAACCTGTTGACGTGCAAACGTTGAAACGAATGTCTAATCGAGATTATTACGAAATTTTAGGCGTGGGACGAAATGCCAGCGATGATGAACTCAAAGCTGCGTTTCGTAATTTGGCGCGCAAGTATCATCCTGATATCAATAAAGAGCACGATGCGGAAGAGAAGTTCAAGGAATTGAATGAGGCTTATGGCGCGCTTTCAGATTCGGATAAGCGTGCGCGCTATGATCGTTTTGGCAAAGAAGGTTTGAATGGCATGGGTGGCGGCGGCGCCACCGATTTCACAGGGGACATGAGCGACATCTTTGAAGATTTACTCAGTGGTTTTGGGTTTTCTTCTGGTAGGCGCAGCGGGCGCAAATCTCCGCGGCGCGGGCGCGACTTGCAAATGCAAGTTACGTTGAAGTTTGAAGAAGCGGTCTTTGGCATAGAAAAAGAAATTGAATTTGCGCGCGAAGATACTTGTTCCACCTGTAATGGCAATGGCGCCCAGCCTGGTACATCACCTGTGAAGTGTTCCACTTGTAATGGGCAAGGTGAAGTGCGCCAGGTACGTCAAACATTTTTAGGGCAAATGGTGCAAAGCGGACCGTGCCCGGCTTGTAATGGACGAGGCGAGGTAATTTCTTCTCCATGTAAGACATGCCGCGGCGCAGGATTGGAACGAAAAAATATTAAGAAGAAAGTGCAAATTCCCGGCGGTGTGGATGTGGGCACACAAATTCGTTTGAATGGGGAAGGTATGCCCGGCGCGTTTGGCGGACCGAGCGGAAGTTTGTTCATTGTTGTGGATGTAAAGCCGCATCAATTTTTTAAACGACGTGAAAACGATATTTTGCTAAACCTTGATATTAATATCGCTCAAGCCGTCTTGGGCGCAGAAATAGATGTGCCAACCTTAGACGGTGATGCAAAGTTGAAAATCCCTGCGGGCACCCAACCCGGCAAGATTTTTCACATCAAAGGTAAAGGTGTGCCGCATGTGCGCAGTAAGAATCAACGCGGCGATGAACTAGTGATCATCAATGTAGCAATTCCTGCCAAGCTGACGAAGGATCAACGTGAGTTGTTTGAGAAACTGGCTGAGAGTTTGGGAACTACTGTCAAGATGCAGGAAAAAGGATTTTTAGACTGGTTGAATGATGCGCTAGGAGGATAGGGGTTCAGTGATTGGTAATCAGTTATCAGTAACGAGTGGATGATGAATCTGCTCGTTTTTGTTTTAATCTATTTAACCATTAACTATTAACTATTAACCATTAACTATTAACCATTCACTCATTACTTTGCCTTTATAATCTTTCAAGCCCATGATAAAAAACCTATTAAGTCTCTGGCGTAAATTGCCCATGCGGATTCATATTCTCGCTGCGTGGATGATGCGTCCAAAATTTTTATTGGGTGTTGCCGCGCTTATTTTTGATGAACAGGGGCGAGTTTTGCTTTTCAAACATACATATCGAATCTTTCAATGGGGACTGCCCGCCGGCGGGCTGGAATATGGGGAAGAACCTGAAGATGCGCTTGTCCGTGAGTTTTACGAAGAAACCAGCCTGAACCTTAAAGTTGATAAGCTGTTGTTCATGGATGTCTCAAAAGAGTTTAAGCGCCAAGCTACTTTGATCTATTTGTGTAATGTCGTAAGCGGGGAGTTTAAGTCCAGTTTAGAAATCTCTGAGATACAATATTTTGATATAGAGCAATTGCCTCGTATGTTGTTTGCAGAAAAAGATTTAATTCGCCGCGTGCAGAAGATAATTACGTGACCTTACGCATGATAGGCGTAGGGGCGACCCGCCAAGCGGGAGTAAATTACTCGATGATCCTGACGGGTCGCCCTTACAGTGCGTAAGGTCACGATTAATATAATTTAGAAGGAGAATAAAATGATCTGGATTACCCGTTCGCATGTGCATGTAGACCGCGTTGCGTGTCCGTGGTTGATAACCCGCTTCATTGATAGTGACGCTGAGTTTATGTTTGCCCCTAAAAATCAAATTGAAAAAATTGTAAAAGAAACAGGCGCAATTCCTTATGATGTGCCCGGCGTAGAATTAGGTCACGTAGATGGGCGTTGTTCTTTTGAATCGATTATTGTTAAATATGATTTAAAAGAACCAGGTCTTTTGCGCATGGCAAAAATTGTTCACGCCGCAGATGTGGAAGAAGATATTGATACTGATCCCATCGCGCGCGGGCTCGAAGCCATAGCCAGCGGTTATAGTTTGCGCTTCCCAGATGATCTTGAAAACCTGGAACATCAATTCGAAGTGTACGATGCCTTGTACGCATGGTGCCGCTTGGAAGTTGCGAAAAAATAATGTCAGAAGATTTCATTACCAATATTCCGCGCGAGTCATACGTAAAATTATTTTTGCGCTTTCTGCGATTTGGTTTTCTTGCATGGGGCGGACCTGTCGTGCAGATTGCTATGATTCGTCAAGAATTGGTCGACGATGAAAAATGGATCACCAGCGAACGCTTCAATCGCGTGCTGGCGGTCTATCAAGTATTGCCCGGACCCGAAGCTCATGAACTCTGCGTTTATTTCGGCATGATAGCGCGCGGGCGCATAGGCGCACTGCTCGCAGGTCTTGGCTTTATGATGCCGGGCTTCATGCTCATGTTCGCGCTTTCGTGGTTCTATGTCACATTTGGCATCACATCTATAATTTTTCAATCTATCTTTATGGGTATGCAGCCCGCCGTTGCCGCGCTCATCGTCCGCGCTATACATCGAATTGGCGGACACGCTTTGCATAATGATTCATGGTTATGGGGCATTGCATTTTTCGCTGGTTTTGCTCAGTTAATTCATATCAACTTTTTGATTACCTTGCTGATAGCAGGACTCATCTATGCATTCTCACAACGTGGATACGCCCGCCTCGCTATCACGCTCGGAGTTGGTTTTGCTCTCCTCAGCGGATTTTACGCCTCAGCATTTTCCATAAGTTCAAATGCTCCAGTGCTTACTACAACAGTTTCAACGACTGCCCCATCATTGCTTACATTATTTTTCTCTGGCTTACGCAGTGGATTACTTACTTTTGGCGGCGCATACACCGCCATTCCTTTCATTCAGCATGACGCAGTAGAGGTAGGTCGCTGGATGACCAACGCTCAATTTTTAGATGGTCTCGCATTATCTGGTTTACTGCCTGCGCCATTAATCATCTTCTCAACATTTGTTGGCTATATCGGCGGTGGTCCATGGGGAGCAATCGCCTTAACTGTTGGCATCTTCACCCCTGCCTTTGCCTTCACCATGATCGGGCATGACTACCTTGAGCGCCTCGTTGAGAACACCTCCGCCCATGCCTTCCTTAACGGCGTCACTGCTGGTGTTGTAGGATTAATCGCATCCACTGCTTTAAGTATTTTGAATAATACGATCATCGGCTTAAATGCATGGATTGTTTTTTCACTAGCCCTTATTGTTCTATTCCGTTCTAAAGCCAAATGGACAATTGCCGCCGTTGTTTTATGCGCAGGTTTGTTTGGCTACTTGTTTATGAGTTAATAATCTTACGCGCTAACCGCCAAATAGCCATGAAGCCAACGTATATATAGCCAAGTGCTCTTCTTAGCGCCTTTGCGGTGAAAAGATTTGGATTCTGTGTAACATCAATTAATAAATAGGAATCCTATGAAACAAACCATCATCTTCATTTGTGAACATGGCGCCGCCAAAAGCGTGATTGCCGCTGCCTACTTCAATAAAATTGCCCAAGAAAAGAATCTTGATCTTCAAGCCATTGCCCGCGGCACACATCCTGATGCAGAACTTGCCCAGCCTGCCATTAATGGATTACTTCAAGATGGCGTGATATTTGACAAGCAAAAGCCAACGCTAATTTTGGAGGCTGAAGTTGCAAATTCCAAGGCAATCGTTTCGTTTTGCGATTTGCCAAAAAATTATAGCGACTTAACTTCAATTGAAAACTGGGGAGATGTTCCACCTGTCAGCGTGGATTACGAAAAAGCCCGCAATGCAATCCTTGATTATCTCAATCAATACATGGAAAAACTATGAAAAAAGACATCACTATTCTTTTTACCACCCGCATCATCCGTCTATTTTGTTATGGGTTTTTATCCATCGCCATCGCCTTATATTTGATTCAAATCGGATTAACCGAAAAACAAATTGGCTTATTGTTTTCTCTCACCCTCGTTGGCGATGCTGGTATCTCGCTCTGGTTAACAACATCTGCTGATCGATTTGGCAGACGCAAAACCTTACTCATCGGCGCAGCGCTGATGGCAGGCGCAGGAATTGTGTTTTTGCTTACCAACAATGTTGCTTTGCTTATTATCGCCGCCATTATCGGAGTCATCAGCCCAAGTGGAAATGAAATTGGTCCCTTTCTTTCAATAGAGCAGGCGGGTTTAACTCAACTTGTATCTAATGAAAAACGTACTCAAGTGTTTGCTTGGTACAACCTAGTCGGTTCATTTGCTACTGCAACAGGCGCATTAGCTGGCGGCTGGCTCGCGCAAATTTTGCAAGTGCAAGGCTGGACGGCGCTTGATTCCTATAAATTTATATTAAGTGGTTATGCTATCGGCGGTTTGATTCTGGCGCTTCTTTTTTTTGCGCTTTCCTCTGCGGTGGAAGTGCAGGAAAAAGTTTCAGCGCAGACAAAAGTTATTTTTGGCTTACACCGCTCAAAGTCCGTTGTGATGCGTTTGTCCGCTTTGTTCGCGTTAGATGCATTCGCTGGCGGGCTGATTCTGCAAAGTATGATCTCCTATTGGTTCCATGTAAAATTTGGCGTGGATAGCGGTACGTTGGGCAGTATCTTTTTTGGCGCAAATATTTTGGCTGGTATTTCTGCTTTGTTGGCAGTCAAAGTTGCCAATAAATTTGGTTTGATCAATACAATGGTATTCACACACATCCCATCCAATATTTTATTAATGCTTGTGCCGTTGATACCGAACCTGCCGCTTGCCATTGGTGTGTTTTTGATTCGCTTTAGCATCTCGCAAATGGATGTGCCCACGCGTCAATCCTACACCATGGCTGTTGTAGCTCCAGATGAGCGATCCGCCGCCTCAGGCGTTACCGCCATCGCGCGCTCGGTGGGCGCCTCTCTTTCCCCTGCGCTCACTGGAATCTTTTTTGCAAGTTCTGCATTATTCAGCGTACCCTTCTTTTTATGCGGTGGTTTGAAAATTGTCTACGACTTTTTGCTCTATCGAAGTTTTAAAACCATGAAGCCGCCCGAGGAAATAAGTGCTTAACATCAACATACTTTACGTCGCTCTTGGCGGCGCAGTGGGCTCAGCAGCACGTTACCTGTTTGGTACATGGATTCAATCCATAAGCAAAGCATCAGATTTTCCTTTCGGGACATTGGCTGTGAATTTGATCGGCTGTTTTATAATTGGATTTCTTTCACATCTTGCGGAAACACGCGACGTCTTTACGCCTGAAGCAAGAGCTTTTATTTTTGTCGGCATACTAGGCGGTTTCACTACTTTTTCATCTTTTGGAAATGAAACACTCAACCTTGCGCGTACTTCTCAAATGATGAGCGCACTTGCTAATGTTGGCGCCAATGTTGTTTTTGGCTTGCTGGCTGTTTGGTTTGGAAGAACTATTTCGATTTGGATTTGGAGATAATATGAACTGGCTTGAAGTTTCATTAACGGTAAGCGGCGAACTCGCCGAAGCTGTCTCGGATGTGCTGGCGCGTTTTGCGCCGAATGGCGTGATGACCGAGCAAGGTGTTAAATATAATGATGATTAAGATGCTGGCACGCCCACAGGTCCTATCACCGTGCGCGCCTACCTTGAAGTCAATGATCAACTTGAAGAGACGCGTCAAAAACTGGAAGAGTCGCTTTATTACCTTGGCATGATTCAGCCTTTGCCTGCGCCTGATTACAAACAAATCGCCGATCAAAATTGGATGGAGGCTTGGAAGCAGCATTACAAGCCGATTCTTATCGGACAGCGCCTGCTGATTCTGCCCGCTTGGCTGGAATCTCCTGAGCCGAAACGAATCCCAATTAAGATTGACCCAGGCATGGCGTTTGGCACAGGCACACATCCCACAACTCAATTATGTTTAGAGTTGATGGAAATAGTTGGAGAAGAAAAGGGAAAGAAAAAAGAATCTTTCGCCTTTCCTCTTTCGTGTATTGATATAGGGTGTGGCTCTGGCATCCTTTCCATTGCCGCTCTTAAACTCGGTGCCCAAAAAGTATTAGGTGTAGATATTGATTCTGAATCCGTAACCAACTCGCGCGAAAATGCAGATGTCAATGGAGTGGGGGAAGAGTTAATTTTAGGGCAGGGTTCGGTCAGTGAAGTTCTTGCTGGGCAGTTTGACTTTAAATCTGCGCCTTTGGTGGTGGCGAATATTCTCGCACCAGTTATCATTCGTTTGTTTGATGCTGGGCTGGCAGATTTAATTGAAGAAAAGGGCACCATTGTTCTGAGCGGAATTCTTGATCATCAAGCTGAGTCGGTCATTGATGCTGGGCAAGCCAAAGGTCTACAATTGAACGAAAAGCGTCAAATCGGCGATTGGGTTGCGTTGATGATGTCGAAATGATTCACAGTGTATAATCCAAGAAGAGGTTACTTATATGGCAGAATTTTCAACCACTATCAAATTACCTGCTCGTCTTGCAAAAATGGTCGAAGCATATATCCAAGATGGATGGTCTACAGACATGAACAGTCTGGTTGTAGAAGCCTTGCGCCGTTACATGGAAACCCATAAGAGTCAATTAACCGAGCGGTTTATCGAAGAAGATGTTGAGTGGGGATTAAAGGGTGATGAATAGCGCGGTTTTAGATTCAGGTCCGCTAATTCACTTATCGGAACTTGGTGTTTTAGATGTCTTAAGCGATTTTGAAGTTTTATACGTGTTGCCAGTTGTTTGGGAAGAAGTTAATGAATATCAGCCTCAAGCTTTGATAAGCACCGCGCTTCAGCTGACGAGAACAGAAAGCCCAATGATAGATACTGGACTCACAATGCTTACACAGGCTCTTTCACTTGATTAAGGCGAAATTCAGGCATTAGCAATTATGGCAAATTATCCCAGCTCAATTTTTCTGACTGATGATTCTGCGGCTCGCCTTGCCGCAGAAGAAATCGGCTATAAAGTTCACGGCACAATTGGTCTGTTAATCCGATCTGTGCGTAAAGGCTTTCGCTCATCAGAAGACGTGCTCGAAATTTTAAGAAACCTAGACTTGAATTCCTCGTTGCATATTCGAAAATCGTTTTTGTTGAACATCATAAAAAGACTTGAAAAAGAATGGCTTTCTCGTTAATATGGACCGTCGTAGACTGATCTATTACTTGTTGTTGAATGTTTTTGTCTCTGCTTGTGTAACTACTTCTATTTTATTTTGGTATGATCAAAATGTTCGCGCAATTCAGCCTGTTGCTCAGCAAATTGCTTCTGGCGGTGGAGATGCCCAGCCAACCTCAAACCCGCAAACAGATATCCCTGTTAGACTGAGCAGTGTGGTGGGGGCGGGCAGTTTAAGCGCTGAAGTTGCAGTTGTTAAATATGAAGGACAAGATCAGCTTAATTTAGCAGGTTGGCAATTGAAAGACAGTAATGGCAACACCTACACATTTTCACAGATCACCTTATATACAAATGGTGCAGTGCAAGTACATACTACTCAAGGCTCGGATACAGTAATTGATCTATACTGGGACTTGAGCGAACCTGTCTGGCAATCTGGCGAAGACGCCAAATTATTTGACCCGCAAGGAAACTTGCGCGCGATTTATCGAGTTCCATAAGCGAGGCAACATATGAGACAAGTGATTGTATATTCTGGTGAAGATGGTTACTTTGTGGCAGAATGCCCAAGTTTGCCCGGGTGTATTGGTCAAGGCAAAACACGGGAAGAAGCAATAGGCAATATTAAAACTGCTATTCAAATTTATATAAATGTATTGGAAGAGGATGGCTTACCTGTGCCTCAAGAAACATTTGATGCGATGGTAGTTGCGGTATGAGTGGACTTCCGCGCATATCTGGCAGAGAATGAGTTAAGGTTTTAAATAAAGCAGGTTTTTATCTCAAACGACAAGAAAGCAGTCATATGATTTTGCGGCGTGATGCCCCCTTTACTCAAGTCGTTGTTCCAGATCACAAAGAATTGGATCGTGGTACATTACGTGCAATTATTCGTCAAACAGGTTTAAGCGTTGATGAATTTATTAAACTCATTTAACTCATAACAATTGGTAACCAAAAAATGTCACAAGCCCTTTATCGTAAATATCGCCCGCAAGGATGGGCAGAAGTGGTTGGGCAGGAGCATGTCCTGCAAACCTTAAAGAACGCCATTGCTGCGGACCGCATCGGTCACGCTTACCTTTTTGCGGGTCCACGCGGGACGGGTAAAACTACGCTGGCGCGTTTACTCGCCAAGGCTGTAAATTGTCTCAACCCTGACCCTGCGCAAAGACCCGATAATGCCTGTGAGCATTGCAAAGCTGTCGCAGAGAATCGCTTTATGGATCTCATTGAAATTGATGCCGCGTCCAACACGGGCGTAGATGATATTCGTGACTTGCGCGAGAAAATCAATTTTTCGCCATCGCAAGGCAAATTCAAAATTTATATTATTGATGAAGTTCATATGCTTTCTACTGCCGCGTTTAATGCTTTGTTGAAAACACTGGAAGAGCCGCCGCCGCATGCCATCTTTGTTTTAGCTACAACTGAAATTCATAAAATCCCCGCTACGGTTTTGTCGCGTTGTCAGCGTCATGAGTTTCGGCGTGTGCCAGTGGATGAGATCGTTTCTCAGCTTAAATACATTGTCAATGCCGAGAACTTACAAGCAGATGATGATGCTTTGATTTTGATTGCCCGCCAAGCCGCGGGCGGAATGCGCGATGCGATTTCGTTATTAGATCAACTTTCATCGATCGGATCAAAGATTACGTTGGGAATTGCACAAACTGTTTTGGGAACTGCTACCAGTCAAAGTGTATTGAAGATCGTCGCTTCAGTTCGTGACCGTGAACCTGCGTTGGGTCTCGAGGAGATTCACCGCGCCTTAGATGCTGGCGCCGATTCGCGCTCGTTGGCGCGTCAGATCGTTGACTATTTACGCGGGCTGATGTTGATTCAAATGGGCAACGCTGACCAAGTGGAAGCTACCGCAGATATTAGAAAACAAATGCAAGCGCACGCCAATGGATTTTCAACGGGTGATGTCTTGCGCATGACGAAAGCCTTTAATAGCGCGGCTACTGATTTACGCGGCGGCTGGCAGCCTTCGTTAAATTTGGAACTTGCGCTCGCTGAAGTGATGGAAACTCCTCAGATTGTAACAACTCTGCCGCAAGCCGTTGAAGCGCCGAGAGTGAAAGCATCAGCGGAGAGTCAGCCGCAGAAAACTGTATCAGCTCCGATGGTTAAGCAGGAAGCGGGTATTTCATCAAATGATGTATTGGCAGTATGGAAACAAATTGCGCAGTCGTTATCCAAATCACAGGCAAATTTGGCGGCGTTGTTAAATTCTGTTCGGATGGTGGATGTGCAGGGTGATATAGTGGTGCTAGGGTTTGCATCAAATGTGCTGGTGGAAAAAATGGATAAGCCAGAACATATTCAGATTTTACAAAAGGCGCTGGCAGATGCTTTGGGCGCACAGTTTAAGATCAGTTGTACTGTTACGAATGCAAAAGGGAAATTACCATCGCATGTTGCGCAAGATGGCATGGTTGCCGCCGCAGTTAATCATGGCGGCGAGATTGTGGATATGTAAAGAAGTTAATCGAAATTCGAGTATTCGAATATCGATTGCGAATATCAAATATCAAATATCAAATAACGAGGTTACTTATGGCAAAAGGATTTAATAAAGGACCCGCAATGGGCGGGGGACAAGGTGGGATGATGCAACAATTGCAAAAGCTGCAAAAGCAAATGGAAGAAGCACAGGCGAAACTTGCAGATGAACTTGTAACTGCAACGGCGGGCGGCGGTGCGATTAAAGTGACAATGACGGGTGATCAAAAGTGCAAGTCTGTAGTGATTGATCCCGAATTGTTAAAAGATGCAGATGCAGAGATGCTGCAAGATTTAGTGCTCTCTGCGGTAAACATGGCGTTAGATGAATCGCGTGCTTTGCAAGAGAAATTGATGGGTCCTGTGGCGGGCGGGATGCCATTCTAACGTTTCCACGTTTTAACGTTGGAACGTTTAATACATTATGAATTTACCCGACTCTATTCAAAGTTTAATTAACGCGTTGGAGCGTATGCCCGGCATTGGACCAAAATCTGCTTCGCGGCTGGCGTTTTACCTTTTGCGCGCGCCGGATGATTTGTCGCTTAGTTTGGCGCTGGCATTGACCGAACTAAAAACAAAAACAGCTTTTTGTCAGGAATGTTTTAATATCACTGATGCGGGGCGTGATCGATGTGATGTGTGTGAGTCTCGCAAACGTGATGGGGCGGTGGTGTGCATAGTAGAAGAGTCTTTGGACGTGTTGGCTTTGGAGCGCACGGGTGCGTTCAATGGAAAATATCATGTCTTGCAGGGAGTGCTAAACCCCATTGAAGGCATTGGTCCCGATGATTTGAAGATTAAACAATTGGTGGCGCGTGTAGCAAAAGGCGAAATTAAGGAAGTAATTCTTGCTACGAATCCAAGCATGGAAGGCGATGCTACGGCGTTGTATCTGCAAGGTCAACTGAAGCCGTATGGTGTTCATGTTACACGGCTGGCACGCGGCTTGCCAATGGGTGGTGATTTAGAATATGCGGATCAAAATACTTTACAGAGAGCTTTGTCTGGCAGGCAGGATATGTGAGCCTGCTTGGTTAGTTTTAGTTGTTAAATAAAAAAGGCAGTCATTTTTGATGACTGCCTTTTTTATTCGGAAAGAGGTTGTTATTCTGCGGGAATAGGCTCAATTGCAGGTATGGGATCAGTATCAATTGTAGAATTATCTTTTATGATAAATGCGCTAATCAATAGAATTCCTGTGCTCACCAGCATGATTGGAGATACATAGCGTAGGATAGGATTATTGTTTAATGAACTACTAAAGAATGCCATAAAAAAGAAGCTAGCTCCAGCAATGCTGAAAAGTATTGAAGATGCTTGCCTCGCGCCTGGTTGCGGCTCGGCAATACTAAATATTAACAATCCAATACCTACCGAGAGAAATTCAGCGGGCCATAAAATTGCCCAAGCTTTCCATAATCCAGTGTAAGCGCAGAAGGCGAATACTATTCCGTTGATTCCAAGAATAGATGCAGGGATTGCCAAGCCGGGTACGCGCATGAAGATGGATGCGAGTGCAAAGCCTAGAGCCAGCGCCAATATTAGTAAAGGCCATGCTACTGACCATACTTCCCATTTGTCCATTATGCTTGCATAAAGTAGTATTGCGCCTGTTGCCAGCATGGGTAGTCCAGGGATAAAGAAAGAGCCCAAGCCTTGTTTTGAGAAACCAAAGAAGCCAGGTGCAGTTAATCCCATTCCAATCAACACTACGATTATGGGCCAAAGCTTCCAAGCTTTAGTGCCTAGATAATAGTTGCCAAGCATAACGACTGCCCCAATTAAAATAAGGGTTAATCCAGATACCAACGTAAATGTATTTCTTTTCATTTTGAAACTCCTGTTTGATAATTATTTATTTTTATTCAGGCATTTTGATGGCGTATTTAGCCTTGTTGCCTACAGAGTGATTTAAGACCATAAGAATTGCACTTAAGCTGAGAAATAAGGCGCTTGTAATCCAGGTAAAAGCAGTTCTCTTATTCATTTTCAACCTCCGTTTTTCACGTAATAAGATAAGAAAGCACAATAGTTGCCAAAGAAAGCGATACACAGGCTATTGCCATAAATAAGCCATGAGTGCGCGCCCAGACTTCTTCTACGTCTGGCCAGACTTCTTCTACGTCTGGAAGTTCCATCACGCGAATGGGTAATGCGATGGCTATAAAAAGAAACAGTAATTCAACCATCCATAAGAATGCCCAATCGCCCCAGCGACCAGTCAATGTGCAGTAAGTAAAAATTAGTGCATTGCCAAAAAAAATTCCAGTAGGAATCATGAGTCCGTGAGTTTGTGAGCCCCAGCAGACCATAGCTAAAAAATTTGCAATAAGAAATAGCTCAATAGGCCAGGCAAATTTAAAAATGGAATGTCCGCTAAATGTTGCAACCATCACAGCGATCATATTAATGATCAGAAACAGAATTAGCCCGCCAAAGACACTAGAGCCTACACTGATTGCTGGGATGTGTATTCTGCGTAAAGCGGTTGTCAGTTGTTTTAAAATCAAGTTGAGAACTGAGAAAGTCTCAATGCTATTTTGAGATGTGTTTAACTGAATCCCTGAGTCTGTGTCAGCGTCTGCAAAACGATGATCATTAATTTTCTGGCGTGAACTTCCAGAGAAAACTGCGCCTTGAGCAAATTCACTAGGCGGGGAGATGGCGGGACGTTTCTCGGGTACAAGATTTTTTTCTATTTGATTGATTGCACTTGCTACTTCTTCAGCGCTTTGAAAGCGTGTATCAGGATCTTTTGCCAAACACTTAAGCACTATCTTTTCAAGCGCTTCAGGTATGGTTGGATCCACTTGCGAGGGCAGGGGCAGGGGATTATTAAGATGCTTCATCAAGATTGCAAGCGGTGTGTCTGCGTCAAAAGGCGTATAGCCTGTTAGCATTTCGTACATCACAATACCAAGTGAATAAATGTCGCTGCGCTCGTCACACGTGCCTTTGAGTCCCTGCTCAGGAGCCATGTAATTGAGTGTGCCCATCAGCGCGCCAGAGACTGTATATTGAGTATTACCTACAATTTGGGCAATGCCAAAATCAGTTAGCACCGCATCCGACTTTTTGGTTAGCATAATGTTGGCAGGCTTAATATCACGATGAATGACCCCTTCGCCATGCGCAAAAGATAATGCATTCAATATATCCTTTAATATTTTTGTTGCTTCAGGCAAGGGTATGCGCTGGTTATGTACGCGATAACTATTTAAGTGTGCGCGTAATGTATCGCCTTCAAGGAGTTCCATTACCATGTAATATAGATCATCTTGTTGGTCAAAGTCCACTACTTGCACAATGTTGGGATGGCGAAGCCCTGAGACCGCATGTGCCTCGCGTTGAAACCTTTTTAAGAAATCATCCTGCTCTACTAGGTCAGAACGTAAAACCTTGATCGCCATATAACGATCTAGTTGTGGGTGATAGGCTTTATACACCTGAGCCATACCGCCGCGCCCGAGCGCCTCAAGTACGCGATATTTTCCTAATGTCATTCCTTCAAGTGACGATAGCGCCATGCTTGCTCCATTTCCTTCGCTGCAGATAATACCCCTATCTTCTTTTACTAACCTATCTTTTAGCTAACAATACGCTAATCATTCTATATTTGTTTTGCCGATTAATTTATAACCAAGTCCGCGAACAGTCATTAATAAAACTGGTGTATTTGGATCTTCTTCAATCTTGGTGCGCAGCCGTCGAATCAAGTTTTCAATTTGATAATCAAAAATTCCTGTTTGATATTCTGACCAAACAGTGCGGCCAATTTCATCTTTTGAGCAAACTTTGTTGCGATTCTTATCAAGATAAACCAACAACGAAAATTCTTTTGGAGATAACTCAACTATGCGCCGATTTAAGCGAATGACCCCTGCTTCTAGATCAACATTTAACTCAGGGAAAGGCGTTTCTTGCGACGTTGAATCCGGATCCCGTAAAATGAACTTTATCTCCCCGATAGCGATTTTGTCGCCGTCTCGTAGCTTTATACTTCCGAGAACTCGTTCGTCATTTAAATATGTTCCGTTTGTACTGCCAAGGTCATCTAAAAAAATGTGACGGTTATCCCGGCGAATATGTGCATGTTCACGGGATGCGCGTTTGCTGATGATGACAATCTCATTATCTACTGCACGTCCAAGACGAGTTATCTCTTGCGTAAGAAAATGTTCGTGTTTAGATGAGTCAATTAAATAGGGGGTGTTTTTATTTTTCATACATCACCTTGTTTGTGTTTTCACAAAACCATGCAGTTAAAATAAATTATAAATAACTACTTGGCAGATTGAGAGAATGTGATTATACTTCTTAGCAGTTGATACAATATCGTCAAAGCGGGGTAATAGTTGATGGGTTGAATCAGGCTTGATTGAAAAAAGATGCGATAAAGTGATGATGATTTTTTAAGGTTTGAAAATCAAAATACTATTGACAAATCATTACATTTGCATATAATTCGAACTCGCCAGTAAAAACAAAGACCGATCTCGTCCCACAAGGCAGATCCATTTTACAACTAAATATCCGTCTCTTCATCAGAGACGCAAGCCAAATAATAATAGGCTTCGCAGTCTGATGGAACCCGATGCAGAAAGAAGGGCATCGGTATTTTTGTCTCTGTAAAAAGGGAGATAGGCGGCTATGAGGCGAGTAGAATTGTGCTCGCTCAATTGGCAAGTACCTTAACAACTGAAAAGTGATAGGAAGCAACATTTTTTAATCTAGTAAATAACTCCGTACTTTAACATCGCGTAAGCGATGGCATTTTTTGCGGAGAGTTTGATCCTGGCTCAGGATGAACGCTGGCGGCGTGCCTAATACATGCAAGTCGAACGAGGTGCTTTTGTAGCAATACGAGAGTATCCTAGTGGCGAACGGGTGAGTAACGCGTTGGTGACCTACCCCAAAGTGTGGGATAACAGTCCGAAAGGATTGCTAATACCGCATGTGGTTATTGGATCTAGAAACCGATAACTAAAGGAGCAATTCGCTTTGGGAGGGACCTGCGTCCCATCAGCTAGTTGGTGA
>VFJR01000153.1 GCA_009885945.1 Anaerolineaceae bacterium
CTTCCCGCAACTTATCGCCGACCAGATCCACAATGGCTTGGAAGTCCAACTCGGCGGCGAGTCCCTGCTGGATGGAGTTGATAATCTGCAACTCGGCGACGCGTTCCTGCTCGGCTTTGAAGGATTGCGCGTTTTGAAGCGCAACGCTCATAGCATTAGCAAGCGTCGTCAATAAACGCACATCGTTTTCACCATAAGCATTTTGCTTGTAACTTTGAACGCTGACCACACCAGTGACATCATCTCCCACCATGATGGGCAAACCAAGGAATGATTCATTCAGTTCCTTGGTTTGCCCGGGCGAATTAATAATCACCGCGCCCGCTTTTGTAGAATCTTCAGCTCTTCCAAATAGCATCGGTTTGCGCAATTGGATAATCTTTGAATAAAGCCCAGGACCAAAAGGCACAAGCTGAGGTGGTATATGCACACCCCTTTCAACATAGTAACGAGCATAGACCGATTGAGTTTTGCTGTCAAAACTTTGGATGTAGGCTGTGTCTGCTTCAAATATTTCTTGAATTTTGTCGCCCACCAAATCATAAATTTCCTGCAAATCAAGTTTTGACGCAAGACCTTGTTGAACGCTGTTGATGATAGCGAGTTCCTGTGTGCGCAAACGCTCCGCTTCAATCGCGCGCGCACGGGTCAAAGCGGTGGCAATATGTTGGGCAACAAACGAAAGTAAATCTTCATCCGCTTGGGTGTAATCTGGAATACCCTTTTGATATATCTGGACAGACAACACGCCCAATACTTTATTGCCCCGTTTCAGCGGCACAAAGATCCAATCTTGCGGCAACGTGCCAACAAGCTTAGTCTTTCCGCTTGCCATCAAGGCAGTTCCGATTTTTTTATTGACTATTTTTCCATTATCAATCACATAACGCGTTCCCCCGTGAAAGTTTGTCAGCGGTTGGGGGGCTGGTGCTTCATCTTTTTCATCTGCAAAGTATGGGAAGCTCAATAATCCACTTTGTTCATCGTACGTAGCAATAAAAAAATTCTCGGCATACATTAACTTGCCGACAATCTTGTGCAACTTTTTATAGAAGGATTGTATGTCCTTCACCGCGCTGGCGGCATCCGCAATTTCATACAACGCCTTCTGAATTTTCAAATCATCTTTTTTAACAGAACGCGACTTCGCCGCTGAAGCAGAATCTGCTTTTGGGGTCGCCGCCTCTTTCCGCGCCGCAGCCTGCTTCGGTTTTCTGATAGGTTTTCTCAAGCTAGGGGTTTTCTTCGTCATATCTTTGCGTTCCTCCATCATCTTGTTGTAGTTTCAAGAAAAAATCCCACAGGTTTGCAATAACCAAATACGTGTTAAAGAAACCTGCAGGACGGGTAAGGATAATTCGTGTTTGATATGATACATTCCTGACAATAAAAAGTCAATCATTATTGGTTGATTATCATTATGCTGTTACGCGGCGAGCCCTGTGTGTTTGTAACTCACCTTACGCACTCTAAGGATACCGTCCCGCAGGTTTGAGCGGTTCAACAAGGTGTTTCAAGGAAACCTGCGGGACGTTCACGTAAGGCGAGTTTGCAAAAAAGACAGCCACTTGTTGGCGGCTGTCTTTTCATCTTGCTCAAGCCGCCGAGAGCAGGTGTTTGTAAAATTATTTTCGACCGACTACTTTAGGTAGCAAGCCCTTGCCTGTTTACAAAAAAAGACAGCCACTTGTTGGCGGCTGTCTTTTTTTTGGAGGAGTATTGTTGGCTTAGTAAATATCTTTATCGGTTGTGTTTGAACCAACACCCAAGGCTGCGGCAAGGCGGTCTAACCAAGTGGTTGCGCTTGAGACAGTTTGTGTGCCATCATCGGTTGATCCAAAACCAGTGGCTTGACGACCAGTCATTTGGCGTCCAGCGGCATCATCACCAGCAGCTTGGCGTCCATATCCTTGGCGACCAGCAGCATCATCACCAGCAGCTTGGCGACCAGTAGCCTGGCGACCAGCAGCATCATCACCAGCAAGTTGGCGACCAGCGGCATGTCCACCAGTCATTTGGCGACCAGCGGCATCGTCACCAGCAGCTTGGCGACCAGTAGCATTGCCGCCATATCCTTGGCGACCAGCAGCGTCATCACCAGCAGCTTGACGACCAGTCATTTGACGTCCAGCAGCATCATCGCCAGCAGCTTGGCGGCCCGTCATTTGACGTCCAGCAGCATCATCACCAGCGAGTTGGCGACCAGCGGCATGACCACCAGCGGCGTGACCGCCAGCAAGTTGGCGACCAGCGGCATCGTCACCAGCAGCTTGTCGACCAGCGGCATGACCACCTGAGGCTTCGGTACCGAACATAATCAAGGACATGGAAATGCGTTTTTCGATCTGGTTTGCGAAATCATCCACGGTTTCTGCAGGGATGGAGCGCAAAGCATTGCGTTCTTCGTTGGTTAATTCATATTGAGCAAACACGCCTTCTGGGTTGTTGAAAAGTTCTTTGCGGAAGGTTTCATCGGTTACTGCTTGGCTAACGATCTTGCGGGTATTTTCCTGGCTCATGATTAATCTCCTTGTTTGGTTTGATTTGTTTTTATTGATACCCGTATTCTATCCTCGCCAATCGAATTGGGGTATGAGCTTGAAGCAGCTTTAGAATGAAGCTCTCTAATTTTCACTGATAAGTGCTTCTACTTCAGGTGTGACGCACTTCACAGCTATTTCAGCTCTTTTAAAGCAACTGGTTGTTCACGTGGGTTGCAAATTCCGCAAAAAACGGCGTCTGCCACCACGATCGCCTTGTTAACTTCGTTCTCTCCACGGTAAATGCTTAATATGAAGGGAGATGTTTTTATATGGTCTTTACAAACAGCCCTGCCGCAGAAGCGGCAAGTGGCATGTGCCGAACGTTCACAGTGAATACAGTTCATGGTCTATTCCTCCGAATGAGTGTTGATATTTTTAATACGGCGGGTGCTTGTTTTTTCAAGAGATTGACGCATACCTTGAAAGTCACCCATCATGTCACTAAAATCTTCTGCCGCCAGGCTAAACAAAGTACAGTCGTCAACGGCTATGATGGAAGCATTGCGCGGTTGTTTTCGAATCAAGGCTGTTTCTCCAAAGTAGTCGCCAGCAGTATGGTGTTCAATTTCTGTAGAGATGCCGTTTTCTTCTTTATAAACAGCAATTTCACCTGATTCGATAATATAAAATTTATCTCCCAAATCACCTTGCTTGAAGACATATTCACCTGCTTTGAAAGATTCCGATTTCAGTTTACTGGCGATAAAATTTAGGTCAAAGGCATCCAGTTCGTCAAAAATGGGCATGTTACGCAAGATCCATTTATTGCTTAGGTTTGCCTTGATCTTTTTCGCAAACTCAAGGTGGTGTTTTATTAATGTGTCAAAATCGCTCTTTCCAAGCGAGAGTAAGATAGAAGGTGTTTCTGCAATGATGGTGGCGTTGCGTGGTTCTTCGGTGGCAAGTGCGGCTTCTCCAAAAAATTGCCCGGGCGCCAAAGAGTTAACCTGCTCGGCGGCTTTTTCTCCATCCTGAACCCACACTTGCAGTTTGCCGCTTTCGATGATGAAAAATTCGCTGCCGATTTCACCCTGGCGGATAATAACCTGCCCAGCTGCATATTGACGCGGGCTGAGCATCGCCGCGATCGGTCTTAGGTCATCATAGGTCGCGTTCATGAAAAGCGGCACGCGGTCTAATAGTTTGACGCGGCTAGAGCGTTGATTACTTTTTTCCTCGTTTAAGTCCATGCCCCATGCGCGGCGCGCCAGCACCAATTCACTGATCACCTCGCGGTATTGCCATGGAATTAAGTCAACGCCCACACTAATGATATGACGCGAGAATGTATCTCCGTAGCGTTGTTTCATTAAATTATATATTTTATCGAAAGCCACTCCGTATACTTCAGTCAGATCAAAAGTGGCGCGTTTTGAAAGTTCACCATCTTTGAATTGGTTGCCGTTAATTGATAAATGAATGGCGAGGCTTTTGGTGTAAGCGCTAAAGGATTTGCCAAATGATTCGATTCCGCCCCAGCCGCTTTCAAAAAACACCTGAGAGATAACGCGCTTGACGATGATCGAAACAGAATAGCCGATGGCATCTTGTTTGTTGGATGAGATGATGGGTTCATATTTAGAGAGATTGGGCAAGCGCGCCAAAATGAGATGCCATATCCCCGCGCAAGCGATCATCATTCCTATTATCCAGTATCTTGGAATATAGCGTGCCAGGTCAAAAGATAGAGCCGTAAAGATAACGCCGCTATAGATAAGGAATAGAGCAGGGATACGTGCACTGCCGCGCAAGTTGAACCAGTTCAAGGCGGCGATCATGCCTAGTAGCGGGATCAAGATCAAGGTCCAGTTGAAGATGCGCAGGAAATATCCAGCAGCGGTTAATAACAGTGCAGTCAAAATCGCAATGCCGTACTGCAATGCCTTTAATTGTTTAATAGCAGGCAGGATAAATAGAATTCCTGCGATACTTGAAAAAGCAGTAGCGAGCAAAACAAGATATTTACTATGTATGGAGCCGGTGGGCATTAATTCTTCGGTTAATGGAATAAGCGCCAAAGACAATAGCGTCAGCGAAAATGCGGCATGTGCCAGCCAGCGATTCGATGAATAATAGGTTTGGTTGAATAGCAGAAACGAAATGAGCGTCGCAATGGATAGCGTGGATGTAATTGCGACGACGTTCCAGCCTCGATAGATCTCAAATGAATATGCTGATCCAATTGAAACAATGGCGGCACAGCTCAAACCAATCCATGCCAAACGCGGGTGATTTTGTAGTCCGCCACTTTGTACAAAGCGATTGATCAGATTTAATGCGAAGCGTAATACCTGAAGCAAAAGTAATGCCAGCAGTGAGATAAACGCGCCAATAGAGAGAAATTCGAGTCCTTTGGTAAGCAGGCTGTAATTGCTCCCGAGAAATATTTCTAGGCTGGAACTAACGCGCAATTTCCAAATCGTGGTTACCAGATATAGTACATAGACGGTCCATGAAAAAGAAAGTATGCCGAAGACTGCAAAAATCTTTTCGTCTCGATTTAAGGTTTCGCGGCGGGTGAGCTTGCCTATTAATCCTTTTTGTAAAAAAGTTAAAGAGCGTTCGCGCAGGAATGTGATATTGAGCGCATCGGATAATAAATAATAACCATCATACTTTAGTAAGGGATTGATGTTGATCAATATGGTCAGGTAGGCGACGCTTGCCATTTTAAATAAGAACGAATTTACAGCGTTGGCAGGATACAGCCACATAAAAATGGAGCATAGCCCGCCAATCACAAAACCAGTGTAGGGTCCGTTCCATGTGACGTTGATGCGCGCGCGCCGATTTTCGAGCCAGATATCGGTTGTGTCTATATAAGCCGCGGGAAGCCCAAAATATAACATCAGCCCGCCGGAGTTAATCTCGCGCTTGTAATGTTTGACGGTCAGCGCGTGACCCAGTTCATGAATTACGATTGGTAAAATAGAGGCAGCCCAAAATAATGCTACTTCAGAGGCTTCCAATTGAGAGAATAGAACATATTCTGGATTTGCCAAAATTTTATTAAATAAAAAGAGTCCAGCAACAGCAATCAGCGCCATTACAAGTTGCAGAGGGCGGGCGAAGAATACCCAGCCTATTGTTCGATATAGAAAGGTAATGAGCGGATCAATGCCGGGGATTTTTAATTGTTGAGTTAAAAGAGCTTGCGCGGGCAGGGTTATTTTGTGAAGCCAACTGCGATTGTTTAATTCAGCTTTTACGGCGCCCCAGGTATAAATAGGTTGTTCAACCAATAAGTGGTGAGAAATTAATTGGCTGATTAAATGCGATACCATATTGCGCGAAAATGAACCTGAACTAACATAATGTTCAACCACCAACTCTTTAACGCTTTTCTTCCCATCTATCAATTGCCAGAGAGTAAACTCCTGCGGGCTAAGGCGTAAATAAGTTTTATGCTGAGCGTTTTTAAGCACAAAATAATCACCTGATTTTTCGTGGATTTCCTGCACAACGACGCCGGGAAAAGGGCAGGGGTGATATTCATTAATATCTAAATTTGTTTGCAGGCTGGTCCAGATGGAAACATTTTCTTTCTTTTCAGGATTTGCCAAGGACTCACTTAATTCATTAAACCATGCAGTGGTCATATTTAATTTAACGCCCTCGTTCCATGATTATTTTTTCCAAACCTTGCGTATCGGTTATTGTAATGGTTGAGCCCGAGATCTTGATTAAATTTTGAGCCTTAAACAAAGCCAGCGTTTTGTTCACGCTCTCACGGGTTGCTCCGACCATGCTGGCTAATTCTGCCTGGCTGATCGGTATTTCAATAGCAGAATCTTTACTGCTTTGTTTTCCGCCGCTTTCTTGAAGGTTAAGTATTTCATAAGCCAAGCGTCCTTGCACATCCTGAAACGCCATCACCTCTGACTTTTGTGTAGCCGCGCGGACTCTGCGCGAGAGAACACTCATCATTTGCGTAGTGATCGAAGGATAGGTACTCAGCAGCTTAAATAAATTTTCTTTTGAAAGTAGCCATGTTTTGATAGGAGTCATCGTAACGCAAGTGGCAGAGTGGAAGCCATTATCCAGCAGAGATAGCTCGCCAAAAATATTTGATGCTCCATACACATAATATGTAAATTCTTGCCCCGTTTTTCCAATTGAGTAGATGCGTACAAAACCCTCTGCCATAATATATAAAGTCATTCCAGGCATGTCTTGATGGAATAAAGTCATACCGCTCCCAAAAGCGCGAAATTGCAAATGGTTGGCGACATCCTCAAGCGCGCTCGGTTCGAGTTCGCTAAATAATGGAACGGTTCGCAAAAAATCCAGCGATGGGCGAGTTGGGTGGTTACTTGCCTGTGAGCGTGAATTCATAATCAATACTCATTGTGGTGGTGGGGGCAGTGGGAGAAACAACCATTGACGCAAAATCAAAATCTTTGCTAAATCCTTCAATTACAATTTTTGCGGATTGCAGTTCGTCCAACTGAACGCGAATTACTTCATCTTCTACGCTTGGGTCGAGGTTAATTTTGATAATCCAAACGATCCAATCAACGGGAACTATATTAGCACTGCGGATAAAACCCTGCGCTTCCCATCCGCCCTGATCAGTTTCAGCGCCATCGAAATAGTCAAGCTCTGGGATTTCTATATTGTCTAACATGACCCCGTCTCGATTCGTTGCTAAGTCTGTGTTGACAATGAAGCGAATCAGCGCTTGCCCGCCCGCGTATTCAGAAAGATCAAGCGATTCTTTCAACCATTTACTTGATTCGCCAGTGTATCCAATGCCATAGGCTTCATCGCTTAGATTTTCAACCATGCCGTATTTGGTTGGCAAAACTTTCCAGCTTGCTCCATTGTCGCCGGATGCCAAAACGTAAGCGTAATCGAAATCTTTTTCAAGTTCATACCAAATGGAATAATTGAGGGTCGCCGATTTAACTTTTGAGAGGTCAAAACTGCGGGTTAATGTAAAGCTTGTTTCATCTCCGCGGTTGGAGTACCAAGAATATTCGCCATCGTAGGGGTCAGCGGCAGTTAAGCGTGCCAAAGGAGCACCTTTAAAATCTATGGTTAAATTTTCATCGGCATTAAATTCATAATAAAATGTTGAGTAGGGCGCCATGTAGCCGGGTAAAACTTCTCCGCTAAATTGGCTGATCGGAATAATGTAAGGCAGTAAGGTGTTAACCTCGTTATATCCGAAACGACCCTGCGAATGATCTGGTGTGTTTAGTAAGTTTGCCATGATCCACTCAGCGTAGACTTGATCGAAGGTTAGCGACGGGCTTAGCTTCCCGAGTTCTTGATCAAGTGATCGTACGCCAGCCTCTTGATTTGCAATTAAGTCCTTCATAAATTGAGGACCAAAACGATCCAGCAAGTAAATAGTAAATAGCTTTTCGCCGCCATAATGGGCGTAGACAGCATATTCATCGTCTTCAGTTTCAACAACCTCTTGCCGTGCAGTCAGTTGAACAAAAGGCATATCTGCAAAAACCTGCTGATTTCCTTCATCCATGGTGGAACCGACAGGCGGTGAGACCACTAAAAATGCAGAAAGTTCTGCAAGGGCCTCGTTCATCCATAGATCCTCATTTGCATCTCTTGACCATTGGATCAAATGCGCAAACTCATGTCCTAATTCGCCCGCAAAGTTAAGTGAATCCATTGGTGCGCCGCCAACATTGATCACCATCATGTCTTTTTCATTTGAATATATCTGCATTCCTTTAGGAAAAGTATTGATCGTGCTGAAATATCCATAATATCCCTCCCACTCAGGTATATCCACTAGCAAAAAATGAATGCGATAATCATTATCAATACCGGGCTGTTCTTCAATGCCATAGACAAGTCTGTTGATCTTGAATGTGATATTCTCAAAATTATTCACCGCGGCCGATAAATCCGCATCTGATACGTTTGCGTTATCCGCAACCCACCATGCGGCGTGTTCGCTAAGTTGTTGTAATGTGGCTGGGATAGGGCGAAAATCGCTGTCTAAATCGTAGTTAATGAAAAAATCAAGTTTGTCCCCCAGTGTAGGCAAAGCTAGTTTGGCAGGCGTGCGTTGCTCAGCAGAAAGGTGCAATAGTTTGATTGCGTATTCATAACGGTCTTGAGGTGTATGTTGCGCAGAATTCAATTCATTCTCTGTCTGAATTGCAGATTCAGTCACCGTAGAATTAATAAGATTATCCGGGAGCTTGCTCGGTTGTGGTTTGCTTGCGCATCCCGCTAGAACAAAAATGATAAGCGTAGTGATTATTTGGTTGAGTCGTATTTTCAATAAACGGCAATCAAACAAATCAGGCATTCACATTCTCCTCGGGTTTCAAATTGATTGTTCTCACTCAGCTGGAATCGGGTCTAATCCACGTAACTTAACAGGGGTAATTCGAATACCTGTGTTAAATACTCTGGCATATTTTTCTTCGCTCATATTAAGGCTAAGAATTTCTATGCCGTATTTAGTGCTGTAAAGTTTATTTAAGTCAGATGCTGGCAGGCTTGGGTCTATTTTAGCTTTGCCCAAAATCACCTGAACATTATATCCATTTTCATCTGTGTTGAAGTGCAAGGAAACATTCGGGTTGCCCGCGATATGAGACAATTTTCGCGCCTGTGGGGTGCTGTACATTATAAAATCCCCATTTTCCCATATGAACCAAACAGGTCTAGGTTGAGGAACACCGTTTTGTGAAACAGTCGTTAGCCAGATCACTCGTTCAGCGATTATTCTTTCCATAGTTTGTGCGCCAAGCTCGTCGTTAAAGTTGATCATGGTTTAGCTATACAGTTATGTATGATTTAAAAGATTGATTTTATAAATTATTTTGTAACTGGGCGTGGGCTTTGAGGGTCAACCGGCAGCAATAGGTGAAAAATACTGCCGTGTAAATTCGTCTCATCGTGCCCTATGCTTTCTACCCACACTTTACCGCCGTGTGCACGTGCTATGCCGCGTACAATTGCCAGTCCCAATCCTGCGCCGCCGCCTTTGAAGGATGTTTTGCCTGACGAATGAATAGCAACATCGCCCACTTGATAAAATTTTTCAAATATCAACTCGTGGTGCTCAGTGTCCAAGCCAATACCGCTGTCTTTGAAATTTATTTCAATAGCCGGGCTATTGTTCTCCAGCACGGCTGGATGAATGTCAATAGCAACGCTTCCGCCGTCCGGCGTGTATTTAATCGCGTTCACCAGTAAATTGTGCAAAGCTTTTTGAATTAGGCTTGGGTCAGCATTGATTAAAGGTGTGTCCACGCTCTGCTCGATCGTGATATTGATTTTACGTTCATCGATGGCGCTGGTAAATCCCTTTATTAGATCAAGGATGATGGGTTTTAGCGGCAAAAGCGTAGGTAATACTTTCATGGTCTCGTTGTCAATACGTGTTACGTCCAACATCATGTTCACAACTTCGTGCATTCGATCTGCCCCTTTAGTGATCCCGCTTACCACATCATTTAATGACGAATTATCTTTGATGGCAGTTAACGAATTAAGCACGCTGACATATCCTTTAAGTACTGTCAAAGGTGTTCGCAATTCGTGCGCAGCCACTTGAATAAATTCTAATTTGTTGCGATCTAGTTGACTTAAAACTTTGTTTGCTTTTTGCAGTTCTGCAATTGCCTGCTGGTCGTTCTCTCGCATTCTACTTAATGTAGTGCGCATAATATCCAATGCCATGCGCGGACTGCGGCTAAGCATGGTCTCAAAATCCTTTTTTTCCATCTCTAGAACTGTGCACTCAGTGGATGTTTTCACTGTGGCAGAACGCGGCGCATTTTGGATCAAAGACATTTCGCCCACTACATCGCCTTTGCCCGAGATGCGAAATACTCGTTCTTCATTTTCACTAATCTTTTTAGTAATTCTTACATTTCCCTCTGCAATAATATAGAACACTTCCTCGTACACGCCTTCATGACACAAAATGTGATCAACAGGGTAGGTGCATAGCTTCGTCAACTCTGCCATTTCGCGCAGTTCGTCATCCGCCAAGCCCACAAAGGCTAAGCGCAAAATCGAAAGTTTATCGAAAGCTGGTGTTTCGCTCATATCGTATAGTATAACCATTGCTGGTGAAGATGACAACAATTCGCCAAGCCGAATTTAGCCCTCTTTTTTTAAATTCTTCTTCCTTGCCAACAACGCCTCGGTTGTAGATTTTGTTTGCGTAGGCGCAGGATTAGATTTCTTAGGTTTGCTTGGCGCTATCGTTTCAACCTTTTCTTTTGAAGAAGACGCCTCGAGTGGATCTGCCTCTTTGACTCGTTTCTTCACCTTGAACATTGCTTCCATCGATTCGCTTCTCTGCGCCTCTTGCTCAACCTTCAGGCTGTTTCTGTTTACCTTGGCTTTTATCCACGCTTTGGCGTTGATCACGTCCGTGCGGGTGATGATCAGGCGGCGAATGGCTATATCTAAGGGGAATAGTAACACAGCGATTAGCAATAACCATTGCCAAATGGGTCTTGAAGCGCGGGAGCCGCTCAGGTTGTGGGTAAAAATATCGGCAGGAGTTGGCGAGGCAAGTTGTCCGCCAGCGATCGTTGCAAGGCGCAAGAGCAGGTCCGGGTCTGAGTCGATGCGTTTGTATTCAGGTGAATAGGATAGCGCCCAGCCCGTTGTTTCGGCGAAGCCATCTTTTCCATTTTCTCCAGTCAACCGAATCAAATAAACACCTTGCTCTGTTGGCGTAAAGTTTGATTGATACCGTCCCGGCGCAATTTGACGCAAAATAATATTTTGCGAAGACCCATCAGGCGCGATAATGTTGGCGTTAATAGCATATCCATTTAAATATGCGCCGTCATTTGCCAATGCATCTAAAGTTAAACGCGCATGTTCGCCATCTAATTGAATGGTCGTTTCAAGCGCATTATTTTTTATATCGCCAAGCGTGTAACGAATTGCCTGGGTCCAAAATGTAGGAAAGTTTTGCCAGCCTACCCAATTTTTTGCCCAACGACCCGTTGCATCAGACGTAAACGCAACTGCGCGACCCAGCCCATATTGCCATTGCGCCAAAATAGGATCGCCTTTTTCAGATTCGAGAATCACTTGTGCCAAATCTTTTGCGCTGGTGGCAACATAGCCTTTAAGTTGTGGAATGCTGTTTATGTTGGCTAGTATTGGCGATGAATTAACCAAGGTTGGAAAAAATGTTTCTTCCACAATATAAGAACGTGTGGCGAGAGCAGTTTCTTCTGTGAAAATAGATGGAATACTGGATGCATCGTTAGAGAAATGATAACGTCCGCCGCCAATCAGCGCGAGATCATCGAGAAAATCGGCGGCGCCATTGCCAATGCCCACTGTTGAAAGTGTAATGTTGTTTTCTTTATAAAGTTTTTCAACTAACTCAGGGATGCCCGTTGGGTCTGCACCGCCATCGGTTAATAAAATGACATGCTTTACAGTTGCAGGGTCATTGGGCAACACTTGCGACATGGCTTGAATGCCAGACATAATGTCGGTGCCGCCGCCGCTACGAATACTGCCAATGGCATTGGTAACTGTGTTGAGGTCGCTCATGTCTGTCATAGGCACAACCCACGCCGCAGAATCATCAAATGCGATCACGCCCACACGGTCGGTAGGGAAGAGCAATTCAACGGAACGAGCCGCGGCTTCTTTTGCCAACTCCAGTTTAGTCACGCCGCCGCTGGTTTCATCCATACTGCCCGAGTGGTCAATGATAAAAACAATCGCCAGAGTAGGACGGCGCTTTTCGTCTTTGATCTGCATATCCACTGGCAAAATTTCTTCCAGCGGCGTTTGATAATATCCGCCAACGCCAAAGGATGTCGGTCCGCCAACAGCCATCAAACCGCCGCCCAGATCGCGCACATAACTTTGCAGGATTTGCATTTGCGCATTGTTTAAATCACGCGCTGGCACATCTACTAACACAATAGAATTGTATTGAGCGAGCGAGGGTAAGTCTGATGGCATGAAAGCAGGCTCAACCACATTGACGCGATATCTAGCCGCATCTAGCGCAGACTTCAACTGCGTGTATTCATTAGGGCGTGTTTCGCCGCCGATTAGTTTTTCGCCTTCTTTAGGAGCTACCAATAAAATACGCGGCGGTCCTTCAATTTGAGAAAACGCATCGAGGCGGTTATTTTGATAATAGACATCTTGCTCAGGATCAATTTGTACTTGATAACTAATAAAGCCAGATTCGCCGGCGGTGAGAGGCAGGCTGAGAGTTTGCACCCCGCGCCTCAATAGATGTGATTGTTCATATAGAAGGGCATTGCCAGCCAAAACGCGAATCGTGGCGCGCATTGGGTTGTTGGTTTGTACAGAAACATGCAATTCAAATTGTTCGTTCTCGCGCAAATCGGTAGGCGCATCTACATTTGTGATCAATCCTTCTGGTGCAATTTGGTTGATGAAGGGTACGACTACAATTTCCACGCCTGAGGATGCGGCAAATTCAGCGGCGGAGATTGCATCTCCGCTGGTCTGCGCGCCATCTGACAAAATGACCATGCGCTTCGCTGCGCCTGAGGGGAAGAGCGCCATGCCCATGCGAATTGCTTCTGCCAAATCAGTTTGATTCGTCACCGGCGCAGAGGTGATTGCGCCAAGTTCGCGCGCCGCCGACATGGGTCTTTCTACCAGTGCATCCGCGCCAAACAACACAACTGCGCTTTGGTCATCCGCTCCCATCGCGGATAATGCCTCGCTGACATACTTAATTTCCTGCTTCACTGCTTCGTCTGGCATCGAGTCGGAAACATCTAAAAGAAAAACAACCGCCAATTCATTCCCGCTTTGCACAATTTCTAAGCCTGCCAATGAAAAAATCAGGCATAATAAAATTGTCAAGCGCAAGATAAGTGAAGTCCACTCACGCCCGCGCGATGCGCCTAATGACGGCTTGCCCATCCACACGGCGAGCGGGATGAGGAGTAGGAGAAGGAGGAAGAGAGGGGATGTGAAAGTCATGGTGCGTTCCACGTTCAAACGTTCAAACGTTCAAACGTTTGAACGTAATTTCTCTGCGGTGAAATACTTGCCATTCGATCATTAAAATAATGAGCGCCAGCGCCGCCAGCCACTTCCACAGTTCACGTTGACCGATTTTTTCTGAAACAGTGGGCGTGATCTGTGATTTGCCAACTTTAATGGAGTCGCGCGGCGCGATGTTTGATTCTTCCAACGAGAATAAATTTACGGCAAAATACTCAACGCTGGTTTTTTTTTCGCTTAAGAAATTTACGGCGTAATAACCAATGTCTTGTGTATCGCTGAAAACAATATTTTGATTTGCGTCAAATGCAATGGCTTTTTGATTTGGCGCCACAACTGCAATTTGATTGGCAAAGGTGTTTGGGATAATCGTAATGCTTTCTGCGGGTTTTAGAGACTGCGTTGCATCAAATGCGGTGGGCGGGACAAGATAATTAATCAGGTTGGAAAAAAGAATCGGATATGCTACTTGTAATGGAAGGTCACTTTCGCGCAGGTCAAAGGTCAGCGCGGCGATGCGGCGCGAATCGGTTTCGCCAGCAAAGACTAATGCACCTTGATCCGTTGTGATTAATTCATCTGCCCAATTGGGTGCATCTATTGAATGGGCTTGCAGAATGTGTACGTTGCTGAAATCTACGAATTGCGTCAAATTGTTTTCGCGTACTTGAATATCTTTTATATCTTTATAGATTGCGCCGACTGTGAATAATGGATTTGAGCTTGGGTTGATGAACAGTAAATTTCCGCTGGGTAATTCTGCTGGGCTGATGCCGTCGAAGATATATAAATCGAATGGGTCGTTGGGGATTTGCAAACTGCCGTCTTGAGCAGGCAAGGCACGGAAGGGCTGAATGTTTGGCAGGGATGCCAATAATTGCTCGATGAATAGATTTCCTTTTGAAACCAGTAATACGCGCCGTGCAGAGGCAGATTGGTACACAGCATAAGCTGTATCGTCTAATGAAAACGAGTCGGGTTGCAATGTGTCGTCAATTGAAATGCTGGCAGTATACACGCCAGATTCTTTGGGTAATTTATCCAATGTTAGACTTTTGGCTTGGCTGCCTTTAATTTCCATTTTTCTGGCAGTGATTAATTCTTGTCCAAAATAAAACGAAATGGTTACTACATGATTTGTTTTTCCAAAGTTGGTGATCTCTGCAAAAAGCTCGGGGGTGTTTTGCGCGTTACGTAATGCCAAGGCAGTGATGCCGATATTTTCTGCTGATTCGCCAACGGGAATATAGCGCGTTTCCCCGGGCAAAGAGGGCAGTCCGCTTTGAGGTAAGCCGCCGTCAGAGACGATCACGGTTGTGGTTTCAAGTTGATTAATTTGCGCCGCGCCTGCCGCCAGTGAAAATGCCGCAAACCAATCTGTTTCTCCTTGAGTGGCTTTTGCGTCAGCGAGTGTATTTTGCAATAATGTTTTATTGCTTTCGCCAGCTATTAACGTTTTTGGAGTATGTCCTGCTAAGATCAGCGTTACTTGCGAAGCGCTGGGCAGTTGATTTATCAGCGTGGAAATTGTTACTCGGGCAGAATCAAACCGCGAGGGCGAAATGTCCGTTGCGTTCATGGAGGCAGAGGCGTCGAGAATAATAATCACCGAACCTGATGCAACCACAATCGTTTCAACGGCTGGGCGGGTTAATGCAAATATCATGGCTGTCAGAATCAGCAATTGAAGGAATAATAATAAATTGCGTTTTAATTTTTGCCACGGAGTATTTGCCTGCTGTTCGCGCAGAACTTGCATCCACAAAAACGTAGAGGAGACTCGCGCCTGTTTGCGGCGCAGCCTGAGCATGTAAAGCAGGATGATGGGAATGGCGAGTGCGGAAAGCAAAAGCCATGTGGGGGTGAGGAGTTGCATAATTTTTTATATAAGGGGTGGTTGAGTAGACGGCGGAAATTAATTTATCTTTGCAAAGGGACATGCCTCCGCCGTCGTATCGAAACTACCAGTGCTATCTATACTTTTTGTGCTTGCCTCGCACTTGTTGGTTTCGATACGGGCTTCGCCCTACTCAACCAACTGAGTATGGTATTTTTTCTAAACCCGGTGGTTGAGTAGCCGCGCTTTTGTTCTTCGCGGCGCATCGAAACCACCAATGTAAGATATTTTTTTTCTTCATTTTACAACCCCAGCCTTGCGCAGTTCCAACAAAACTAATTGATCCCACGCCTTGTCTGTTGTCGCTTGCAAATAACGAACTCCTTGTTTGCGCGCTATTGTTTTAATTTCAGCCGTCCATTGTTGAACGCGTGTGCGATATAGATCATGCAGATTCCCATCAAGAGAAATATCCTGCGTTTGATTTGTTTCAATATCCAGCAATTGAACATCACCGCTTAATGGAGAGTCGATTTCGTCTTGAGATAGCACATGTAGAATCAGCGCTTCATGTCCGCGCCCGAGCAGGTTTCTTAATCCTGATTCGTACCCAACAGGTGAAAAAAGATCGGAGATCAAAATCACTACGCCCGGTCTGCGCGCCTTGATGGCATACTCCAGCATGGATTGATTGAGATTCGTTTCGCCATTTGCCTGCAGGTTTTCGAGGAAGCGAAACATTCTCGCCATGGAATTTGCTCCGCGTTTGGGACCGAATTCATCTGCGACGCGCGAGTCTTGCAAAAAGCCTATCGTGACGGCATCGCCAGTTGAAAGCGCAACAGCCCCCAGCGCGGCAGTGAGTCGTTTTGCATATGTGAATTTATGCTCATCGCCAACAGCCCAATCCATTGAGCGCGATCCATCTAATAAAATATGAACGGCTAAATCTTCTTCCTCTTCCAGTAATTTAATAAAGGGACGTTCCAGCCGCGCGTAGATATTCCAATCCAAGCGGCGCAGATCATCCCCGGGTGTGTAATCGCGATAATCGGCAAACTCTATGCTATTGCCGCGCCGTGACGAGCGCCGATCTCCCTTCATCGCGCCCGCGCGCACGCGCGAAGCGACAAGGGTCAGTTGGTTTAACTTGCGGAGTGTGGATTCGTCGAAGAGCATGGGATTAAAAAATTATTTAAATAAATCGGCGTGCGAGCCAGTGCGTTGCAGGATTAAGATATTTCCCTCAATTGCATAGATCAATAGCCAGTCAGGTTCAATATGACAATCACGTGATCCCGCATAATTCCCTTTTAGCGGATGATCTTCGTGTACTTCAGGCAGAGGCGTTTCATTCAACAGCAGATTAACGACTCTCATCAATTTGCTTATATCTTGTCCGCGTTTCTTCGCCCGTTTATATTCTTTTTTGAATGTAGCTGTGTAATGCGGCGTAAGCATTACGACTCTAATTGCGCGATCAAGTCATTTATATCTTTTGCGCTGTGTAAGTTTTTGCCTGCGAGCGATTCTCGAATCACCCGCTCTGTTTCTTCATTTGGAATATGAGGGCGGAAGGGCAGTCCCTGCTCTTCGCTGATCTGGTTGAAGTACATCGTCACCGCTTGAGAGGTAGTGATGCCCAATTTGCTTAAAACCTTCTGCGCCGCCTTCTTTACTTTCGGGTCTAGTCTCACAGTTACGGTTGCTGTTTTTGTAGACATGTTTTTTCTCCTTTTATCATGTACTGCGATTGTATCACCTTCACCCTTTCGCCTTCATCCTTATTACTTCCCCAATTACATCATCCGTCTTAATGCCCTCTGCCAAGCCGTCAAAATTCAACAACAAACGATGGCGCAAAGCCGCGGGCGCAACGGCGTGAACATCTTCAAATGAGACGTTGTATCTGCCTGCTAATAATGCTGTTACTTTTGCGCCCAGCACAATTGCTTGCCCGCCGCGTGGGGATGAAC
>VFJR01000047.1 GCA_009885945.1 Anaerolineaceae bacterium
ACTCGAAAGCCTCGATCTGCTCTCCTTTGACTCTCTTGATGAATTAGGCGGTTTGATAGAACTCGAAGAAGACGATGAAGAAAGCAAGCCGAAAAAAAAGAAGAAATAAAGTAGGGCGAGATATTATCTCGCCCTACTTTATTTAACCAGCTTCAATATTTCCAAAGTTTCATTCTTACCCCCGGAACCATTCTCGCCGCCGGGACCTACGCAGGAGGGACAGCCGTCTGCACAGCCGCATTGACTGATCAGCTCGAATGCGCGCGCCATTAATTCGTTGTGCATTTCAAATAATTTCTGGCTAAAGCCGATGCCAGCAGGCACGAGATCGTATAACACCACGGTGGGTAAGCCAAATGTTTTTGATTCAATGGGCTCAATGTGCGTGCCTAAGTCAGATGGGTCACACATTAAAAATAATGGAGCGAGATTTCCCAATACGTATGCCAAACCAGCAAGCCCACTGCGCATACGTACATTCTGTTCTACTTTTTTATGGCATGAACTACACAGCGTGGATAAATTTTCTAAACGGTTTGCGCGCGTCAGATCACCGTTGAAAGAACGAAATGGCGTCTTATGATGCACATCATGCTGACGGGTTGATTCAATTGCGCCGCAGACTTGGCATTGATATTGATCACGCGCGCGCACCTTATCGCGGATGCGTCCCCAATCAGCGCCGTAATGGTTTGGGTCGTTGGACCAAGCCCCAGTGTCGCGCAGATGCGAGAGCGCTTTTTCAGAAAGTGAAAACCAATAGCCTGTGGTCTGTAAATCGGACGGGGGCAAATCCAAAGTTTCTTGTCCTAAAAATTCTTGCGTCATCCAGCGGCGTTTCATAAAGCCGGTCACTTGGGTAGTGGCTTTTAGTTCGCCCCAAAATTTATTTGCATTGCGTTCGATGGTTTCATCGCTGACGCCAAGCACTTCAATAGTTGTGCTTCTTAATGGCTCGGTATAGTAATCGCTGGCAAATGGTTTGAGCTGTGCAATGTGATTTTCAAGATCAAGATTTTCCACCAAAAAAGATTGTGCTTCATGCAAATAGATCGCGCCGGGGTGAACCATCCATACTGCGCTTTCACCGTCTACAGTGCCTATGATTTGGGTTTGATCATCAATCGTTACGTGCAGTACAAAACTTTGCGGAGATGCAGAGCGCAGTGAAATATTCGCGGCGGGATATGAATCTGCCATCCAAAAATATTTTTCCTGCGAAAGATGTGCTTCATTGTTGGAGGTTAAAAAATTGAGAAATTCTTCCAGCGTGTTGGCATCAATGCTTCCAAATGTATCGCTGCGCGTAAAGGGAAGTTCAAATATAGCACAGCGCAAATGCTCGAGCAGAATTAATAAATGATTGGGGTTGACCAAAGCCTGCTCAGGCGAACGCTCGAAAAAATATTCGGGATGATGCGCCAGAAATTGATCCAATGGATTTGCCGAAGCAACCATTACCGAAACAGCGGCGTTCAAACCGCGCCCCGCCCGCCCAGCTTGTTGACGCGCTGATGAAATACTGCCGGGGTATCCAACCAAAAGCGCCGCGCCCAAACCGCCGATATCAATACCCAATTCAAGTGCATTAGTTGCCACGACCATTTTTACACTGCCATCGCGTAATCCTTTTTCAATTTCGCGGCGTTGGGAGGGGAGATAGCCGCTGCGGTAGCCTCTTACGAAAGATGAAAGAGGAAAGACTTCATTATCAAAACTTTCTTCTTTCTTCTTTCCTCCCCCAAGATACGTCAACAACATTTCAACACTTCTGCGCGAGCGCGCAAACACCACACTTTGAACATCGTGATTTAACAGATCTTGCGCAAGCCGCACGCCTTCCATTAAAGAAGATTTACGCAAACCCAATGCTTGATCTACCACAGGCGGGTTGTAAATAATAAAATGACGCGCCCCACGCGCAGAGCCGTCGTTATCTATGAGTTGGACAGGTTGTTCGATTAATGTTTCAGCGAGTTCTTTGGGATTTCCGATCGTAGCAGAGGCAAGGATGAATTGCGGATTTGTCCCGTGAAATTTTGCCACGCGTTTTAACCTGCGAATAATATTAGCAACATGTGAACCAAATACGCCACGATAAGTATGCGCTTCATCAATCACAACGAAACGTAAGTTTGCAAAAAACTCCAGCCAGTTTGTGTGATGAGGCAAAATACCAGTATGCAGCATATCGGGGTTGCTTAAAACAATGCGCGCATTCTTGCGGATGATTGATCGATTCGCTTGAGGCGTGTCGCCGTCATAAATTGCATGTGTCAGGTTCCAGCTATCAGGTATCAGGGTAGTGAGATTGGAGAGTTGATCTTGTGCCAAGGCTTTGGTTGGAAAAAGATATAAGGCGCGCGCGTTTGCATCTTCCAACAATGAAGCAAGAATCGGCAGGTTATAGGCGAGAGTCTTTCCGCTGGCTGTGCCTGTGGAGAGAATGATATTTTCACCCGCGCGCGCATGAGTCCACGCATCATATTGATGTGCGTACAGCGAATGAATCCCAGCGGAGATCAAGGCTGAGGAAAGCGTATCAGGCACATCGCTAGGAATGAGGCGCGTTTGTGCGGCGCGCGGAGGCAGAGTACGCCATGCAAAAAAATTGGCGGCGGTAGCATCGTCTGATTTCCAAAAATTTAATAGATCATTGATAGGCATAATTATGTTTTACCGAAATAGACTATACTTGGATTTTACACTTAATATATTATAGGAGACGCCATGAATCTGCGTTGTACGTATTGCCAAGTCCCTTTTACCCTTAGCCGAAATGACATGCTAATGGCATTGCAAAAAATGGATGCCGAAAATTTAAGGCATCATGATGCGCACTGCCCCAATTGCCGCCGCGCAAATTCTGTTGCCCGCCAAAGACTTGAGATGGTCTTCCCCAACTGGAAACATGCATTGGAAGAAGCGCTAAAAGCGCCTGCTCCCGCCGCGCCTGTACCTGCTCCTGCAAAACCAGCCGTTGCCACGCCTGAGCCAAAAGCAAAACCCACCGCAAAGAAACCTGTGGCTGAAAAGAAACCCGCGGCAAAAGAAAAGCCTGCGGTTAAGAAACCTGTTGCAAAAGCAAAACCCGCCGCAAAGCCCAAAGCCACACCTGCGCCCAAAGCAAAGAAAAAATAACGCATCAAAATATCTTAAGGCATAAAGAATAGAACACGGATAACGCTGATTTAACGGATTTACACGGATAAAAATCCGCGCGAATCCGCAATATCCGCCAAAAATCCGCGTTCTATTCTTTTATTATTAGGAAAACGGGAACAAACACTATGACCATCAAAGCCATCTTTTTTGACCTCGGCGGCGTGATTCTGCGCACCGAACATCAAGCCCCGCGCGAGCAATTGGCAGGACGCTTGAACATGGAATATGACGACCTTGTAAAACTGGTCTTCAACAGCGAGAGCGCGCGCAATGCTTCCACTGGAAAAATTACAGCAGATGCACATTGGAGCGCGATTGCAAAAAGACTGCGCCGTCCCGATGAAGTTAAAGCCATTGAAAGTGAATTCTTTGGCGGCGATGTGCTGGATCAGGAATTGATCAACTTTATTCGCGAGCTAAAAAAAACCTACATCACAGGGCTAATCTCTAATGCGTGGAGCGATCTGCGCGCTTATATGATTGCAAAAAAATTTGATGATGCTTTTCATCACATCATCATCTCGGCAGAAGTTGGCATCACCAAACCAGACGCGCGAATCTATAACATTGCTCTCGAACAAGCTGGGGTGCAAGCAGAAGAAGCGATCTTCGTGGATGATTTTGTAGAAAATATCGAAGCCGCATTCGAGCTTGGAATGCAAACTGTCCATTTCACAGATCCGCAAAAAGCGATGAAGTTGGTGAAGAAGCTGTTAGCCTAATAAAAAGTGGATGTCTTTGCGAGCCGCGCCTTTGGTTTTAGCGGCGAAGCAATCCCCTGTCATAAGGAGACTGCTTCGGCAAAAAGCAAGAGCGCCTCGCAGCGACATAGCATTTCTGCATAAGGCGGGTTAATTACGTACTATAATCGCCCTACATATTTCCAAATCATCTGAGGGTATTTCTATGAGCCACATTTTCATCAGCTACAGCCATTTGGATAAGACCTACGCGCACAAACTGCATCATCATTTGATAGAGCAGGGCTTTGACGCGTGGATTGACGACCGCATTGATTACGGCTCGCGCTGGCCCCGTGAAATTGAGGCTCGCTTAAGAGAGTGCGACCTTTTTATTTTGGTGATGTCGCCCAACTCGTACGAATCGGAGTGGGTGCAAAACGAACTTTCATTTGCAAAAAAACTGGGTAAACCTATTTACCCGCTTTTATTAGAAGGGGATGTTTGGATGCAATTGCATATCACCCAATTTGTGGATGTGAAAGACGGAAAACTGCCGCCCACCAAGTTTTTTGTGCGCCTGGCAGAAATTACACCGCGCAATAATTCTGCATCAGAAAAAATAAAGCCAGAACCCGTTGCGAGAAAACAACGCCCTGAGCGCAATTGGAACGCGCCTATCACAATCGCTATTATTGGCGCAGTTGCAACGCTGTGCGCGGCATTGATCAGCAACTTACCTTTGAAAGAAATATTTTCAGGAGAAACCCCTGCAGCACAGGCAATTTTTGAAACTGCCCCAACTGAACCACTTATGCAAACGTCAGTACCTGATGAAATTATAGACGCACAGGGAATTGAGATGCGCCTTGTACCTGCGGGCGCTTTCTCGATGGGCAGTGATCGCGAAGATGAAGAAAAGCCCGTTCACACCGTTGACTTAAGCGCCTATTTTATAGACACCTACGAAGTGACCAATGCCTCCTACAAACTCTGTGTAGATGCAGGTGAATGTAATCCGCCCAAACAAAGCGACTCGTCCACGCGCTCTCCTTATTATGCCAATCCACAGTATGATAACTACCCCGTAATCTATGTAGACTGGAGCATGGCAAACACCTTCTGCGCTTGGCGGGATGCAACATTACCCAGCGAAGCGCAATGGGAGAAAGCCGCGCGCGGCACAGATGGCAGAACGTATCCGTGGGGTGAGGATATTAGTTGCGATACAGCCAATTACATTAGCAGTTGTGTAGGTGACACAAGTGAAGGAGGCGATTATGATATCGGAAAAAGCCCCTATGGCATATATGATATGGCAGGCAATGTTTGGGAATGGGTTAATGACTGGTATGGTGAAAACTATTACAAAAGTTCACTTTCATTCAATCCTTTAGGTCCCGATTCTGGCGCAGGGCGAGTGCTGCGGGGCGGCTCGTGGAACTTCATCAATTACGGCTCTCGTTCTGCGGTTCGTATCAACGGCACTCCCGGTTTCAACGTTAACTTTATCGGTTTCCGTTGCGCCCGCTCGCTTGATTGATTCTGTTTTCTGCGCTCTGTATTTCTGGTTTTCTGAATCGCGCTTAATTTTCAAAAATGCTAATCTTTCTAGTAATTTGACAATTTGTTCCAAAAGTATGCTGGTGGTTGAGCCATGTCCTGAGCTTGTCGAAGGGTAGGCGGCGCTTTTCCGCCGTATCGAAACCACCTGAGACAAAAATACTCTTGGGACTTGGTGGTTTCGATACGCCCTTCGCAAAAACGCTCAGGGCTACTCAACCACCGTATTTCTTAACTCACCTTACGCACTTTTACTAAAAAAGTTGATGTCTTTGCGAGCCGCGCTCTTGGTTTTGGCGGCGACACCGTACTCTTTAGAGTAAGCAATCTCAGATTGCTTCGGGCGAAGAACAAGCGTTGTGCTGAGCTTGTCGAAGTAAGCGCCCTCGCGATGACATGACATTTTTTGCGTAAGGTCAGTTCTTAAAATTGTTAGCAACTAGTCGCTCCCGAGACTTCCGAGATTTTTAAAATCTCGGAAGTCTTGATTTATAAACCGAGTTAAAATACTCCCCATGCCTAAAACACTGCCAAAAATCTTTTTCCTCTTTATCTTCCTCACAGCTTGCGGGTTCCCTGCCGCGCAAACCCCAACAGCTACCGCCACAATTGTTATCCCCACAATTACGCCCCAGCCGCCTACAGCCACAAACACGCCTCTGCCCTCGCCCACAGCCATCCCCGCGCCAGAACGAGCCAAATATATTTTGAACACCATCATTAATTATGATCTGCATCTTGTCACAGTGGATGAAACAATTATTTATCCAAACCATACAGGCAAAAGTTTAACGAGTCTCAGCCTTGCCATTGCTGCCAATTTTTGGCAGGGCTGTTTTTCTATTATCACTATTTTCATCAACGACGCGCCAGCACCTTATACGCTCAATGGACATAGACTCGACATCACGCTTCCCACTGCGCTTGAACCTGAATCTACGATCACGATTAAGATCGCCTACACCTTAGCCATGCCGTTCCTTGATCAAAAAACTTCACAGCGCGCACGTATCTTTGGTTATAGCGAATCTCAAATGAACATGGTCAATTGGTATCCTTATGTCGCGCCTTATCTCAACGATGATTGGGTGATCAACGAGCCGTGGTCGCATGGTGAATATCTGACCTATGACGCCATGGATTTTGAAGTAAATGTAAAATTTACAAATGCAGAAAATCCCCCCGTGCTCGCCTCCAGCGGATTCCTTGAATCAAAAGATGAATACGCTCATTACACATTAACCGCCGCGCGTGCCTTTGCGCTCTCTGCCAGTTATGGCTATCAAGTTGCTACCATGGAAGTGGATGGCGTGACTCTCTCCAGCTATTATTTTTCTTTTTATCCCAACCAAGGCAAAGACGCCTTGCAAGCCACCGCCCAAGCCATGCAAGTATTCTCGCAAAAGTTTGGACCATATCCGCACAAATCTCTCTCCATCGTCATGGCAGATTTCAGCGATAGTATGGAATTTTCTGGGCTTTATTTTCACAGTTATAACTTCTATAACTTGTATGACGGCACACCGCAAAGTTACCTAGTGGCAATCGCAGTACATGAAACAGCGCATCAATGGTGGTTTGATGCCGTTGCCAATAATCAAGCCGCGCAACCCTGGCTGGATGAATCGCTGGCAACGTATTCCGAACGCATCTTTTATGAAACAGCCTATCCCGACAGTATCAATTGGTGGTGGTCAAACCGCATTAATTTTTTTAACCCCCAAGGCTTTGTAGATATTCCCATTTATGATGCGCAAGGGTCAGAGCTGTATAGACTCGCTGTCTATTTTCGCGGCGCGCTATTTTTAGAAGAACTTCGCCAGCGCATTGGCGACGAAGCCTTTTTTGCCTTCCTCAAAGATTATTACGAACAAGGCAATCACAAAGTAGTTAACGCCGATGATTTTTTTCGCATCCTGCGCTTGCATACCACAGATGATTTCTCTGATCTCACCTATAAATATTTTCGTAATGCGTATTGAAATAAGGTATTTGGAATTAGGCAACTAGGACTTGGGAATGACAAATTACGCATCACGTATTACGCATTACGCATTCCTTTTTTTGATTCTCTCCGCCTGCGCCTCTCCCACCACCCCAGCGCCGATCTATCTACCCCTCAACTTGGTGACTCAAGACCCCGGCGCCACATCTACGCCGACGCCTTTTCAGCCCGCGCCGATTCAAGGCACTACGTATCTCTCCGCTACCCCCTTTCCAACTAGCGTCCCCACCGATACATTAACCGCAACTTTGATTCCGCCCACGTTGACGCAAGTCCCAACCCAGCCTATAGAAATTGTCCTGCCAACGGATACGCCCAACGTACGACCCATCCCAACGAGTACGCGTACAAATTATATTTTGTACAGCACGCTTGATTTTGCAGGACGTTCAATATCTACCGATGAAACCATCCGATATTACAACACGACAGGCACAACGCTATACGATTTGGTCTTGGCGGTTGAACCAAATTTATATTCCAATTGTTTTGCGCTTGTTTCCGTAAAGCAAGACGGCGCAGATGTTGGCTCTTATAACTTAAACACCCAACAATTAACTTTAACTTTGCCGCAGCCCTTACAGCCAAACACTGCCACAACCATTACGCTAAGTTTTAATCTTACGCTGCCCTACAAACAAGGTGATGATCCCTTTGGCTATGATTTCAATCAAATTAATTTAACAGATTGGTATCCGTTCGTTGTACCTTATATCAATGGCTGGGTGTTGCATGACCCGTTGCCTTATGGCGAACATTTGGTATATGACTCAGCGGATGTGGAGTTGAACCTCAAGGTCAACGACTCTGCCGTGATCGTTGCCGCCAGCGGATTGCAAGAACCCAACGGCGAATGGACACGCTACCGTATTTATGGCGCGCGCACGTTCGCGCTGTCAGCGAGTGACGAGTTCCTGGTTAAAGAATCAGCTGTGGGGGCGACTGTGATTCGGTCCTATTATTTCGCAGGCTATGACGGCGGCGCAGAAGGCATCCTTAATGCCGCGCTGGCTGAGATCGGATTGTTCAACGCCAAGTTCGCGCCATTTCCGTATGGCAGTCTGGCGATCGTGCAAACAGATATCAATGATGGTCAGGAATATGATGGCTTGGTTTTTATTGCCAGTGATTTTTATGGGCAGTATGGAGGTTCAGCAAAAAGCAATTTGATCACGATTGGCGTGCATGAGATCGCACATCAATGGTGGTTTGGGTTGGTGGGTAATGATCAGGCGCTGGAACCGTGGCTGGATGAGGCATTGTCTGTTTATAGTGAGCGAATTTATTATGAATACAATTCTCCGCGCAATCTTGCGTGGTGGTGGTCTGCGCGCGTGGATTATTATGGACCCGCTGGATATGTGGATAATAGTATTTATGCTGGCGGTTCTTTCCGCCCGTATACGAATTCGGTCTATCTCAACGGTGCGCGCTTCATTGAAGACTTGCGGATTCGAATCGGTGACGATGCTTTCTTTGCATTCATCAAAGACTTTGCAACGCGCTTCAGCAGAAGCCGCGCTACATCCAACGATTTTTTTAATGTCTTGCGTGAACACACCACAACAGATTTTTCAGATTTAATGCGCGCATATTTTCAAGGGAATTATTAACTGACTTTATTTTAATTTAACTAACAATTATGTCTTTGCGAGGGCGCTCTTGTTCTTTGCCCGAAGCAATCCCCCCTGCTGTGTTGGAGATTGCTTACTCTGCGAGTACGATGTCGCCGCTACATTTGCCCTGTGGGAAACCAAGTGCGCGGCTCGCAATGACATAGCATTAATTCCCCATATCCACCGTAATGTATCCGCCGAAGTCGCTGTTTGCATAATAGGCGTAGCCAATCCCCACTTCTGTGATCTGAGCATCAATGACCGATTCCCAATGCGGCGCATCTGCCGCCCATTGATCCATTGCATTTTGTGGTGAGCCAATCGCGATGATCTCGACATAATAAGACGGGGAATATCCAGCGGCGATAATGCGGTCTGAGATCCACGAGCCGTCACTGCCAGTGTGCGCATGGAAATTATTACAAGCCATATCTTCACTGTGCTTTTGCGCCGCAGATTTTAAGCTGGCATTCATGGATACTGCAGATATTTTTGCGTCAGCACGCGCGGCATTGATCATTTGAATCAATTGATTGACATAAGTTTCATTTTGACTCGATTTACAATTGCTGTTTCCGCCTTTGGGTACATAGGGTGTACTGCTGGATATCGCTGGCGGCACTAGGGCGCTGGCATTGCTAACAATGATTTTTACCCAAAATGTAGATTGTGTACCAACCAGTACTACATCCCCTGCTGAATTTTGCAAAGAGAAGAAACTGCCGTACGCGCCATCATTGGATGGCGCGGTCATTTCAATCGAAATATCCACGGTGCTGCCTGCTTCTGTTTTTGGTACTTCCACAGAATCAAGCGCGCTCATTTTTTCTCCAGAAACAAAATGGATTGAATATCCTATCCATGCACACTTCCCCACATTTTGTAATTGCCAGGTCTTGGTAAATATTTCACCACGCGCCAGTTGTGTATCGTCAGGTATGGTTACATCTTTAACCACAATCGCCGCGTCTTTACAGCCTGCCTGCTGAGCAGTTGAACGGGTTGCAATTGTAGGAACAACTGTCAGTGTACGTGTTGGCTGTGCAGTTGCATTATCTGTTGGCGGCAATGTAGAGGTGATGAATGCTTGCGATGGTGCGCTGGTGGGCGTTTGTACAGATACGCTGATGCAGGATGTAAGCAGTACAAAGATAATAAGTGAAAGTATTTTTTTCATGCTGAAGATTATGTAGATGTTCCGCGGTATAAATTTATATCGTACTCTCGCTCATTACAAAAACCCAATTTGCGCGCCAAGCGAATAGATGCATTGTTATCCGCATCACAGCTCCAGTAAGGATTAAATCCGCGCTCCAGGCACACCTGCATAAAATAGGAACTGGCGATAGATGCATAGCCGTGCCCGCGCTGAGCTTCTTTTGTGGCGATGCTGATCTCAACATTTTTTTCTGCCACAAACGCCGCGTATGCCTCGCTGATGATCTCATCGTTGTGCACAAGACATATTCCAAAACTATGATTAAGAAAGTTTTCTAAACTCCCGCAGTAGCCGATAATTTCTTCGCGTGATTCCATTTTTTCTATTAATTCTTTATCTATCGTGCGAAATTGAAAACCATCTGGTAATTCATTCTTCTTTGTATCAACAATTGAATCATATTCAGCGAATTCAAGGCGGCGGAGAACTCTATCAGCTTTCGGGATTTGTAAAGCGGAACTGCTGGGCTGGCAAACGAAACCAACATGACCAAATTGCTTAATCTGCTCAAGCCCTTCCTCAAAAAATGCTCGATTCATATCCTTGCTGGCAAAGACCAATAATTCATTTGCTTTGACCATACAGTGAGATGGATGATTTGCGTCGTCAACCCAAGCGCGTCCGGATGAATGTTGCAAACAAAATCGGGTTGTTGGGCGTTTTAGGGTCAAAAAGCGTTGATAAAGCAGGGTGTGTTGGGAAGATTTCGATCATTCGTGTAATGTCCTTTTGTCTATTCTATTAAATGCGCTGTTGTGCAAATTTATATTGCCGAGCGATCAAAAAAATTGGAAATGTGACGCTGATCGCAACAAGGAATGAGAGCAAAATATATACCCAAATATAGCGTACTCCGATTCTTCGCGCTTCCACCGTCATAAATACACAGCCAGCAAATGCGTAGAAGAGCACATCATTTGCGATGGATGCTGCGGCTGGATTTGCGTAAAGCGCATTAATGAAGCCCATCATGCCTCCATTATCTGCTTGTTGAAAAAAAGCAATATTATTGATCTGAGTTGTGATTAAGGCCGCAATTGCTATCACCGCATATAGAATACAAAGACTCTTGTCAAAACGTGTCATAGAAACCTTCTGTTGATAGGAATATAATTTAATGTCGTCGAATAACTTAAATTGAAATTAAATTTACAAACCTTGTTATTTGACGCTTTTTTCAAAGCATACACTGTCTTCTATGCCGGCGTATTGCCCATAGTTAGGGATAAGTTGATAGCCACTCTTTTTGTAAAGACCGATCGCTTCAGGCTGTTTTTTTCCAGTTTCAAGTATACATTTTTCATAGGATAATTCCGCCGCCCATTTTTCCAGCTCCTTTAAAACCCTGCTGGCAATTCCTTTGCCTCTGTTTTTGGGTGCTGTGTACATTCGTTTAACTTCCATGACGGTTGGCGAATATTCTTTTATGGCACCACAGCCTGCTGGTTGATTATCTTCGTAGGCAACGACTACACATTTAATTTTGTTGATCTTATTGAATTGGGCAAAAAAAGAATGGTCTTCACCATCCCTTTCGGCTAAATCGGCGTCTAGAGATGTTACAAGATCAATAAAGTCTGGGTTGTCTGAGTCGGCCCTCGTTATTTTTATTGTCACGTTTTCCTCTATACCATTTATGCATCCCATGCAGTGGTTATTTCAAGTAATTGCGGCTTAACTTTGATCGCTAATTCTTTAATGTCATCTGTTTCACGCAATAGCCCTTCAATAACAAGACCGAGAGCACGCAATAGTTCATCTCTTGTTAGTGTAGTGATAAAGGTGTTAAGAAAAACGCCATGAATTTCAGATGGTAAATCATCGAAGCCCCTGCCTTGCGTTGATGGAAGATTGCGGCGAAGACAAGCGAGGTGCAGAGCATAATCGCGGGTTCCACTAAGCCAATATTCAGCATGCCAATAGCGCCCGCGTTCAATGCAAAAGCGCGCTCGCAATGCGTGATGTACTGCGTAGCCAAAGAGTTCCCCTGCTGCTGGCGGTTGTGAATAAGGCTTTTCCACAGACTTACCAAAGAGCGCCTTAAATTTCGGCCCAGTAGCTCCGAACTTAGATGCTGGTGTAAAGGATAGATCAAATTGTAGGCAATCAGGAAGCAAAAATACTCGATAAATAGAAGCCCCGCTTGGTAAGTCGAACAATTGAGTCGCGTTGAATTTCTTTATGATAGTACTTGTCCAATCTTCCAGCACATCAAAAATAGAAAAATCATCCGAGACTGCGAATGTTAAATCAAGGTCTGACCAACGGTCTCCATCGCTGAGTGCAAGTGAACCAACCACAGCGCCTGCCGAGACTCTTGAGTCGGATGCAGCCAGTTGTAATACATAGTCACGAAGAATGTTGCGGTCTTGGATACTAAACATGCAAATATCTTTGATGTAGATGATTAAGAAGGAGAAAAACCTGAAAACCTAAGAAGTTCCGAGAACACAAGTGAAATACCTATACCGCCGAAAATCAAACCCAAAACTCCAAGCAATACTGGCGCGAAATATAAATTCATCCATTTGTTGATGCGGGCTTTTTGTGGATTTTCAGATTCGTATAAAACATCTATCTCTTGACCAACTTGGAATCGCGGCGGGTTGCTAGACAGGTTGTCTTGCATTACAAAGCTTTGCCCATCTAATGTTTTGTATTGGTATACAGGAGCATATCCGCCGCTACTGCTTGATGAACTGGTTCTACTATATACCATTTGAATTACAGTGCCTTTTACTGCTTGTGCTTTACCAATAAAAATTCTGGTGCGGATGAAAAGAAACACGCCAATTAGCGCGAGCAAACCGCCTACAAGACTAAAAACAATCCCAACCGTTAATTCATCAGACATCGTTTTCTCCTTTTGATTGAGACAATAGACCCAGTTGTTTTACTAAAACAACGCTTATATCATTCGTAATGATGCTATCACAATCTTTGCAAATCCTTATGTCATTTCCGTTTCATGAAAATAATCTAGGTGATTGTAAAATAGAAATCATCTGTAAATACTGAATACTACTTAGAACTGCTTCTGGAGGCGGGCTGTCAGACGCTTATGAAGAGTTGACGAGAATTGCAATTAAGATATTTTTTCAAATGACATGATCAGTTCGATTTGCCCTGCCTTGCTATAGTACACGCGGAATTTAGCTCCTTCAGGAAAAATATGACTCATGTCATCCGTGTAGGCAAAGTATTTTTTGCCGAAATAAACATAATAACTTGTAAAGCTTCCTGAATCAGAATACGAAGAGTCGTGCTTAACAATTCCTTCTACAGAAAGCACTTGTGCTGATTCTAATTTGGCGGCGTTTCTGTTTGATATAAAAAGACTTAAGGCAATCAGCGCCAAAATAGCAAACACCGTAAAACATAGCCCCACTGCCATTTGCGGACCTAAAGTTTGCAATCTCCGTGCGTCCATAGTTGAAAGGAACATCGCCAGCAAAATGCACAGCCCAAGACCCGAAAAACCAAGAATGATCCACACACCGCTTTTTGAACTTTTGCGGACAGCGTACGCCATAGTATTAAGGGTTTCTTTTTGCCTCGGGCTGAGAATTCCGTTTTTATTGGACTTCAGTTCATCTTCGGTAAATTCAAAATAATTCATATCACCTCAACTCACTTGAAATAAAAGTAATTAATTGTATTTTACTTGTCGATTTCTTTTGCAGTTTGGATGATAACAGAGCGTATGGCATATGCGTCAAAACCGACTTGTTCCATACCCAGGATCACTGCGCCCACTACCGGCGGACCATCAAGCCGAATTAATTTTGCGTTTGGCAAATGTTTCATAATAATCTCACGCATCGGGTTTGTAATGATTTCGCCTGCTTCAAAAATACTGCCCGATTTGATAATCTCCACTTCATCATTTTCCATTTCGAGCTGACGTGCCACCGCAATTGCCAGCCAACCCAACTCTTCACCTGCCCAACGAATTACATCCAGTGCTGCAGTATCACCGTTTTGTGCGGCTTTGATGATTTCAACTGCGATCATCGGAAAGAGCTGATAATAATTATTGGAAAGCCCCTCCATCAGATCCAATTCATTTTTTGCGCCGGTCGCGTCCAACAAAATTTTTGTCAACGTGGTTGGCGGGCTGCGTTTGATCCACGCGTAATTTACCTTTTGCAGCGCGTAGCCCACGATCTCAGCGCCTCCGCCCCATATTCACCAAACTGAATGCCATTGCCAACAATGCGCCCCTCTTTTCCGTTTCGATTTCTGCCGCGGCAATTATTTGATGAACCCGCCGAAACGTTGACGCCGATTCCGCGCGTTGCGCCAGCCAGCAATCCGTTCACGCCATCATTGACCACTTCAACGGGGCATGAAAATCCCAATCTGGATATGACCTCCAAATGCGGTTTTCTATCAGATGGAAAATCGCATCCTGCTACGCCGAAGCCTGCTGCTGTTACCTGAGCCTTATCCACCTGCGACATTTTCAACGCGTCATCAACAGTTGCCCTCAATACTTTTTCAAGACCATCATATCCAACACCTTGCTGATTGCCCCCGCCTGATTTTCCAAAGCCAACACATTGACCCATCTCATCTGCGATCAACGCATGTGTTTTCGACCAGCCAACATCTACACCTAGAAAATATCTCATCATCCATCTCTTATTTAAAAAATTGTGGTAACCACTGCTTATTTGTTTCTAGCATATCATCCAACACTGCTTGCACTTTGTCTGCCTTGGGTCCAAGCGGATGAGTGAGCAGGGCTTGATACAGCGCATTTCTATCTCCATGCACAGCGGCTTCGACCGTGAGCAGTTCATACATTTTGACTTGGGAAATGAGTCCGAAGCAGGATGCAGGCAAGGGGTCGGCAGGAAGCGGGTGGATTCCGCTTGAGTCTACTTTGGCAGCGAGTTCCAAGACCCAATCCGCAGGCCATTCTTTAATCGCTCCGTTGTTACGAACATTAACGACATGGATCTGCCCTAGGTCGTTGTAATGTGAATTGATCAGTTGTGTCGCAAGCGTAGAGTAATACGCGCCGCCTCGCTTCATTAACTGTGCAGGAGGTTCGCTCAGATTCGGGTTGGCATAATCGCGCAGTAAATCCTTTTCAATTTCCATTACTTCTTCGGCGCGCGAAGGGGGCCAGTGAGTTTGCTCTGCGAGTTTTTTATCGGTGTAATAAAAATATTGCAGGTAATAATTTGGAATCATGCCAAGCGATTCCAAGGTGCGAACATCCCATTCGGGTTCCGTTTCCTTTTTGATCTCTTCCAAAAAAGCAGAAAAAATATTTCCCCACATTTCTTCGCCATCAATAGTGAAGCCGCGATGCCAGGTCAGGTGATTCAAGCCAAGCGTGTTGAGCTGTGTGCGGCTCTCGTCTATTTTTCGCCCCGTTGTTTTTTCAAGACTTTCGAGCATTTTCATTTTTGTAGTAATGCCTACATTACATACACCCACTGCGGGTACATCTGCCGCATAACGATTCAGCGCCTCGGTGACCAAGCCGGCCGGGTTGGTAAAGTTTGCCAATAATGCGCCAGGTGCAGTTTCGCGAATATCCTTCGCGATATCAAGAAGAATAGGAATGGTGCGCAAGGCTTTTGCCATACCCCCAATCCCTGTTGTTTCCTGTCCAATGAGCCCGTGCCGCATACCTAGATATTCATCACCACGGCGCGCAGGCATCATGCCTGCGCGTAATTGTGTGGTGACATAAGACGTGCCCGCAATTGATTCGCGTTGATTGTTGGAAAGAATCACTTTGAATGGATTTCCTTTGGCTTTTACCATTCTTTGTGCGAACCCTCCCACAACCGCAAGGCGCTCTTTATCTATATCCATTAACCAAAGTTCTGTAATCGGAAGAGAATCTGTTCTGGCTAAAAATCCGCTCACTAATTCTGGCGTATAAGTAGACCCGCCGCCAACCACTGTAATTTTCATAACTTTCTCCATAACAGCACTTTTAGATTCGTGTGATAAGAGCATAGTTTAAGATGATGGATAAACCTTCTCTTTCTTATAATACATTTGTCAAGCCGTCCAGTGGTTGAAACAGCGGGTCGTAGTGTATGACGATGAGAATCCCCCATGCCCCGCCCCATGCTGTTTAGGGGGTTCAGTGCATATGTCACTGCGATGATAGTTTGTGAAGCCAAATATATTGAGTTTTTTTATTTCTCACGTTTGCTCTCTTCTAAAAGTTTCATCATCTCATTGATTCGTTTCACTCGTGTCTCTTCACGTTTAGCGCTTTCAATCCATCTAATGAAGTTTTTTCTATAAAACGTCGGTAACCCATCAAAAAACGCCTTTGCTTTTTTGTTGCCTGATAATGCTTTCGTTATGTCTGGCGCAATATTGCCTTCTTGCGGACCTTCTAATGACAATCGCACCGTTACATTTGTTTCAGGTTCAACCCCGCTGTCTCGCATCCATGCTGCTCCCAAACGAAGAAAATAATCTTGTCCCAATGCGCCAAGAGTGCCGCGTACTGAAATCCCATTTATAGTTCCAGTGACATGGTACCGTGGCATTGCTCCCCAGGCTTCTCGCGGTGAGAATGGAATTGCCACAAACGTGAAACTACCTTCTTTTTGCACAATTGCATCAAATGATTTTTGGTTTACTTCGCTCATTTTGATATTTTCTTTCTGCGGGGGTTTATGTCTTTTAAGGAATTAGAAGCCGCCTAACGCAGCGGATTGAAGTCAAAGCAACATATCTATTGTGTATGTTTTATTACCGATCTCAAAGCTAAACCCTTTATCAGCTGTAGGAATTAGATTATCAAGAGAAAATTCACTGATGTATTTTTCTTTTCCGGGTTCCACCGGAATGTGAATTTTCTTAATAAAATAATCAGCATCTTCTAGTTCCCTATTTTCTACTTCAATAAGTGTGTTGACGCCGGGGCGAGCAAAATAGATGGCAAATCCTGATTTGTAACGTTCAAGGCTTGAAGGATGCAGTAGCCAGCCAATCGAACTCATTTTATGAATAAATTCACCCATGTCGTCAACATCAAAGGCAATGTGATGCAATCCCGCTCCTCTCTTTTTCAACGCCCTTTCATATGGACCAGGTCCAATAGGAGTCATCAGCAGAAGGCGGGCTAGTAAATCATCCGAACCTGCGTACGATTCCTCGGTTCCTTCTGCAGTAAATCTTTTCGAATCCTCAACTTCAACGCCATCTTTTCGCAGTATTTTGATGACATTCTCTAATGATGGTAATAATAGGGCAATATGATTAATGCATATTTTCATGATGTTTTTCTTTGGCGATTTTAGGTGGACATGGATTGTGTTTGAGAGTAGAAAAAATTATGATGTATCGCAACAACTTATAAGCCACGCAAAATCTTATCCATCTTCCTGCCCTTCGCCAACTCATCCACCAACTTATCCAAATATCTAACTTTTTGCGTTAAAGTATCTTGGATTTCTTCCACGCGGCACCCGCAGATTACTCCAGTAATGAGGTGCGCATTAGAGTTTAGAGAAGCATGTTGGAAGAATATTTCAAAAGTTGCATTTTCTTTTATTAGTTCTTGAATCTTCTGATGATCGAAATTTGTTAACCACTCAATGATCTGATGTAATTCTTCTTTGGTTCTGCCTTTCTTCTCCACTTTTGCGATATACATCGGATAGACTGAGGCGAAGGTCATTTTTGCGATACGTTGATTATGTGTGTCGGAATTGTTCATATATACCTTGTATTTTAGCGTTGATCTTTCAAGTTATTTTAGCTATGAGTTTGTTAATTTCTGGATTGGATTTTCCATTATTTGTCAAAGTCTCCTGCTGACTTTGCCTAACTGTCCAGCAGTTTGAGTTTGCCGAGCATCCCCTAAAGTGGACTTTGGCACTGGGGCGGGCACTTCGACACCTTCGGTCAGTTACAAGCGTGGACTCTGCTTGGAAGCAGAAAAAACTCGAAGCCACGCTGCGCGAAATGCATTGAAAATGTCAAATCACGCAATCAAGAAGAAGTAGACCTTTAATAATACGCGTCCAAAAGTTCCAAGATCTTAAATTGCGCTGCATACTCACCATAGTTCAAATCCATAAAATAGGGATTGAAGTTTGTAAGAATGGCAACGGAAACACCATTCGTGGGATTGTAACCGACCACAGAAGAGTGACCATGCGCTCCGTCACCAGCGTGCACCCAAAAGTTTCCGGTATTCTGGCTATAATAATTCATAACGCCACGGCCAACCTTTAGGTATGAATTAAAATCATTCGAAGTTGCGGTTCGAGAATCAATTGTTCCTGGAGTAATAAAGTTAAGTGAAGAGTCGCTAATGGCTCTAGCAAAGTATGTCATATCACAGGCAGTTGAAAAAATGGCGCCTTTTACAGCTGATGAAGTAGCAAGCATTAAATTTTGATTGGGCTGTGGGTGTTCGCCTGCAACGTCAACGGGAAAAGCATAATCATTTCCGTAGCCCAAGGTGACAGTTGTTGGTCTGGGGTCATATCCGTGAAACGTAGTACTGGACATTCCTAGCTCATCTATGATCTGTTCATGAATCTGTTCATTAAATGGTTCGCCCACAATATTCTCTGCTATTTCACCGGCTAAAACTGGACCATAAGAGCTGTAGTTGTAGTTTGTTCCAAGTGTAAATGTTTTTAGAAAACCAGCACCATCTTCGTTTGCAAGAAACGACATCATTTCCGAATAAGTATATTCAAAAGTTGATTTGCCGCGGTCTGTTCTTGACCAAATATCATTGTAAACACTCTCGTCGATATCAACCATTCCAGTTGAGTGATTGGCTAAATTGAAAAATTTTCCACCGTTAATAATGGGGTTGTCAATATAGGTATTAATATTGTCATTAAAATTTAAACGACCTTGATCAACAAGGCGCTCTAACAAAACCCATTTAAAAAGTTTGTGTACACTGCCAATGTCAAAAATACTATCAGCCGACATAGCAGTACTGCTAGACGTGTTAGATAGCCCATAAGTCATAACAACATAGCCATGCGAAGGATGGTAAATAGCAATAACAGCCCCTGGCACCAGCGGGAATTGAGTACTTAAACTTTGAGTGATCTGTGTTTTTAGAGCAGAAGGGAAACTGGATTCTGAGCAAATTAAACTTGGCATGCGCGTTGTGATAGGATCAACATCGTTACTTGGCGTGAGTGTTGTGACAGGATCAACATTGTTATTTGAACAGCCAGTGAAAGCAATCACCATACATAAAAGAAAAAAAATTCGAAGTGTCCTCATAATTTAATCTCCATAATAAGTTATTGATTTAAATTTGTTTTATATTGTATTTGTAGCTTAATTGATTGTGCAAGGAAACGCCAACGGTTTGCGTTCACGAACTTGCCATATGAGCATTGTGGCGCTGGGGCGGGATGAGAGCAGAAAAAACTCGAAGCCGCACTGCGCGAAATGCTTGACACGAAAACCAACCATCCACGAATTTTCACGCATAAGCGAATCTGAGTCCTCGTGCATTCGTGGTCTATTCGTGGATTGCTTGAGAGCAGAAAATCTCGAAGCCAGCCCATCCACGAATTTTCACGAATAAACGATGGGCGACTCAATTCGAGCATTCGTAGTCTTAGATCTGAAATCTATTTGACATGGGGGCAACGCGAGCGAACGCGCGTAGCGAGCCTTGCTCTTTCTCCTTCCCTGCGATCTCGCTAACCTTCGATCCGGTCGCCGTTACGGGGCATGGAACTCGACCGAGTCGACGACCGGCGCCGCTGCATCCACCGCCCGCTCGAAGCGCGACTCCGGCGCGACGATCGCGATGACCAGGACTTGCATGGACGACCCATCGGGCACGTCGAACAGGTAGAGCCTCATCCAGTCCCCCGTTGCCTGGCCCGTTGCGACGCCGTTGTTGAAATATATCGTCGCGTACTGGTTGAAAACGGGGTTCAGGAGCCCATCGTCGCAGAAGTCGCCCTGTTCGTTTGCCGCCACCGCAATGGTCGTTCCGGCGGTGATTACCAAGTCCATCATCAAGGCCTCGCTGCCCCCGAAGCTCACTGAGACCGGAGCGGTCGCACCCAGGTCCGGGTTGGACCGGATGCTCTGGGCTAGCGCCTGGGCGTCGACTAGATCCGAGCGTGCCTG
>VFJR01000088.1 GCA_009885945.1 Anaerolineaceae bacterium
CAAGCCGGCATTACTCAAGTATTGGATAACTTCCCAGGTTTTGATGAAGGCATCAGCGGCGCTGAGTTTGCAGAGAGGCTTGCCAAGCAAGCTCGCAAATTCGGCGTGGAAATTTTGCAAGCACAAGACGTAACCGAAATTGAAGAAGACGGGATCTATCACGTAGTACACACAGGCAAGGATGCGCACTATCACAGTAAGGTAGTAGTACTGGCAAGCGGCGCGCGCTATCGCCGCATGGAAGTACCCGGTGAAGACGACCTGATCGGGATCAATGTCCACTTTTGCGCAACGTGTGATGGCGCATTTTATAAAGGCAAAAAAGTACTAGTGGTGGGCGGCGGCAATAGCGGATTTGAAGAGGGGTTATTTCTCACTAAATTCGCAACGCAAGTAGATATAGTGGTCAATGGCGCGCAAGCAAAAGCAAGTAAAATTTTGCAAGACAAAGTAGCAGAAAAAGAAAATATGAAAGTTCTTTTCAACCATAGCATCAAAGAGCTGCGCGGCACAAAAAAACTTGAATCAATTCTTGTTGAGGATAAAAACACTCAAACACAAAAAGAGTTGATATACGACGGCATTTTTGTCTTTGTTGGATTAACACCCAATAATGATCTATTAAAAGAGAAAGCAGATTTAGATACCTCGGGGTTTCTAAAAACAGAGCACATGCAAACCAGCATCAAGGGGATTTTTGCGGCAGGGGATGTGCGTGCTGGCTCCACCAAACAAGCCGCATCAGCCGCAGGCGAAGGCGCCTCAGTTGCTTTGGCAGTGCGCGAATATCTCAAATCCATAGGTGAATAGAAAAGGTATAATTTTAGTATGACAAACAATCTTTACACTCTCAATCCAGTTGAGATCACCATGTATGTAACCCAAAACTGCTCCGATTGCAGAATGGCAAAAGCTTATTTTGAAGCCAACGAAATTCCTTTTGTACAAGTCAACCTGGAAGGTGATGACCAAGCCACAGAATTTGTTCAGCGTATCAATCGCGGCTATCAAAGTGTGCCCACCATTATCTTCCCTGATGGTTCCTTGCTGGTTGAACCCAGCATAAAAGAACTAAAAAATAAATTTGCCGCATCATGACACGCAGCGCAGGAGTGGTTATTTGCGGCGCAGGCATACTTGGAATTTCTGCGGCATATTATCTTAGCAAGGCGGGCGTCAAAGATATTATTTTGGTAGATGAACGCCCGCCGCTCTCGCTAACCAGCGATCGCTCCACTGAATGTTATCGCAATTGGTGGCAAGACTCTGCGATGCTCAACCTGATGAATCGTTCGATAGATTTAATGGAAAAGCTGGCTGAGGAAAGCAATAATATTTTTAACATGAACAGGCGCGGATATTTATACGCGACCGCTGTTGAAGAGAAAATCCCTGCGCTGATAGAACGCTCCAAACGCACCTCAAGCCTGGGTGCCGGTCCAGTGCGCGTTCACACCGCTGATAACTCTTCCTACCAACCCGCCCCAGCCGAGGGATTTGCCAACCAACCTAACGGCGCAGACCTGTTGCTAGGCGCAGAATTAATTCACAAGCATTTCCCTTACCTTAATGAAAATACTTGTGCTGTGCTCCACGCACGGCGCGCAGGCTGGTTAAGCGCCCAACAGCTAGGCATGTATCTGCTCGAAGGCGCGCGCAAGCTGGGAGTAAAAGTTGAAGCGGCGCGGGTAATAGGAGTCAATGTTGAGGGTGGGAAAATCCGCGCCGTAAAATTAAGCAACGGGGAAGAAATCAACACTTCAATATTTGTGAATGCGGCAGGACCTTTCCTTAAAGAAGTTGGCGCAATGCTCGGAGTTGAAATTCCTATAGTCACAGAAACTCATCTCAAGGCTTCTATAAAAGATTCTCTTGGAGTTCTGCAGCGCAATGCGCCGCTCTTAATTTGGGATGATGAGCAAATGCTGCAGTGGAGCAAAGAAGAAAAAGCAGAATTACAGACAGATGAATCCACTGCTTGGCTAACCGAAAAATTTCCTGCTGGTGCGCATTCACGCCCGGAGGGCGCGGGTGACAGCCTGACGATTTTATTATTGTGGGAATATAAAACAAAAATCAATGAACCTATTTTCCCAATTGAGATGGATGAGCAATATCCTGAGGTCGCGCTGAGAGGCTTATCTGCAATGTTGCCGCGCCTGAAAGAGTATTTTGAAAAAATGCCGCGCCCTCATCTAGATGGTGGATACTACACCCGCACCCGCGAAAACCTTCCGCTGGTTGGCAAGCTCGCAGTGGAAGGTGCATATATCATCGGCGCGGCATCGGGCTATGGCATTATGTCTGCCTGCGGGCTGGGTGAATTACTTGCAAAAGAAATAACAAATGCGAGCCTGCCGTCTTACACACTTGCATTTGACCCATCTCGTTACAAAGACCCAGAATATCAAAAACGGTTACAACAATGGTCTGATATTGGGCAGTTATGACGCTCTTATTAACTGACGTTACGCAACGTCAGTTAATAAAAATAAAAAAGCCGCCGAGGACGGCGGCTTTAGCAATTAGCTTGCGACTTTATAAATTACTTACCACTGCATCTACAACAATTGCGGCAAAGATAAATAACAAATACATACTCGACCATTTATACATGCGCCAAGAAACTTTTGCGCCGCCTTCACGCCATACCACCCAAGCGGCATAAAGCAGCAAACCACCTAACACTATAGAAGAAACCAGATAAAAAGAACCTGCTAAATTAAAAATGGGGAGAAGCAATGTCACTAACACAAGAATAACGGTGTAAATCAAAATCTGCTTGCGGGTTTCAGCTTCACCGCGCACTACAGGCAGCATAGGCACACCTGCATTTTCATAATCTTTCATACGCACAATTGCCAGCGCCCAAAAGTGAGGCGGAGTCCACATAAAGATGATGGCAAAAAGAATCCAGGCAGTAAGACCAAGATTGTTCGTTGCCGCCGCCCAGCCCACCATCGGCGGGATCGCGCCCGCGCCGCCGCCAATCACAATGTTTTGAACAGTGGCTTTCTTTAACCAAACACTGTAAAAAAAGACATAATAAAAAATTCCGACAAGAGAAAGAATCGCGGCTAGTAAATTCACCATGCCTGCCATTACATAGTAGCTAAGCAAACAAAGCACAATCCCAAATGATAAACCCTCGGCCGGAGTTAACCTGCCATCGGCAAGCGGGCGTTTGGAAGTGCGAACCATGTTCTTATCTAGGTTGCGGTCAATAAATTGATTGAGTGCGCTAGAGCCACCCGCCGCAAGAGCGCCGCCCAACAGAGTCCAAAAGGTTAGGGATGCAGAAGGAAATCCTTTTGTGCCAATCACCAAGCCGCCATATGTAGTAATCAATAACAGCGCCACAATCAAAGGCTTAGACAATGCAAAGAAATCTTTTGCACGCTGTTTAGCATTGGGCTTCTCAATTTCTGATGCTGCTCCAGCTGTCAGTCCCGCAACCACAATCAGGGCGCTAAGCACGATCCATAAAGAAATGGCGGTTAACAAATGCAAATAAACAATATGAGGCTGGGTATTCCCAGCAGCGCGTAATGCGCCCAAAAATGATTGCCCGAAAAACAAAACCACCATCACATTAACTAAAGGCAAAACGATCTGGTCGTTCCTGTACTCGCGCCATGCTTTGCGAAAAATCCAGACTGCTAAAATCAATGCAAGCCCAACCAAAAATTGATGAGCGAATTGATACCAACCATGCGGTGAGCTCGGCACACACAAGGGCCAGCCTGCGCATACAGCAACCGCAGAAGTTAATCTTACATATCTCCCGGCAATGGTTAATCCAGTCATGACAATAAACAAAGCAAGTAATAATCGTATCAAAGGTGATTTAAATGAATACTTCATTTCAACTACTCCACTTAATTTTTTCTTAAATAAAAAGGGTAACCGCCAAATAATATCGCAGCAAAGATAAACCATTGTACAGCATAGCCCACATGTGGACCTTCGGTCAAATCCAATGTTGGTTGATAAGGAATCGGCGGAGTTTGATCATTATCTACTGCGTCTAATTGAATATAGGCAGGTAAAACAGGATATGGAATTTGAGGTGCCACTGATTCTAGAATTAACTTATTCCAAAATGCGCGGCGAGTTTCATTTGGATTCAACTCCGCTTCAGCAACCCCGCCGATAGCTGACTCAGTGCCGCCGAGCCGAATCTGCCCTTGGATCTTTACCTCGCCAAGTTCATCGTATTGACGCCAATCTTCGGGCAGGGAATTGCCGTCAGCGGGAATCCAGCCTCGATCGACAAGAACAGCTTTCCCTGAGAAAAGAAGCGGTGTAATCAGGTGATATCCGTAATCGCCGCCGTTGTATTGATTCCGAATTGCGATCTGATTCTCAAAATCATATTCGCCGCTCACTGTAACAGCCCGCCATTCCATTTTAGAAATATCAACTACTAATTCAGAGTTTAAGTCTAGCGTGGGTTGACGATGCATTGATTCAACTTGAGCATTAAACACACGCCGCTGTGCAAGCCTGTCCAATTGCCAAATACCCAAACGAGCGCAAACGAGAGTGCCTGCTACAACGAGAATCGTAGTAATCAACCATTGGCGGCTGAACATTTTTTTAAATAACATTTTTCTTTTTTTCAGGAAGTAACAGGCTGTAGAGGGCTAACAAAACCCCAAGAGGTGCGCCGATATAGGAAATGCCAAATAAGCGCGTCTTAAGCGTCAGCGGATTCTGCACATCTAAGCCGAAATATTTGCCCGGCTGAAATGAGCATTGATATGCGTAGGATTGAATCGAATCTAATTTTAAACTTGCCGAAGCATTTGCTGGGATCCACAATGGACCTAATTGATGATCGACCACATCTTCATTTTTAACCAAAAACTCATCACCCAAAACGAACGACATAGAATCAGGAATGGATGGGGATTTTTCACCACGGGCAACACGCTCGGCTGTTCCTACGGGGATAACAAGTTCAATGATCTGCGGCCCACGCGCTGATTTATTCAATAGGATATATGAAATCTCATTGACAGCGGCGCCAAAAATAAACCCGATTAATAAAGAGATGGAAATTCGTTTGATTACAAATGACTTTGTCATTATTTCATTTCTGCTTTTGGGCGTTAAGGGATAAGTATTTTAAGATCATGAATAATGTCTTCCACGGGGGTGTCGAGCCCATAAGAAAGGCGTACATTATTATTTTGGTCAATCAGGGTAACCCGTGCGGTGTGCTCCACATCATAGTCATCAGGAGAGCCGCCATGTGCGTCACTGCTTTTGACGATTTCTCTATAAACACCGTAATCGAACCATATTTTTTCCAACTCTGACAAAGAGCCAGATAACCCGATAAATACAGGGTTGAATTGATCAACATATTCTTGAATTACTTGCGCGGAATCTCGGTCTGGATCAACTGTTACCAAAACCACTTGCACAAATTCAGCTTTAGAACCAATGCCAGCCATGGCTTGATTTAATTGTGCAAGCGTAGTTGGACAAACGTCAGGGCAGTGAGTAAAACCAAAAAAGAGCAATGTGATTTTATTGTTTTGTTCGCTGAGGCGAAAAACACTGCCATCTGCACGCTTGAGAGAAACTTCCGAGGCAACGGGATAAGGCTCAACATAAGCTGTTCCCTTAAAGACTGGTGGCTTGGAAAAATACATTACAGCAAATAAGGCGAGCGCAACTAGCGAGAATATATTTATGCCCACCTTAAGTGTTTTACGATCCATAGAACATCCTTTTGATTAAAATCGGGGCGACTTCCAAATGGGAGCCGCCCCGATTATGAGATAGATTATTTAAATTTAGACTTGCCAAATTGAATAGACTTTATCGGTACTTAAAAAACAACCACTTTATCCGCAGATTTTTTCTGTTGGAAATTTCAAATGTGCGTAATCTGTGCATTATTTCCGACAAAGTCTAATTATCAACCAGCAACAACACCAATCAAATACAGAGCTGGGTAGAAGAAGATCCAAACCAAATCTACAAAGTGCCAATATACTGCGGCGGCTTCGACGGGATAACTATGTTTGTCGTATAAGCCCTTAGCTCCGTTGCGAAGCACAATGAGAAGGAAGATTACACCGGTTAAGACGTGGAAAGCATGCATACCTGTCATCATAAAGAATGCTGCGCCCACTGTATTTGACGATGCCGTAATCCCTTCTTCAATTGCTCTGGGCCACTCAACAGCAACAACGCCCAGCAAGAAGCCGATACCTAAAATTAAGGTAATGATAATGTTTGTAACAAAACCTTTGCGGTCACCATGTTCTATGGATGTTTCCGCACGGTTCATGAAAAACGAGGAGATAAGTAAAACAGCCGTTACTAGCAAACCAAGGTTTTGATCCAAGTGAGGGCGGGTTAAGCCAAGCAAGTTGAAGCGCATGACGAGCAAACCGCCAAAAACAAAGGAATCGGAGAGCAAGAACATCCACAATCCAATACGGTTTGTACCAGATTTAAATGAATAAGAATGTTCGTCACCTTCGTCAGATGTATTAAGTTTGTAAATATGCATATAGTAATACATAACCAAACCGGCTTTAACAAGAGCGATCAGCAGCATAATCTGAATTGAATTCAATTTCACTGCGACAAAGAACTCAACAGCGGTTAAGACAGCCAGATATACAAAAATTAGTACGCCCTGGCTAAAAGCAGAAGATTTATCGTGTTTGTGTGTCATGGTTTCCTTCCCCTACTTCTTTTTGGTTGGGGTGATGAACTGAACGTACTTAGAACCCGGTAAACCATAATCGTAAGGTTCACCAACTACCTCAAATGGAACTTCGTAATTATGGGCAGGCATGGGGGATGGAACTTGCCATTCGGGTGAACGAGAGTTCCAAACGTTGCCTTCTGCTTTTTCGCCATTCTTCATGCTATGAAAGAAGTTGATAAAGAAGATCAAAACAGAAAGAGCAATACCAAACGCGCAAATTGTCATGACAAGATGGGTTGGGTCAAAACCAAGAGCTGCATCATAATCTACTATACGGCGGCGCATTCCCAGCAAACCAATGTACATCATGCCAAAGGTTAATATTAAAAATGATGGGGTCATTAGCCAGAAATGTACTTTGCCCCAAAATTCGTTCATACGCCTGCCTGTGGCTTTAGGATACCAATAGTAAATGGATGCAAAGAAGGGAAATACAAATCCACCGAAAATAGTATCGTGAAAGTGACCCACCACCCAATAGGTATCATGTAAGTGCAAATCAAGAGCAACCATCGCATTAGGCGGGCCGGTGATGCCACCCAAAAGGAATACAAAAATCGCACCCAGCACGAATAACATTGGCGTAGGTGTCTCGATCTTGCCTTTCCATAAAGTTGCTACCCACGAAAAGAATTTTACGCCTGTAGGAATAGCAACCAACATGGTGCTATACATGAAAGGTACACGCAAGTATTCATTCATGCCGGACGTGAACATATGATGTGCCCACACCACAAAACCCACCAGCGCAATACCCAGTGAAGACATGGCAATCCAACGATATCCAAACAAGGGCTTGCGAGCGAAGACTGGCAATAATTCTGAAATAATACCCAATCCCGGCAAAACAAATACATACACAGCAGGATGTGAGTAAAACCAGAAAAGGTGCTGGAACAAGACGGGGTTACCGCCTTTAGCAGGGTCAAAGAAGCCCATACCAAACAAACGCTGGAACATAACCAATTGGAAGGAAAGACCGATCAATTGTGTAGCCGTAAGTGCAATGATTGAAGTTGCAATCGCCGCCCAAACAAAAATGGGCATACGCATAGCGTTCATGCCTTTGGCGCGCATTCGAATAACTGTTGCAATGACATTCAACGCGCCTAAAATGGAAGACCAACCAGCGGTGAATACTCCCAAGAAAAACATCTGCACACCAACAGGAGCGCGGGCAGAAAGCGGCGGATACCCAGTCCAGCCTGTATCAAAGCCGCCAAGCACAAGACTCATTAGCAAAAGAACTGACGCTGGTACCGCTATCCAATAGGCAAATGCATTCATGCGCGGGAAAGCCATATCGTGAGCGCCTATTAACAACGGGACTACATAGTTGATAATGCCAGAAACGCCCAAAAGAATGGAAACGATCATTATCATGCCATGCAAAGACATGAGCGAGTTATAAATTTGAGGACCATTTTGGTTGAATAATTTAAATGTAGTGGTCAGGAATTGCAGTTGAGAATAAGCCAGTTCTGTGCGGAAGATCAAAGCGAACAACCCGCCTACTGAAATCAACACGAGTGCAGTAACGGTATATTGAATGCCAATTACTTTATGGTCAAGCGATACGCTAAAATATTTTTCCCAGCCAGGTTCATCTTCATGATGATCATGAGTATCAATTCCCCGCACCCACTTCATCCAGTCATCCATTACACCAACACCAGAAAGGAAGGAGATGACACCCACAAGTGCACCAAATACCCAAGCGGGTTCGCTAAAGAAAAAAGAACCGAATATCTCAGAAAATTTATAACCCATTAAGGCGCGGATACCTGAGATAAAAAGCCCGCCAGCAAGCGTGCCAACCACCTGCCAAACAAGCCCACGGGTAATACCACGATAGCCATATAAGCCAAAGAAAAAAGCGCTTACTGCAAATAACAATGCAAATGCGGCAGACGTTGAACCAGAAAAATTCGGGGCTCCGTTTATTAGCGCATCAAACCCAAGTCCAAGTCCATATCCAATTGCTCCGGCAACAAAAAGAAGCAATAAACCGCTTCCAACAGTATTCTTTTTCATTATAAATATTCCTCCGCCAATTATTTCAACGTCTTAATATATGCGACGATGTTGGCAATCTCTTCATTCGTAAATGGGTATAGCGGCATGACTGGCGCAAACCCCTTCACAACTTTAGCTGCTGGATCAGCAATCGACTCTGTAATAAAAGCTTCGTCTGCTACAACTATTGAGCCGTCAGTCAATTCAACATCGGAACCAAAAAGTCCCAGCCAGGTTGGTCCCTGACCAGTTGTGCCATTGATCGAGTGGCAAGCTACACAGCCGTTTGTAGAGACCAATAATTCGCCTTGCGATTCCGGTGTGTTGGCAGCCGCTGCAAGCGCTTGCTGTTCAATAGCCCATTTCACAAAATCATCTTCCTCAACAACAATAACGGGGCTTTCCATAAACGCATGGGATGTTCCGCAAAGCTCTGCACATCGAACTTTGTAGCTGCCTACTAAGTTGGGTGTAACGCGCAATTCCGTTACGCGCCCAGGCACTAAGTCCTGCTTCGGGCGAAATTCCGGTACCCAAAACGAGTGCAAGACATCGTTTGATTCCATCTTAAGCCAAATTTGTTGATCAACAGGCAGATAAAGCTCTTTGGATTCAAACCCATATTCCGGGTAGGCAAATTTCCAGCCCCATTGAAAGCCAGTCACCTTTACAACCATTGCATCAGGGTCAGCACGTAACGTGTCTGCTAAATTCCCTGCCCCCAAATACGCAAAGAAAACCACCACAAACAAAGGAATTACAGTCCAGCCAATTTCAAGGGCATTATTACCCTCAAAATGCTCACCGTCTGAAGTATCCCCTTTTCTGCGTCGAAATACAATTAAACTATAAAGCATTGGCACAAAAATGAGGGCAAAAAGAAAAGACATTGCCATCAATTGAATATCCCACATCCAGTCAATGCCCACCGCCTGTGTACTTGCCTGCACAGGAAGCATATCTACAGAGGCTAGTCCAAAATAGATGCCAAAAGACGCGGCAATGACTAACACTCCTGCTATAATGAAATGTCGCATACATTCTCTCCTAAATAAAACTTCTTGGGATTACATCCCGGTCAAACCGACTAAATTTACCAAACTTTCGGTGATTTGTCACTATATGAGTGTTTATTATTTTTTAACAAGTTATAGGATGCCACTAATTTTCTGACCGATATAGTCTTATATTACCATTCTAAAAGTAGTCATTTTTATGGTTTGATTACAGATACTATCACTGGTAAAATTTGTTGATTGAGTTGTGCCCAGCTAAAACGAAGGAGAACGGAATGGCAAACATTATTGGTCCGGATGTTAGTTTTTATCAGGATGAACCCACCACCCCGCAAGGCATAGATTTTGTAAAAATGAAAATAAGTGCTGAGTATGTCATTATTCGCTCAGGGCAAAATTTATGGGTTGATCCTGATTTTAAATATAATTGGCGCGAAGCAAAACTAGCCGGCATACCACGCGGCTCCTATTGGTTTTACGATAGCCGCGCAGATCCAAAAAGACAAGCCGAGTTATGGGTACAACAATTCGGCGGAGATTTTGGAGAACTGCCGCTGTTTGCTGACTTTGAAGATAATTACGGCGGTCCCTACCAAGGCTGGAAAAAGTGGTTTGACTTTTTAGAGAGACTCAAACAACTTATAGGCACGAAAGAAATAGCAATTTATACTGCTTTCTATTATTGGAAAGACCATGCCCCAAACGCAACACTCAACCCGAGCCAGCTTGAATACTTCCATCAATATCCATTATGGATTGCAAATTATGGAGCAGTAAAGCCAACCGTCCCAAAGCCTTGGGGACCAGATGAATGGTTGTTTTGGCAATATACCGAAGTTGGCGATGGTGAATTATTTGGCGTAGAAAGCAAAGGCATTGATTTAAATTACTTCAACGGCAACCTAGATACATTTCGCACACGATTTAAATTATCAGCCGAGCCCCCTCCGCCACCTCCTCCTCCACCCCCACCACCTCCACCGCCTTCAACAATTGGCAGAAAATATAAATGCACAGCCACCACCCTGCGCATTCGTGAACAAGCAGGTACGAGCTACGCCATTATTGGTTATTTAAAAACTGGCGAAATCGTAGAAGAGCTCGGCGCTACAAACGACCGCACTTGGCTACAAATTAAAACAGCTAATAATCTAGTCGGCTGGTGTTCTGCTGAATATTTAATTTTGGAATTTGGCACTGTGCCGCCCCCGCCTCCACCGCCGCCCCCTCCTCCGCCTCC
>VFJR01000141.1 GCA_009885945.1 Anaerolineaceae bacterium
AATTATCTCAGGCGCAGGATGAGGCTTTTAAGTTGCAATCGGCTTGGATGTTGGAATTCCCTATGATTCCTTTGTTTGTAGTGCCGCGCTATGACGTGTATCGAAAAGGGTTCCCGCTTGAGTTGTTGAACGAGCCATTTAGATGATTTCTTTGCTATAATTGCGGGTATTATGAAACCTGTTATTTTACTTGTGGATGATCAGCGTGATATTCTTCGATTGTTACATTCAACCTTGGATACCTTGGGGCAGAAGTTTGAGATTTTAGAAGCGCCCTCGGGCGAGGAGGCGTTGCTTGCTTCTTCACGACACAAAATTGATTTGTTGGTTTCAGATTATATGCTGCCGGGTATGTCTGGGGTGGAGTTGATGCGCAAGGTGCAGGTAAAACATCCTGAAGTGAAAACGATTCTTGTAACGGGTATGACAGAGCGCAAGGCGCGCGATGAGATGTTGAAGGCGGGGGCTGTGGCGTTGTTCGATAAGCCTATTCCGCTTGCTGATTTTTTAGATGCAGTGGAAAGAAGCCTTGGGCTTGTTAGCACTATTTTCCCGCCAGAAAAAACAGAGCCAAAAGATGTAGCGCAGCAAGCCAGGCTTTCGGATGTGCTTGCCAATTATCGCCAAAGTATTAAGGCGCAGGCTGTTTTCTTGGTGAATGATCGCGGGCGGGTAATGGCGCGCGCTGGGAATTTGAACGATAGCAGCATGGAAGTTTCTATTGTTTCGGCAATCGCGTCGCTTCATGCAACAAGTTTAAAGCTTGCTAAATTTAATCATCAAGATGAATTGAATTCGTACCATGTTTTCTTGGGCGGTGATCATGATTTATTATTTATTCCTGTATCGGCAAGTTATATTTTGCTTTTGGCTGGTGACGGGCTTGCCTCGGAAGCTAATATTTTAAATAACGCAAAATCCATGATGATTGTCCGTGAAGAAATTGAAAAATCATTGAAGTCGTTAATGGGTATGGCAGATGCGGCAGCAGCGCCGCAAAGTAAGGATGTTTCTGCTACTACCCCCGTAAAATCGGTCCCGATCGTCATTCCACAGCCAACGCAAAAAATGAGCGCAGAAGAGTTAGCCGCCACACCTCCTGCCGCAGATTTAGAAGCGCTATTGACAGGTGCAATTGAGAGAAAGACTATACCGCAAAACACCGCTTCGTTTTGGGATGACGCCGCGGAGAAAATTGGGAACAAGCCTTTGAAGTCCGATGTGATTTCGTATGAAGAGGCGTTAAAACGAGGCTTAACCTCTGACGGGCAAATATAGTAAGTTGTGATACAATCGCCCCGCTTCAAAATTGGGGCATGGTGCAACGGCAGCACACCAGCCTTTGGAGCTGTGGATCTTGGTTCGAGTCCAGGTGCCCCAGTTGTAGAAAATAAAGACGGGCTTCGCTCTTATGGCGCAGTTCGTCTTTTTGTTTCCCACACCTTAATTCTTTTCTGTAAAATAGAAATGAGTTAATATGAAGGCTGATTTTTTGAATCCATATTATTTCAGGAGTTGAAAAATGAAGATAACGGCTATCCTGCTTGCCGCAGGGCAAGGCACACGTATGAAATCTAATTTACCAAAGGTGCTGCATCCTATTGCAGGACAACCGATGATTTGGCATGCATTACAAGCTATTAAAGATTCGACCACAGAAAAACCTATTGTGATCGTGGGGTACGGCGCCCAAAAGGTAACTGATTTTTTAGGAGATTCTGCGCAGATCGTTTTACAGGAACATCAGTTGGGTACAGGTCATGCAGTATTGCAGGCTGAAACTTTATTGAAGGGTAAATCTGATTATGTTGTAGTGTGTTATGCAGATATGCCATTGCTGCGCGCTGAAACATTACAACAGTTGGTGGAAACGCAGAAGTCAAATAAAGGCGTTATGTCTATGCTGACGGTACTATCAGAGGATCCGCGTGGATTTGGCAGAATTGTTCGCCAGCAGGGTGGAACTGTGCAAAGTATTGTTGAGGAATCAGCAGCAACGCCTGAGCAATTGAAAATTAATGAGTTAAATGTTGGCGCATATTGTTTCAATGCCGATTGGTTGTGGGATGCTTTACATCGCGTTCAGGTTTCGCCTAAAGGGGAGTATTTTCTAACCGATACAGTGGAATTGGCTGTGCAGGCTGGTTTGCCCGTGCAGGCAACTGTTATGAAGGATGTGCTTGAAACGATTGGGGTGAATACACGTGTGCACCTTGCAGAAGTAGAAACAGCTATGCGCGTAAGGATTAATCAAATGCACATGCTTAGCGGCGTCACGATTCAAGATCCGTCATCAACTTATATTGAAGCAAGTGTATTGATTGGCAAAGATACTGTAGTGATGCCTAATACCTATCTTCATGGCAAGACTGTTATTGGGGAAGGCAATATTATTGGACCGAATACGATCATCCGCGATACGAAAATTGGGAATCGATGCAAAGTGTTGATGTCGGTATTAGATGGTGCGTTACTGGAAGATGAAGTAGATATGGGTCCCTTTGCGCGCCTGCGTAAAGGAGCGCATTTAGGTAACCATGTTCACGTGGGGAATTTTGGTGAGGTTAAAGATTCGCATCTTGCGGACGGTGTAAAGATGGGTCATTTCTCATACATTGGCAATGCCGAAATTGGCGCGAATACTAATATTGGCGCGGGTACAATTACATGTAACTATGACGGTGAGGCAAAGCATAAAACCGAAATTGGTGAAGATGTGTTCATTGGTTCAGATACCATGCTGGTTGCGCCGCTTACGATTGGCAGCGGCGCGCGCACAGGCGCGGGTGCTGTGGTCAATAAAAATGTAGCTGCAGATACTCTCGTGGTGGGTATGCCCGCCCGCGCTATTAAAAAACTGATTCGTAAGGCAAAATAAAATGACCGATTATTCCAATCCTGAATACAAATCACTGATCGAACTCGCGAACATTGCACGCGAACGCGCTTATGCGCCTTATTCAAAATATCGTGTTGGCGCCGCGTTGCGAACAAAAACAGGGAAAGTTTATACGGGTGTCAATGTAGAAAATGCCGCGTATCCGCATACCATGTGCGCAGAACGTGTCGCTATTTTTAAAGCCATCTCAGAAGGGGAAAAAGAATTTGAAGTGATAGCAGTTGCTACCGATAACGGCGGTTCGCCTTGCGGCGGCTGCAGGCAGGTGCTGGCAGAGTTTAGCCTAGACGCTGTGGTGTTAATCGCCAATGGTAATGGCGATCTCTTAAAAGTAATGACCGTTGCCGAGCTTCTGCCGGAAGCCTTTACGCCAAACCATTTAAAGTAATGCCCGATTCATTTCGTTCGGTTCGTGTGGATGCGGTCGTGCTTCGTCATAGTGATTATGGTGAAGCCGACCGTTTGTTATCTCTTTACACGCGTCAACTTGGAAAAATTCGTGCCATTGCAAAAGGGGTGCGCAAACTCACATCTCGCAAAGCGGGTCATGTTGAGCCTTTTACGTATGCGCGCCTTCAGCTTTCAAAAGGCAGCGGTAATGGTTTGTTGATCCTCACTCAGGCTGAAACTGTAGATGCTTATTTGCCTATTCGCGACGATCTTGTTCTTACAGCGCATGCCGCCTATATATTGGAATTACTAGATCGTTTCACCTATGATGATGAAACTGAAAACGCGACTCTCTTTCGCTTATTAACAGATACCCTCTCCCGCCTCGCTTCAAAATCTGACCCGTGGCTTGTTTCCCGTTACTATGAAATTCGCCTGCTCGATCAGCTTGGATTCCGCCCTCAATTGGTTGAGTGCGCCAATTGCCGCCGCGATATCAAAGCAGAAGATCAATTTTTTTCGTTTACAGCTGGCGGAGCTGTTTGTCCCTCTTGCGGCACGGGCTTGCCAAGCTCCATTCCCATCTCAATGGATGCGCTTAAATATTTGCGGCACTTTCAACGCTCTGCCTACACCTTAGCCTTGCATGCCCGCCCTGAACAAAAAATTCAATCCGAAGTTGAATCATTAATGCAAAGATATTTTACGTACTTGCTTGAGCGTGACCTCAACACCCCCGGCTTTTTAAAACGCGTGAAATAGTTTAATAGACAATAGTATTACTTTTAACTTTTACGGCTTGGATTGATGTTTATAAAAAGAACCTTAGATATGCATGATATACTGAAATTCAGTTATAGATAAAGAGAAAGAGCAGATTAAATGAGCATCATTAAAAATTTACGCCCCGATCAGGATATCATCAAACGTTATTTGGGTATTCTTGGCACAGGTTCGGCTTCGCTAGGTAATAATAAACGTGCGCAAGCCGGTTTCTTTATTACCGCCCATGCTTTTATTGATGGATATATTGAACAAAGCCTTTTTAAGAAAGAAGAAATATTGATCAAAGCGCTGGAAGATGGCGGCTTTCCCGCGGGCAGTGGTCCTGTTGGAAATATGCGCTCTGATCAAGAGAAAAGCCGCAAGGAAGCCGAGCTGATCATTACAGCCGCAAATTTATGGCAAGGCGGGGACGAGGCTGCCAAAGGTGAATTGGGCTGGGCATTAGGTTCCTATACGACCACGTTAAAAACGCACATGGAGCGCATCAAAACCCTGATCATTCCCTTGCTTGAGCAAACATTATCTCTTGAAGATGAAGACAAACTTGTTGGGGGGCTTGATGTAATTGGTTTTGATATAGATTTGACCAAAAAATTTACCCAACAAATCGAAGCGCTGGAAGAAGAAATTGGCGACTGGCGTTAAAAGTCTCTGCCTACTTATCAGAAAATTTCGCAAACAAAAAGGTCTCATTCGAGACCTTTTTGTTTGCATTCTTTCTAGACCATTAACTCTGGTGTTTTTTCTTCAGGAATTATTTCTCCCTCAGAGTAATTCAAAACCACTTGCCCATCTTCGTTGATGTGGATTTGGATGGCGTTACCGTCCACCACTTCACCCGAGAGTAACTTATCTGAAAGTGGATCCTCCACTTTTTGCTGGATGACGCGGCGCAGCGGGCGGGCGCCAAAATCGGAATCGTATCCTTCTTCGGCGAGGGCGGATAGCGCTTCGGTGGAGGCTGTCAACGAAAGGGCGTGATCCTTGAGGCGTTCTGCCACTTTGCTGAGTTCAAGTGAAACAATGGTCTTGATGTCATCTTTGGTTAATGAACGGAAGATGACAACTGCATCAAGGCGGTTGATAAACTCAGGGCGGAAGGCGCGCTTGAGTGATTCATTTAATTTCTTGCGCATATCGTCATAAGACAAACGCTCTTCTGTGGCTTCATCGCGCTTTAGTTGAAAGCCCAGGCTGGTTTGATTCTTGATCATGTCCGCGCCAATGTTGGATGTCATGACGATAATGGCGTTACGGAAATCCACTTTGCGTCCTTTGGCGTCCGCGAGATGTCCTTCTTCCATGATTTGCAAAAGCATATTATGAACTTCGGGATGCGCCTTTTCAATTTCATCGAAGACGACGATCGAATAAGGTCTGCGGCGCAAGGCTTCGGTCAGTTGACCGGCATCTTCATAGCCAACATATCCGGGAGGCGCGCCCACCAAACGAGAGGCTGTATGTCTTTCCATAAATTCAGACATATCCAAATGCAATGCGGCATCTTCACTGCCGAACATAAATTTAGCGAGCGCTTTAGTTAACTGTGTTTTGCCTACGCCTGTGGGTCCTAAGAACATAAATGAACCGATTGGGCGCTTGGGGTCTTTGAGCCCGGCGCGCGCACGGCGCACGGCGCGTGAGATGGCAACAATAGCATCTTCTTGCCCAACGATAGCTTTGCGCAAATCATCTTCCATATGAATCAATCGCTTTGATTCTTCTTCGGCAAGTTGCATCAGCGGAACACCCGTCCACATGGAAACAACTTCGGCGATGTCTTCGGCAGAAACGACGGGGCTGGTGGCGCGATCCCAACCGGTGCGCAAGCGTTCAATTTGTGCGTTGAGGTCTGTTTCGCGGTCTTCCAGTTGTTTGATTTCGTCTGTGTTGCCTTCTTCTTGCGCGAGGGCGCGATTTTGGCGCGCCAATTTCAATTGACCAAATAAATCTTTGGCTTGTTTGGCGGCGGGGCTTTTATACATACGCACACGCGAGGAGGATTCGTCAATTAAATCTATGGCTTTGTCGGGTAAGAATCTTTCGGTGACATAGCGGAATGATAAATGGGTGGCGGCTTCGATGGCTTCATCTGAAATCACTAAATGATGATGTTCTTCGTACGCGCCGCGAATGCCCTTGAGAATTTGGATAGTCTCATCTTCCGAAGGTTCATCTACTTGCACGGGTTGGAAGCGTCTTTCGAGCGCGGCATCCGATTCGATGTGTTTGCGATATTCATCTATGGTGGTTGCGCCGATGACTTGCAACTCGCCGCGGGAAAGCGCGGGCTTGAGGATGTTTGCTGCGTCCACAGAGGAACCAGCGGCTCCTGCGCCTACGAGCATGTGCACTTCATCTATGAACAGAATCGCGCCTGATTGTTTTAACTCATCGATCACGCGTTTGAGTCTTTCTTCAAATTGACCACGATACATGGTGCCAGCAACGAGCGAGCCTACGTCTAATTGCAGAACGCGTTTGTTCATTAATGGAGCAGGCACATCGCCTTCGATAATGCGTTGAGCGAGTCCTTCGACGATGGCGGTTTTGCCGACGCCGGGTTCGCCAATTAACGCAGGATTATTTTTGGTGCGGCGCGCCAAAATTTGGATGACGCGTTCGATTTCTTTTTCACGCCCGATAACGGGATCGAGTTTTTTCTCTTCGGCTTTGGTGGTCAGATCAGTAGCAAGCTGATCTACCAACGGGGTTTTTTGTCCGGGCGGGGCATTGCGCTGAGGTTGTGGCGCCCCGGCTGGGGTGGGGGAAGAAGCGGATTCGTTGAGTACGCGCCGCGTCTGACGCCGAATCTGATCCGGGGTGACTCCGAGCCGGCGCAGGACTTCCATTGCGGGGCTTTCGATGCGAATCAGTCCTAATAAAATATGTTCGGTGCCAATATAGTGGTGACCGAGGCGGCGTGCCTCGTCCACTGCGAATTCGAGCACTTGTTGTGTTTCGGCGGAGAGTTCTAGTTTGGCGAGCACTTCTGAACCTTCGGGCACAACACGATTGACCATTTCGCGCATGCGGCTGGATTCGAGCCCCAGTTCGCGCAGTACGCGTCCAGCTACGCCGCCATCTTCGTCTATTAAGCCGAGCAAAAGATGTTCGGTGCCAATACTGCTCTGGCGGGCGCGCTCTGCCTCTTGATGTGCGAGACTAAGCACACGCCTTGCTCTTTGTGTAAATCGTTCCATTCCAGCCATAGTTTTTTTCTCCTAGAATACTTGCGGTGATTCTACCAAAAAGCGGGAATGTGAGTGTAGGAAAATGATTAGAGTTTATTTGCAGGTTTGTTGCAGAAAAGGGGGAGAGCTTTAACGCGAATACCCTGCGAGTACACGTTATGCGAATTAGCGAATTACGCGAATAAGGTTTTAAAATTCGGGTAATTCGCCCATACGAGAAATTAGCGTTTTAAAGGAGTTGAGTTGTGAAAGCTACTCTGAAACAAAAGTGAACAGTAGGCACGCTTATTTTCCAATTTGGCAAGAAGTGTGGATGTATAATGTTGTTGCGGAAGTTTCGTTATATAAAATATAATAGTTGGGCTTTTCCTTCAATAATGATTAAGATATTTGGGAGAAATTATGAAATACAATCCTTTTAAGCCTGGCTCCATTGTCCATCCTGGTATGTTCGCAGGAAGGCTCACGGAGATACATGAAATTGAAAAACTTCTTTTTCAGACAAAAAACGGTAATTCTTCTTCTTTCCTAATACATGGTGAACGTGGAATTGGAAAATCATCCCTGCTCTTTTACATTAATGCTGTTGCCAAAGGGGAAATATCACCAGATGATGGCGCAAATTTTAACTTCTTGGTAATTTCAGTTTCACTAGAACCGCATGATACATATAAAGATATCATTTATAAAATTGCAAGAGAGTATGATCGTGAACTTAAGAAAAACGAAAAAATCAAAGCTACATTGAAAGAAGTCTGGGAATTTATTACAAATTGGGAGATAATGGGAGTTAAGTACCAAAAAGTTAAAGAGGAACTTGACGCAGAAGTAATGCTTGAAGAGTTAACTGAGAAAACAATTTCAGTACTCGAAAAAACTAATAACACGCTAGACGGAATTTATATTTTTATTGATGAGGCTGATAAGCCGTTTTCAAATCCTAACTTAGGGGTTTTATCGAAATACATGACAGAACGAATACATAAAAAAGGTATTCAAAATTTTGGTATCGGAATAATAGGTATTTCGTCTGTTATAGAGAAAATTAAAGAAAGTCATGAATCGGCTTTAAGAATCTTCTCGTATTACAATTTAGAGCCTCTAAATCTACCCGAAAGAAAAATTGTTATAGAACTTGGCTTAGACGCAGCAAAAGAAAAGAATGACAAAGAAACGGCGATTAATGAAGACGCAAAAAATATTATTGCTAGATGGTCAGAAGGTTACCCACATTTTCTTCAGCAATACGCTTATTCAACCTTCGAAGTCGATATAGACGACAAAATCACCAAAGAAGATGTGTTCAGAGGGCTGATAATGGAAAATGGCGCACTGCATCAATTAGGCGTGCGATATTTCGATAATATGTACTTCAAAGAAATATATTCTGAGGATTATAGAAAAATTCTTCAAGTAATGGCTGCTCACGATGATGAATATATTTCTAAAAAGACTATCATTGCCCAGACAGGATTGAAAGAATATACAGTTCAAAACGCAATTACCGCATGTGCAAAAAAGGGAATTTTGTCGTTAAAACCTGGCAGAAGAGGTATGTATAAATTAATATCAAATTCTTTTCGGGTATGGATATTGACATACGCAAATGCTGTCAATAAAAAGGAGTAATTTTGGGAAAAAGCAAGCCAACAAAATGTTCAATGGATACTTCGACAGGCTCAGTGACCGAGCTAGGAATTCTGGCATTTTCTGGCGTCGAGTTTTTTCTATTTCCAAGCAGAATCCACGCCCGCCCAAGCGCCATGCTCCGCTAACGCAAACCGAAGGACAGTTGCATTGCAAAACCAAGAAACCATTGCAATATTTAAGAGAATAGTGTTTAATAAGAGAATAATTGTTTCTTTTTAAGAAATCTGGGTAGGTCATGATTAAAAGACTAAAATACTTGTTGCTTGGATCCCCAGACAGAATAATAACGTTAATATCGATTATTGTCGGAATTAGCGGTTTATCTTTGTCTATGTATGTTTATAATCATCCGAATATTCTCCCAGCGTATATTATTATTCGTGACAATATTATAGTATTAACCTTACTTCTTATTGTTATCGCGCTTTCATTTAAATATATTAAAAAATATATTATGGTCGAAAATTTCCGAGAATTAGTCGGTCAAAGCCTTGCAATTCATCATCACATCATACATAATTTTCGAGATCATTACTTCTGGGATCTCCGCAATGAATTTTTCTTTAATCCCAATATGGATTTAGAACAAATTGATAATTTAAAGAAAACTCATTTTGAAAATACTTGCCGTACAATATTATCAGATACAAGAGACGCTTTTTTAAAGTACTATTCCACTAGGGGATTTAGGGTGGGGGATGATTTGACAGTAACGGTAAAAATAATAATTGAGGCAGAAGACGCCCGAAAAATATTAAATGCGATTAAAGGCGAAGATGCTAGTAAGCTAAAGCAATCAAAATTGTACATGGTAACTGGCTATCGTGATCCTAACACATGGGGGACAAAGCCAGAGCGAACAGAAATTATGCAAATAATTTACAATATAGATGAAGAAAATACTACTTTTGATGAATTAGTAAATAAGGGAGAAAACTTTTTCCTTTCCAATAATCTCAAAAAAGACAACCAACAGAAAAAGTACAAAAACCAAAATCCAAACTGGCAAAATAGTTACAATTCTGTTCTCGCAGTTCCTATTCGATATAGGCGACAGAACGATCATAGAGCATCATTAATCTACGGGATTATCTCAGTAGACTCTTTGAATCCTTATTTATATGAACTTTTTGATAAAGAAAATACATTCCATTTATTAGCCGCATCTGCAGATTTGCTGGCGATGATGTTTGGTAATTTTGATCTAATCCAACTCGTTAGAGGAGCAACAAAACAATGACAGCAGTCAGATTAATATCCCAAGATAAATTATTAGACCAACGATATCTTGTTGATATTGTAATAGAACAAAGCGCAAGTAATTACGAAATTACGTCTGGCATGTATAACCCAATAAATAAGACTGCTAGCTTGATTAATATAAAGAAAAGTAGCTATGAATTCTCAAGCCTTTCGATGAAGGTGCAGGATAGAAAAAGTCTAAAAAACATCTTGTGGAATAGAATGGTCACGCACCATCTTGGAAAGATGGCATTTGTTACTTCAATGTGGCTAATCGGGATTATAGATTTAATATTATATTTGGTGTTTCGTCAACCTTCGCTACTACATTGGTTTAATGACATATTACTGATTTTTGGGGGTGTAGTGTTGATGGGAACAATTATTTTGATGAATGAAGAATAATCTTCGGGGAGAACAATGCTGTTATATGTAATAGTCTTTCTTGTGTTTATTCTCGCTATTCTAGTAATTGTTCTAGCTTACAGCATTTTATATATGTTTTTATTAAGAATAAAAGAATTCGTTGAGGTATTAGCGGTGCTTTCCAAAGCATTATTGAAAGTGTTTGCAGTAGAAAAAACAAAGCCGCAAAGCTTTAACTTGGGATTCGATCTTATTCTTGCAATAATGTTAATAACGTTCGCCCCCCAAGTTTTCAATAACCAACCACCTATATATCCAATGCTTTCATTTGTAATTGTTGCCATCATAATTTTTGCTTGTCTTCGATGGACATTTATTAAACAAAGATAGCAATAATAATAAACTACCCCAAAGCATGCATTGTACGCTGTGGATTCTGTGTGGTTTACAAGTATTTTCCGCTTCGGTTTTTTCTGCTCCCAAGCTATCCACGAATACCCTTCGGGCACAAAGTAAGACCACGAACCTACGGCGAAGACTCGCATTCGCTTATTCGTGAAAATTTGTGGACGGCTGGCTTTGAGGTTCACTAACAAATCTCCGAGTTCTTTAAGAACTCGGAGATTTTGATTGATTACGCCAACTCCACTTTCAACTTCTTCCCTAGAGCGGATGCGGCGCGTTCCAAAGTAAATAAAGTAATGGAAGCATTATCGGGGTCAAGTAGGCGCTCCAATGCGGCGCGGCTGGTCTTCATGCGGCTTGCCATTTCAGTCTTGCTGAGTTTCTTGCTCTTCATCTCCCGCTCAATTTGAAATGCCACCACGCGCTTGACCGCGGTGGCTTGCGCCTGCTCGAAAAGATTTTCTTCTTTTAGGAAATCGTCAAATTTACTTCCGATGTGTTTTTTGTTCATGGTTTAAACCTTCTCTACATTATTCAATCTACGACGCGCGGTCTCCAATTCATTAGGAGGAGTTTTCTGCGATTTTTTCACAAATCCATGCAAGAGGATCATCATCGCACCTTTGACCGTGAATAGCACTCTTGCAATTCCTGTGTTAATGGTGGAGCGTACTTCCCAAAGTCCACGCTCCATTTTGCGGATCAAAGGCATTCCCAAAGGCCAGCCATATTGCGCAGTTTTTATATCTTCACCGATATTTTTACGGTCTTCGCGAGACAGACTTTTAAGCCATTCACGCACAGGTTCATTCCCTGCTTCGGTTTTATAGAACACTACTTCTAGGATTGGTTCGCCATCGTCTTCTTGATTCATAAAATAAGTGTACCATAATTGGTACACACGTCAAGAATGATTGTTGGGGAATTATTCGAACGGAGTTTAATAAGCTATGGATGATAAAGAGATTGCGGAGGAGATGCACGTGTTACATGGGGGGACAAATACTTAAAAATCTCCGAGTTCTTCAAGAACTCAGAGATTTTGATTGATTATGACAATTCCACTTTCAACTTCTTCCCTAAAGCAGATGCGGCGCGTTCCAAGGTAAATAAAGTAATGGAAGCATTATCGGGGTCAAGTGAGTAGTATAATTTTTCAAAAGAAACAAAACTGACAGGAAAACATATGAACGTGCATGAAAAAATCAATTACGTTGAACTGCCTGCTAAAGATCTAGCCGCCACAAAAACATTCTTTGAATCTGTTTTTGGTTGGTCTTTTGTAGACTATGGACCCGAATACACTGCGTTTTCTGACGAGGGGCTTGATGGCGGTTTCTTCAAATCGGATCTAGCATGCTCCCCGCAAAAAGGTTCTGCTTTAATTATTTTCTACAGCGCTCAATTAGAGACTACACTAGCAAAAGTTGAAAAAGCGGGCGGTACGATTGTCAAACCAATATTTTCATTCCCTGGCGGGCGCCGATTTCACTTCACTGAGCCAAGTGGGAATGAATTTGCAGTCTGGAGTGAATGAGTGTGTCTGAATATTTCTGAATATCTATAGGAGAAAATCTTCATGATCAAAATGATTGTTGAGACAAAAAATATTGCCGCGCTGTCTTTCAGCGGCGCCATTGACGGGGCGAGCGCTCCCGCGATTGCCACTGCATTTAGCGACATTGCCAAGAAAGGTCGTTTCAACCTGATCTTTGATATGAGTCAGATCACGTTCATGAGTTCCGCAGGTTTAAGGGTAATTCTCGGGAGCGTAAAAGAAACCCGCGGTCTCGGCGGAGACTTTCGCATTGTATCCCCCACTCCAAAGGTGATCAAACTTTTGAAACTGGCAGGCTTTCTTAATGTTGTAAAACAATATCAGACCGTGGACGAAGCCGTTGCCAGTTATGGAGAACTATAATGACCTCGTTAAAAAAACCTCGTATTGCACTGGTAGTCGGCGCGGGGTCGGTAAAATCTGCTGCGGCTCTGGGGTTGTGGAAAGTCTTGAAAAAAGAAAACCTGCAAATAGACATGCTGATTGGCAGCAGTGGCGGAAGTTTATATGCCGCCTGCATGGCGCTTGATTTTGAATTTGAACAAACGCTGGAATACACAAAGAAACTTTGGACTCCCAAACTGCTGACGCGGCTGAATTGGAAAGCCTTGGGAAGCATGGTTCTTCCAATGTTGATCCCCTTCAATAAAAAATTTAGCCTGATCTCCGACAAACCGCTGAACGACAGTTTGTATTCCGTCTTTGGAGATAAAACCTTTGCAGACGCGAAAATTCCCCTATACCTTGGCGCAACCGACCTGCACACTGGCGAACAAGTGATGGTGCATCAAGGGAAAATAACCGATGGGCTTCGCGCCAGCATCTCCCTGCCTTATCTTTGGCCCGCCTGGGAAGTGGACGGCAGGCTTCTGATAGATGGAGGACCCTCGAACCCCATGCCGGTGGATGTTGCCATCCGCGAAAACGCCGATCTGATTATCGCAATGGGCTTTCAAGATCAGGAACCGCAACCGATGAATTCAATGGTTAGTTATTCGTTTCAGGTCGCAGGCATAATGGTCAACAATCTATATCAGGCAAATTTCTCGTTCCACAACGCCGTCCACCACGCCGAGATTGTTACCATCTTCCCCGAATTTGACCGCCCCATTGGCGTATTTGACACCCATCAATTTCCCTACATCATCGAACAAGGCGAAAAAGCCGCTGAAGAACAACTGCCCTTCATACACGAACTCCTAGCCAAAATCCCCAGTAAGAGTTAATCACTATGTTCTTCGTCTACTCCCCCTACATCATTCCCCTGATTGCCGCCGGATTGGTTTCCGCGCTGGTTGCTGTATATGCATGGAACCGCCGCATGGAACGAGGTATGCGGGCGCTTCTCTTCATGTCGCTATGCATCTTAGAGTGGACGTTTGCTTATGCGTTGGAGATCGCCGGCGCAAACCTTGAGACAAAATATTTTTGGGGAGTTATTCAATACTTCGGCATTGCCGGCGTTTCATACGGCTTTTTAATCTTCTCGATCAGTTATACAGAAGCGCTTTCGCCAATTTCGCGCCGCTTCATGATCATTAGCGGTTTGATTCCTGCCCTGACCATTATTTTGGCAATCACCACAAAGTATCATGGCTTGATTTGGACCGAGTATCACGTTAATCGTCAAGGCGATTTCTCTGCTTTGGGTGTAAGTTATGGTGCGGCTTTTTACTTGCATGTTGCTTATGCTTATCTTGTATTGATTGTGGGTTCATTCTTGATCGCGCGCGCCATGTTTCGTAAACACGGCGCAGACCGCCGCCAGTTATTCGCCTTGTTGATTGCCGCACTCGCCCCCTGGCTTGGCAATATCCTTTACCTTACTGGTAACAGCCCCATCCGCTACCTCGACCTGACCCCGTTTGCCTTTGCAATTACGGTTGCCGCGCTTGCCTGGGCTTCTTTTGAAGAAATGCTCACAGCCAAACAATCCGCCGAAAACGAACTAGAAATTGCGCGCAAAATCCAAATTAGTTTCCTGCCCGCATCTCTGCCGAAGGTCGAAGGCTGGGATGTGGATGTCCGCTTCGAATCAGCCCGTGAAGTTGCCGGTGACTTTTACGATGTCTTCCCCGTATCAAATGGGACGCGTCTTGGCTTTGTGGTTGCAGATGTCTGCGACAAGGGTGTGGGTGCAGCCTTATACATGGCAATCTTCCGCACCATGATCCGCGCATTTGCGGGAGTAAACGTGGCGGCATACACTGTTTCAGATTCACATAAAACCGACGAAGAAATATCCACTATTCTGCTCCGTAAACCAAAAGCGCGCGCTGTGGGAGTCCAACCTTTATTGAATGCCATCCTGACCACCAACCAATACATTGCCCGCAATCACGGCGCTTCAAATATGTTTGCAACCGTTTTTTTCGGAATATTAAATCCGCTGGACGGCAAATTGATCTACATCAACGCCGGTCACGAGCCTCCGGTCTTGCTTTCAAAAGATGGGATAAAAACCCGCCTTGATGCGACAGGTCCGGTGGTGGGTATGTTTGAGGAGAACACCTTTGAAGTTGGCGAGATCGAAATGCTCCCCGGCGACCTCTTGTTTGTTTACACAGACGGCGTCACAGATGCGCAGAACAAAGATAACCAAGAGTTTTCTGAAGAAAGATTATTATCTCTTTTGGAGGAACAGGCAAAGACGCCCGAAACCATCCTCAAGAATGTCATGTCTGCCGTACATAAGTTCATCGCTGAACATGACCAATTCGATGACTTAACCGCGCTCAGCTTGTATCGAAAATAGTTCTCTTGCATAAAGTGAACATTGGCGATCCCCTACAGCAACCCAGCCAATTCATCAAACGACTTGATCACGGCGCACTCCGCTTCGGGGAAGAGTCCGCGCGGGTCGTAGAGCACAGGCATCAGCCCGGCGCGATGCGAACCGATCACGTCCGCGTAAAAATTATCGCCCACATACATCGTCTCATGCGCGGGCATTCCAAGTTTATTCAAGGCGGCATCAAAGATTTCACGGTCTGGTTTATAAGATTTAATTTCACCAGCCGCCAGAGAGAATTCAAAAAAATGCGCGATATTCAACGCTGAAAGTTCTTCTGTAAATGGGACATCGCGATTCGAAACAACCCCCAGCCTGTATCCTGTTTGCTGAAGGTGAGTCAACGCTCGCAGCACGTCGTCGGGAATGACGCTCTCATGCTTGTAATGATCCTGCATAAATTGAGATTGAATCGGCGCGAGTTCTTCTGCGCGCTGAACTTCAACCTCAAATGCGATCAAATGACGTTTATTATAGTTAAGCCAAAAGTCTGGATCTGAGTCTTCAAACAGTTTGAGATCATCTATTAGTTCTTGTGAGTTTGCCCAATATTGAAGTTCCCAACGTAGACCATTAACAACCGTCTGTTCGTTTATGTGTATCCCAAGCGCACGGGCATTCTCTATAAAAATATCCGAACCATGCGGAACATTATGCCGAAGTGTGCCATCCAGATCAAATAGAACTGCTTTAATTATTTTCATTATCATTAACCGCCAATATGCGACATCTCTACTTTGGGTAAGTCAACCGTACCTTCAGAACGAATCTCGGAATAACGATCTGTGCGTTTGCTCCAAACGCGCGCGATCTCCGCTGAGATTTGCTCGTCGCTTGCGTTGTTGCGAAGTAGGTCACGAAAGTCATGTCCTTTGATGGCGAAGAGGCAGGTATAAAGCTTTCCTTCTGCCGAGAGTCGCGCGCGATTACAGGTACTGCAAAATGCCTGTGTCACCGAGGCTATGACTCCAATTTCACCGCTGCCGTCTTTATAACGCCAACGCTCCGCTACTTCGCCTTGATAGTTTGGATCGATAGGTTCCAGCGGAATTTCTGCATTGATCATACTCACAATTTCTGATGCAGAGATAACGTCATTCATACGCCAGCCGTTAGTGTGACCGACATCCATATACTCAATGAAGCGCAGAATATAGCCCTTCTCACGGAAATAACGCGCCATCGGCAAGATACTGGATTCGCTGACGCTGCGTTTAACCACCATGTTCACTTTGATGGGTCCCAAGCCAACTTTTGCGGCGGCGTCCATTCCTTCTAAGACACTTGCCACGGGAAAGTCAACATCATTCAAGGCTTTGAAGATCGAATCATCAAGCGAATCTAGGCTTACGGTTACGCGCGTCAAGCCGGCATCTTTGAGCGCTTGTGCCTGCTTTGCAAGTAACGCGCCGTTTGTGGTGAGGGTCAGATCAAGGTCTGGAATTTTTGCCAACATGCCAACAAGGATATGCAAGTCGCGGCGCACCAAAGGCTCTCCCCCGGTTAATCGTATTTTGCGCACGCCATGAGACGAAAAAATTTTTGCCAGTCTTGTAATCTCTTCAAAGGTCAAGATTTTGTCACGCTGTAAAAATTGATAATCAGCGCCAAAGATTTCTTTGGGCATACAATATACACAGCGAAAATTACATCTATCGGTGACAGAAATGCGCAGGTCGCGCAAAGGGCGCTGGAGGGTATCGGTGAGGGAGATCAGTTTTTTTTCCATTGTTTGTGAAAACCGTTTCAGGATTATAACAAGATTATAAGATGTCTTCTTTTGGATTGACGGAGGTATATCCGCGTGCTATTATAAGTTAGCACTTATTCCGCATTTATTTGAGGTGGTATTATGAAATTAAGTTTTGAATTTTTTCTTCGTTACGTGGGTATGCTCGCGCTGGGTATTGGGGGCGCTTATTGGGGATATATGATTCCGGATGATGGGGTTTCAATTGAAAATGCTGTTCTATTTGGGGTAATCGGCTCGCTTTCAGGGTTGATCGTTACGCCTTACTTTACCACACGCCCTGCGCGCAAAGTTCTTTCTGTTTTTGGGCGGGTTTCTGGCGAATCTTTGTTTGCGGGGATCACGGGCTTGGTCGTTGGGTTATTGATTACAGCGCTCTTATCTCTGCCTTTATCATTACTTCCAGATCCGATTGGAAAGATCGCACCTTTTGTGACTATGTTGTTTTTTGGCTATTTTGGCGTTTCGTTGTTTGTGATGAGGCAGGGAGATATTATGGGGTTGCTTTCTGCCTTAAGCGGACGCGGCGGGCAGGGCGGCAGTTCTTCTTCTTGGACGAATCTTAATCGCAATATTTTGCTGGATACCAGCGTGATCATTGATGGCCGCGTGGCGGATATTGCCAAGACAGGCTTTTTACCCGGCACGCTGCTGATTCCGCGCTTTGTGTTGAACGAGTTACAGTATGTTGCAGATTCTCCAGACAGTATGCGCCGTCAGCGCGGGCGAAGAGGTATGGAAGTGCTGGCTGACTTGCAAAAACAGCCCAACCTGCTTGTGCGTATTAGTGATATTAATGTAGAAGGCGTGCGCGAAGTGGACGATAAATTGGTTGTGCTTGCAAAGCAGCTCCAATGCCCTATTTTGACCAATGACTATAATTTGAATCGTGTGGCAGAAATACAAGGCGTGACCATTCTCAACATTAATGAATTGGCTAACGCTGTTAAATCTATTGTTTTGCCCGGTGAGATATTGCGGATCAACATTATTCAAGAAGGCAAAGAACACGGGCAGGGTGTTGGCTTCATGGAAGATGGAACAATGGTAGTAGTAGAAAATGGAAAAGAATATATTGGAGAATATAGGGAATTAAATATTACCAAGGTCTTGCAAACTGCCGCTGGGCGTATGATCTTTGGGCGTGTAGAAGAAGATAAGGCGGATAAAAAGAAAAAATAGCGAAGAGTGCTTACTCTGCGAGTACGATGTCAGCAAAAACAAGAGCGCCTCGCAGCGACATAATCAAAACACCCCCGCAGTAATTCTCGGGGGTGTTTTGTATTTAATATAAATTAATATTTTTAGCTTAAGGACACCCGCTTTGATCTGCTTGGGCGGAATTAATATCCACGATCATGCAGGATTCGTCTATAGCTTCAAAGTCGTTTCCAGTTAACACATCCAAGTCATGCAGTCTGTCGTTGTTCCAGCGTTCATCCGGTGCGCCGCTGACATACCATGCTGAACCATTATCAGAGTTGATGATGCCGTATGTTTTCATGGCTTGTAAAATTACTTGCAGTTCTGGCGAGAATCCACTAATGTCATAAGATGCTTTCAAACGGAAGCGCGCACCCATGGGTGGCGTATTTGTTAGTGTGCCGGGTACGCCGGATGTAAGATGGCGCGCGGGCCAAATATAACTATTTGTAGATGGAACAGTAAAGCGCAGGGCATGATTAATAACGCCCGCTTCAATTTCTTGATATCGAACCAGCCCGGGCAAAATGGGTAAACCCGCCGCGTCGGCAGAAGTCCAGCCTGCGGGGCGCAATGCATTCGAGTTCAAATTCCAGATAGCGCCCGAGCCGCCAGACCAACTTCCGCCGTTGTAAGATGCGTCGTAGATTTCGTAGAGGGAACAGTTGTCAGTATCTATAGTCAGGATGTGGTGATCACTGCCCCATTCACGGGCTAGTGTTGTTGCAAGTGGATAAGGTCCTGCATCAGATTCGTCGGGATAATAAAAATCTACTGCAAATTTATTTAACTGTGAACCCGCCGCAACATTATATGGAATGCCAATAGGTCCGCCATCCCATGTGCCTGAGCCAAAGTCCATGTGAAAACCTCTGGTGCGTCCAATAGTGTTAACCCATGCGTCAGAACGTGCATGAACGGGCAAGGTATTGATAGGCGTATTCCAGACATTGTTGGATGGGAAGATAGTGCAATTCGCTATATTTGTTCCAGTCTCTGTATTTACAATAGGTGTGGGCGGAATTGGTGTAGGTGTGTATGCATAGGTCAGCGAGATTGATTCCAAATCTATTTTGGCATCGCCAGATGCATTGTTTGAACGCAATTGAATTCTAATTTGACCGTCACTATTTACATGTGAAAGCGGGCTGGGAATGTTGAAGACAAATTTTTTCCAAACGTTGTTTACT
>VFJR01000143.1 GCA_009885945.1 Anaerolineaceae bacterium
ACAGGCGCCACCGTCGCCGCCTACCTGCGTGACAGCGGCGGCAACGAACAAGACCTCTCTATCGAACAACAAAAAACAGAGTTTCTTAATTGGTGCCAAAACTACAACTTTGTACCAGGCATGGTCTTTGCAGACCGCGCTCGCAAAGGCTCCACCGTCGTAGGGCGTGAAGAATTTCTAAAAATGATGCACCACTTTCGCTCTGGCACAGCCCAAGAAAAAGCCATCATCATCTGGAAATACTCCCGCTTCGCCCGCGACATGAACGACTCTTCCTACTTTCGCGCCGATCTGCGCCGCCTCGGCTACATCATCCACTCCCTCAACGACAACATCCCAGACGGACCCGAAGGCATCTTTATCGAAGCCGCCATAGACTACGCCAACCAACGCTTCCTCGAAGACCTCTCCGTCGATGTCAAACGCGGCTTGCGCAATCTTGTAGAAACGTATGGCTGCGTCCCAGGCCGCCCGCCCACAGGCTTCAAACGCCAACCCATCGTTATCAGTAAACGCCGCGATGGTTCAGATCATATCGCCAACAAATGGATCCCCAATACAGACCTCATCCCCAAAATAAAAGAAGCATTTGAACTCAAAGCAACAGGCTCACCGCTATCTCAAATTCACAAAAAAACAAAACTCTTCGGCTCCATCAACTCTTACACCACCTTCTTCACCAACCGCATTTATATTGGCATACTTGAGTTTGGCGATCTGGTTGTAGAAAATTATTGCCCACCAATAATAGACATCCAAACATGGAACACCGTCCAGGCGCGCATCACCGCTCACGCCGAAGCGCGCTTCACAAACTATCATCCGCGTCGCACCAACTCCATCTACCTGCTCAGCGGATTAATACACTGTGCCGAATGCGGCTCCCTCATGCACGGCAACACAGTTACCCGCCATAATATCTACGGAAGAGATGAAGCATATCGTTGCTCAAACGCGCGCAATAAGAAAATATGCAAAGCAGGCAGGATCAGCCGCCGCATCATTGAAGACGCCGTGATTGATACCGTCCGACAAAAAATAATCCACCCTGACAATCGGATTGCCATCCACAAGATCGCCCTCGAAGCATCCACCCAACAAACTAGCCACCTGCAAACGAAAATGACCGCCAACAACAACCAACGCAAAACCATCTCCCGTCAAATCGCCAACATCACCAAAGCCATCGCCGAAAAAGGACATAGCAGCGCACTACTCGATGCTCTCAGCCAGCTTGAACTACAGCGTGCCGAACTAAACCAAGAATACACCCAGCTGCAAATCCCCATCCAACCTATCCCCAACTTCACCGACGACCAGCTAAAAGCCATATCCCAAACCATAGACAAACGCCTCACAGATGCGCCCCTCGAAGAAAAACGAACATTACTCAGAGCCTACATCCAAAAAATACACGCCCATCGCCAAGACAAAACGATCCACGGCTACATCACCTATTATTACCCTCCCACCGAAGAGCCGCCCCCTTTTAACTCTGCCCCCACAGGCAAAATGTTGCCTATAACGCCAACCCCCGTGGGGGCACCAATAAAAAAACCACCGTCAGGTGGTTTTTTTATTTTTATGTACTTGTCCAAATCGCCTTTCTTTTTTCGGCAAAGGCTCTCATGCCCTCTTTTTGGTCTTCAGTGGAGAACAGGTTGTAGAAGGTATTGCGCTCATCTTCAAGCCCACCTGCTAAAAATTGTTCATAGGCCGCATTGACCATTTTCTTGGCGGCGCGCACTGCCAGCGGTGCACGGCTTGATATCTCATCGGCAAGTTTTAAAGCTTCTTCAAGATATTGCTCTACGGGTACAACTTTATTAACAATCCCAAGTTGTAAAGCCTCATTTGCAGAAAGTTTGCGGTTATTTAAAATCATTTCCATGGCAAGTCCCTTACCTATACTGCGCGGTAATCGTTGTGTGCCGCCTGCACCAGGAATAACCCCAATCGTTACCTCAGGCAAACCGAATACTGCGGATTCAGAAGCGATCAAAATATCGCAAGAAAGAGCTATTTCAAATCCGCCGCCCAACGCCCAGCCAGAAACAGCACCAATGACAGGTTTGCCAATGGCTTGAATATTTCCAAAAATCGCAGTTGGATTATTTGCCATCATTTCTTGCGCCGATTTATTTGCCAATTCTTTAATATCAGCGCCAGCGGCAAATGCCTTTTGTGATCCAGTAATTACAATTACATTAATATCGCTATTTTTATCAAATGCGTCCAAAGCGTTCATTAGCTCGCTCAAAAGATTGGCATTGAGTGCGTTTAGAGTATCGGGGCGGTTAAACTTAATTAACCCAACTTTGCTATGTGTTTCAACAAGAATAGATGTGTAAGACATATTTTGGCTCCTCTTTATTTATGTCCTATCCCACAACTCTAATTTCGCGAGGCATATCGCTTAGCACATCTGCGCCATTTTCAGTGATGATGACATTATCCTCGATTCTGACGCCGTTGCGATTTGGCAGGTAAATGCCGGGTTCTACAGTGAAAGCCATGCCTGCTTCCATGATTTGCGTATTGTCACCGCGCATATAGGGGTCTTCGTGACCTTCCATGCCAATGCCGTGACCTGTGCGATGCGTGAAATATTTTCCGTAGCCTGCTTGTTCAATCACATTGCGCGCGGCTTTGTCAACATTTGCACAAGGTGCACCGGGTTTTGATGCCTCGCGCCCTGCAGAGTTTGCATCCTGTACGATTTTGTGAATTTTTAGGTACTCATCATCTACTTTACCTACCGCAAAAGTGCGTGTCAGGTCAGAGATATATCCATCATATCCCGCGCCCCAATCGACGACCAATAAATCGCCTATTTGCAGTTTTCTATCTGTGGGGGAGGCATGCGGGTTGGCGGAATTAGGTCCAGCAGAAATGATTGGCGAGAAAGGCATTTCAGATGCAGAACCATGTCTGAGCATTTGAATCACTAATTCAGATGAAATTGCACGTTCGGTCATCCCAATTTTAATTTGAGGGATTGTAGCTTCTAATGAATCTTGCGCGATTTTTACAGCTTGGCGCATGGCTTCTACTTCCGCTTTATCTTTTTTCAAACGTAGATTGGTTAAAACATCACTGGCATCTGGAAATTCTGCATCAGGTGCGCCGGCTTTCACATAACGAAACTCTAGTAATCGTAATTGACGAGGTTCAACGCCAATGCGCTTCGCATCCAAGCCCAGGGCTTGAGCGGCTTCTCGAAAAGCTTTATCCCACTCTGACGGGTTTTCACCGTATGCAATAGCTTGTACTTTATAAGGAAATAAATCTACTTTTGGTAATTCTAGTTCTGGCAATACAAGCACGGGGTCTTTACCTTCGCTGATAAACAAAACAACAGGACGTTCCATGAGATGGAATTGCAAGCCAGTGAGATACGTCAGCGTAGGACCGGGATTCAGAATAACGGCATCCAGCCCAGATTTTGATAAAGAAGCGGTGAGGCGGTTGAGTCGAGCAAGAGTCATGGATTCAATCTCCTTAAAAATTATTTTAACCGCAGACCGCCATTCGCTGTCTGCGGTTAAATATATATGACGATGGGTGTTTTATTTTATTTTGTGATTGATTTTTGAGAATGCGTAAGAGAACCAATCCATCATAACTGGAAAGAGCATTTCAAAAGCAAAGGCGATGCGATAGTGCCAAGGGATGATCAGACTGCGGCGCGGGCGCAGGGCAACATCTAGCACGCGGCTGGCAACATATTCAGATGTCATGCGCGAGCGCACAATATTTTTTGTAGCCGCGTACGCTTCGTTTTTGCCGATATGGGAACCAAATTCGGTCTTGGCGGGACCAGGATAAATTCCACTGATCGTGATGCCTAAAGGTGTTACTTCGCGGCGTAAAGCATCGGTAAAAGCACGCACACCATGTTTGCTGGCGGCATAGGTTGTAATTAATGGGGCGGGGATTAAACCAGCTACAGAAGACATGTTAATAATATGACCTTCACCGCGTTTGAGCATGTGCGGTAAAACGGCGTGCGTGACTTGCATGAGGCTGATGAGATTAACATGGACCAGCATTTGAATATCACGCTCGGCTGAAAAATTTTCAAACCAATCTACGCGGCCAATGCCGGCGTTGTTGAAAAGGATATCAATTTGCCCATAGAGATCGATAGTGGATTCGACCATATTTTGAATATCCACTAAGTTAACGACATCAACAGGAATGGCAATTGCTTCACCGCCATTGTCTTGAATCTTTGCGGCAAGCGCCTGCAGGCGATCCATACGCCGCGCGGCGAGCACAAGCTTACAGCCTTCTTGTGCAAACAATACTGCAACCTCTTCTCCAAAACCAGAGGAGGCTCCTGTAATTAGAACTACTTTTCCTTCTAATGAGCGCATATCTTCACCCTATTGATTTGATGTTTTTTTTCTAATCGGACGATTCTTCATTGCGCTTTTTTGGACGCGGCGGTTCAATGGTTACTTCTTTTGAGAGGGCAATTTCCAAAACATCGTCCATATGTTTAACGGGCAGGATCTTCATTTCTGCCTTGGCGCTTTTGGGTAAATCTACCAAGTCTTTCATGTTTTTTTCTGGGAGCATGACCGTTTTTAATCCAGCGCGATATGCGGCAAGAACCTTTTCGCGTACGCCTCCAATGGGTAATACCCGCCCGCGTAAAGTGATCTCGCCGGTCATGCCTACGTGTTTAAAAACAGGTCGTCCTGTGAGCGCAGAGATAATTGATGTGGCAATGGTGATGCCCGCTGAAGGTCCATCTTTTGGAATGCCGCCTTCGGGCATATGCACATGAATATCTAATCTCTCAAAAATTTCAATATCAATTTTGAGTAATGCTGCGCGTGATTTAATATACGTTAGCGCGGCTTGTACTGATTCTTGCATTACATCGCCCATTTGCCCGGTCATTTGCATTCCGCCTTTTCCTTCCAGAATGGCAACTTCAACGGGCATAATCTCGCCGCCAGTTTCAGTCCATGCCAAACTTGTGGCAACGCCTACTTCATCTTTACGTTCTGCTTCGGTTTGGAAGAATTGTTGCGGACCAAGTAATTTCTCAATTGTTTCGGAGGTAATAACAGCAGGATATTTCTTGCCTTCTGCCTTTAGTCGTGCAACCTTTCGAGAAACGCGGCCCACTTCGCGCTCTAGGTTGCGCACGCCTGCTTCGTATGTATATTCACGGATGATGCGCTGCAGGGCTTCTGATTCAAAAGTTACGCCCAGCGTTTCAATTCCGTTTTCTTCAATTTGGCGAGGGATTAGATAGCGATTTGCAATTTCAACTTTTTCTTCTTCGATATAGCCAGGAAATTCGATCACTTCCATGCGATCCAATAGCGCTGGCGGAATAGATCCAAGATAATTGGCTGTGGTAACAAACATTACTTTTGAAAGATCAAAAGGAAGTTCTAGATAGTGATCGCTAAAGGAGTGATTCTGCTCGGGGTCGAGCACTTCAAGCATTGCAGAAGCTGGGTCACCGCGAAAGTCAGAATATAGTTTGTCGATTTCATCGAGCATAAACAATGGGTTTGCTGTTCCTGCGCGTTTCATGGTTTGAATAATGCGCCCAGGCAAAGCGCCAATATAGGTGCGGCGGTGTCCGCGAATCTCAGCCTCGTCACGAACGCCGCCTAGCGATACGCGTACGAATTTGCGCCCAAGCGCGTCAGCGATGGAACGTCCCAGTGATGTTTTACCAACGCCGGGTGGTCCGACAAAACATAAAATCGGCTGGCGCTCTTTTTTAGGTTTTAAAGAACGAACTGCGATGTATTCTAAAATTCTTTCTTTGGCTTTTTTCAAACCATAATGGTCACGTTCTAAAATTTTGGCTGCGTTCTTTACATCCAAATTATCGGGAGAAGCGTCTACCCAAGGGAGTTCCAAAATCCAGTCGATGTAGGTGCGAATAATGCCTACTTCGGGAGCCATCGGCGGCATTTGATTCAAGCGCTCAATTTCTTTTAGCGCGACTTTACGCGGCTCGTCAGGCAGATTTGTTGTTTCAAGTTTTTTCTTTAAGTCCGCCGCGTCGCGCGCAAAGACATCCCCTTCGCCCAGTTCATTTTGGATCTGTTTCATTTGCTCGCGCAGATAAAACTCACGCTGGCTTTTATCTACTTCATTTTTTACACGTGCGTGGATTTCATCTTCAAGTTCAAGTACATCTGCCTCTTGAGCCAGTAGGTTATTTAAGTGTCCTAGTCTTGCTTTTGGGTCTAGGATAAGCAGTAAACGTAATTTTTCTTCATAGGTTAGCGAAATAGAAGTGGCGATCATATCCGCAAGCCAGCCGGGTTCGGAAATGTTCAAGGCAAATAGGTGAGCTTCTTCTGGGATCGAACGGTCAAGTTGAATACAGTGTTCAAATAAATCCAAGGCAGAGCGCATTAATGCTTGGGCTTGTTTATCCGCTGTCTGAGTTTCATTGATGATGCGCGCGCGTACTTTGAGATAAGGCTTCACGCGCAAAAATTCTACGATTTCTACCCGTCTGCGTCCCTGTACTAAAGCAGATTGTGAGCTGTCTGGCATTTGTAGTAAGCGCCCTACCGCCATTTCTACGCCAATAGGTAAAAAGTCGTCGGCGCCAGGCTCGTTTACTTCGGGGTCTTTTTGGGTCAAGCCGATCACTGTCTTGCCTTTGGTTTGTGCCTCTTGAACTGCCAGTAAGGAGGAAGATCGTCCTACAAAAATAGGGGAGACCATGCGCGGGAAAATCACCATGTCGCGTAGCGGTAGTACAACTGCCTCAATCAGACCATCAGTGCTTGGTTCAGTGTTGGGCACGCCATAAAGCTCTTCAGTACGCTGAGAGAGGGTTAAGTCAAAATTATCGTCTTCAGTCCAGTTGTTATTCATTTATTTCCTTATCATTAAGCGATATAGATATTTTATCCTATTTGCAGGATAAGGATGATAAAAAAAACTTTCCAAACCATCGTTACCAAAAAGCAATTAGCCTAGAGTATAATTTCCTATTATGGACAAACAAAAATCTGAATCTGCAAAATATTGGGAACAAAATCTGATTAGCTGGGAAGCTGGCGCGTATTACAAAGAAGGTACGCAAAACGCTTCCTGGTGGGATCGCCTTTCTTCAGTTTTTCGGGGCGACGCCATGTATGTGCGCATGGAAGCCGCGCTTGAATTGGTAAAACCGCATATTACAGGCGCACGTGTCTTGGACGTGGGTTGTGCCTCTGGGCGCTTTGCCTTTCAAATGCTTCAAGCGGGCGCTGAAAAAGTATACGGAACAGATATTTCGGCGACGGCGGTTGATGCAGGCAAAAAACGCGGCGCTGAATTAGGTCTGCAAGATCGTCTGGAATTCTCGCTGGCGGATGTTGTTCAACCGAACACACCACTTCAACAAGTGGATATTGTTACAGCCTTGGGTGTCATTGAATACTTTAACGTAAAAGATATGACTGCTTTTTTAGGAAACCTCAAGACAAAGTATTTCCTTTTGGACTTCCCAGATTTGGCAAAGAGCAAGGAATTTCCCGTCTGGCAATTGCGACAAATTTATATGCGCAAGAATCGTTTGCCTGGGGTTTACTTATACAGCCTTGATCAATTTTCGAAAATTGCTGAACCCTTCGGGTTTAAGGATTTGTGGATTGCAAAACGAAAACAATTTTATTATGTGACCAATCTTCCAAAAAATGGTTCGTAAAATAGCTTGCATTACCCTCGATATGGAGAGGGATTACAGCGATCCAAGCGGAAAGATTCGTCTGCTTGAGAATCCTGAGTTTTTCCAACGTTATGTTGATCTCATTCAAAAATACAAAGCAAAAGTGACCATGTTTACGGTCACTTCTTTGTTTGGCGAATTTGAAGATCAATTTAAAAAGCTCGATTCGAAAATCCCGCTGGAGTATGCGGTTCACTCACATACTCATAATCCTGATAATGCCTGCGGGCAGAGCGAAGTCGAAACTGCTTTTCAAACATTTAAACAATATAGAGGGGATAAACCATTAGGCTATCGTGCCCCAATTGGACAGATCAATAAAGATGGCTTTCATTATTTGATCGATACTGGATATTTATATGATGCCAGCGTGTATACATCCTATCGCCCCGGCAAATTTGGATACTCTAATTTGAGCAAGCCAAACGTTCCTTTTCGCGTGACAAACGGCGCTGATAGCATTATCGAGTTCCCGTTTACTTCCATTTCTACGGTTCGGATTCCTTTTGCCATTAGTTACGCAAAACTACTAGGTTGGTTTGGCTATTCAACTTTATTAAATACCTTTTCTCTGCCAGATGTAGTAGTCGCGCTTTCGCACCCCTATGATTTTTACCTGCACGCTTATTCTAATCACGGAAGTTGGTTGGAGAAACAAGCTCTTTTGCGTAATGCCAGCAGAGCGTTTGATTATTTTGAAAAAATGATCTTGTATCTTCAAAAAAATGGATACGAATTTTGTTTCATGAGTGAACTGTACGATCAAACAATAAAGCAAAAGGATTTACAACAATTTTCTCTTGAAAGCTGGATATAGCCCACACGCCATTGTTATTCATAACGATGGTTGTTTTTTATAAGTGCATAGGAGCATTAAATGAATTTTGACCTTTCCGATGAACAAAAACTCTGGCAAAAAGCTGTTCATGATTTTGTTGCCAAAGAAGTTAAGCCTAAGGCGCATGATGTGGATGTGACCAGTGAATTTAACTGGTCTGCCACACGCAAAATGGGACCATTGGGCTTACTGGGATTGAATATTCCAGAACAATATGGCGGCTCGGCAGTGGATGCGATTAGCGCCGCAATTGCCATTGAAGAACTGGGCTGGGGATGCGGCAGCACAGCGCTTTCCATTGCTGCACATAACGGACTTGGCACAAGTCCATTGGTTATGTTTGGTAATGAAGAACTCAAAAGTAAATGGCTTCCGCTTGTGACCAACGGGAAAAATAAGCTTGGATCCCTTGCACTCACTGAGCCTGGCGCAGGTTCGGATTTGCAAGGCATCACGACCAAAGCGGTTAAATCTGGTAATGAATGGGTCATCAACGGCGCGAAGATGTGGATCACAAACGTCAGCATTGCAGAATATATCATTACACTTGTTCGAACTCACGCTGATTCAGGTTCGCGTGCCTTGAGCATGATCCTTGTTCCAACAGACACACCAGGTTTAACGATCGGTCCCGCTGAAAAAAAAATGGGCTTGCACGGCTCGCCTACGCACGGAATCACATATGACAATGTGCGAGTTCCTTTAAATAATCTGATTGGCGAAGAGGGCAGGGGCTTATATCAAACTATGACGACCTTGGACGGCGGACGCATTAGCATCGGTTCATTATCAGTGGGTTTGGCGCAAGCCGCATTTGAACATGCTATAGCTTATGCAAAAGAACGCCGCGCTTTTGGAAATTCTATTGCGAGTTATCAAGCCATTCAATGGATGCTGGCAGATGCGGCTACAGAAATTGAATTGGCGCGCACGTTGTTGTATAAAGCCACTTGGCTTAAAGAGCAAGGACGTGCCTATAGCACCCAAGCGTCCATGGCAAAATTATTTGCTACAGAGATGGCAGAACGTGTTTGCAGAAATGCTATTCAAATTCATGGCGGATATGGTTACTCTAGTGAATATCCTGTCGAGCGAATTTATCGAGATGCTCGTTTAATGACGATAGGCGAAGGAACCAGCGAAATTCAACGTATGATCATTGCACGCAATGTATTAGGCTTGTAGAGTAGATTAAGACTTTCGTCAAAGCAAAAGTCCTAAGTTTATTCCACTGTGATCAGGTCTTGAAGATTCTCAAAAGTGGCGGGACCAATTCCAGATACATTCATGATTTCTTCAATACTAAAGAAATCCCCATTTTCATCGCGGTAGTCAATAATATTTTGAGCAGTTGTAGGACCAATACCGGGTAGAGTATTTAACTCATCTAGGGAGGCTGTGTTGATATTGATTAAATCACCGGAATCTGTGTTTGTTGATCCATCATCCGTTTCATCTGTGGGCGCTGAATCATCTTCAGACGGCAAATTAAATTGGGTGGTTGAACCATCTTCTGCGCCCGCCTCAGGGGTTGGCTCCTTGCCAGGTTGATAAGGAATAAAGACTAACTCTCCATCCTCCAAAACTTTTGCAAGATTTAAATTTGACGTATCTGCTTCTGTTAGCAAGCCGCCTGCGAGCTCAATAGCGTCGCGCCAGCGTGAACCTTCTGGCAAGTCGTATACATCAGGGCGCGGGATTGCGCCGCGTATATCAACAATAATCGGCGCCTTGGTGGGGGCGGGCATCAGCGCAACAGTATCCCCGCTGGGCAGACGGCTTATTAAAAAGAGTACGCCAGCCAGCAGGAAGCCTGTAAATATTCCAGTAAGCACATATAAAACCTGTTTCATAATTTATATTCTACTCCAACTTCATTACCAGCAATTCACCATCTTCACGCAAAAATATATTTGCAACAGTAAATAATTTTTGAATGCGTTGAAAATAACGAGGCATTTCATGAACTGCCATTCTTTGAAAGCCAAATCTTTCATATAACCCGCCAACCTTCGACATACATATTAAATACAAAGGTCTAGGGCTTTCCTGTAACAAAGCTGCGATCACAGCCCGCGCAACACCCTGCCCTTGATATTCTGGCAGAGTTGCAATCGAAGCTAGTTCTAGAATTTCTTTGCCGTGAGGCTTGATCTGCCCACAGCCGATCACTCGTCCCTCGGCGTTTACTGCCACGATAAAACGCTTCCAGTCCAAGCCCGACGGGTTGATCCCGACTAAATGAATCAAGTCTACAATTTGGCGTGATTCTGATTCCAGTGCGGGGCGAAGTGTATAAGCTGTCATCTTTTATATGCGTCCTGATGATACAAGAATAATAAATGTATTGATGAACCAATGAATCAGAAAGGGCCAGACAAAGGATTTTGTCCGCCATGCTACCCAGCCAAAAACAAAGCCGCCAAAAATCGTAGAGAGGGTTTCTATTTCTGGTTTGCCAATATGCGCCATAGCAAATGGGACTGCTTGCAGCCACAAGGCATCTGCACCGAATTTTTTATGATACCCAAATAATATCCAGCCGCGAAACAAGAATTCCCAGCCGAATAAATCAAGAAAAGTGCTCCAGGGTAAACCGCCTACAAGACCTTTGTAATAATTGATCATGGATGGGTTTGATTGCCCAAGGAACCACATTAGCGGAGTGGTTGCACCAATCCCAATTAGGGTTAATAGTATGCCTATTTTCCAATCTCCAAAAGTAAAGCCATATTGCGCGGGAGATTCGCGTTGGACGAAGATAATAAAAAATAAGGGGATGAGTAAATATAAAATAATGCGGTCGTAATATTTATGGTCTGTGATCTGGCGGTAATGATCTGTGATTAACAATAAAGTAGAGACGACTGTAATGACAATAATGTTCCAGTCAAAATTGATTTTCTCTCCAAGAAGCTTTTTCATGTATCTTTATTTGATTGTTATGTTTTTTATGCGGCGTGCAAGATATGGTGAAAAATGGCCGTCATATTTTTTCCAAAGTTCAGGAAGTTTCCAATCATTGCCCGTTACTTTGCCGCGGCAGTTTTTTGACCCACAGGCACATTCAAATTCGTCGTAGGATTCTCCGTCTGATATGGCGTAGTCAAACGTAATCTCTTCGCCTGCTTTGATGCTTCGTAAGGCCACAAGCCCGATCTGCCCGAAAAATCCCAGGTTGGGCTCGCAGGAGTGGTTGAAACAGTCATTGGGTTCTTTTTCTTCGGCGGTTAGTAAATATAGTTCTTCGTCCATTTGTAAGATGCGTTGGGTAAAGCGCGGCATGGTGGGGTCAAGCTCATCTTTGCGAATTATCTTTCCGCCCCATAATGAAACGAGTTCATCTTTATTAATATTTTCAATTGCAAAGACTCCGCATCCGCCTTCTTTGAGTTCGCGGGCTTCGCATTTTTGGTTGAGGTAGGAAAATGTCATGTTGTCTCTATATAAGGATTCTGGAGTCATTCAGCTTGCTGAATGACTCCAGAGTGAAGGCTGAGGGGAGATAAAGGTTGAGGTCGCTGAATCAGGTTGAGGTTAAGCAAGAAGCGGGTTTATATCACAAAAAATTATTTATTTTCGCCTTCGGTGTCTGATGATTCGGCTGAGATTTTTTGGGCGAAGAAAATTGGCAGGAAGGTAATTAAGATAACAATGGTGGCGACTACGTTTGTGACGGGACGGTCGCGCGGGCGGGAGAGTTGACTGAAGATCCAAATTGGAAGTGTGGTTTGTTGACCAGCAGTGAATGTGGTTACGATCACTTCGTCAAATGAAAGTGCGAATGCTAACATGCCGCCTGCAAGCAGGGCGGTGGCGATGCTGGGCAGCACAACGTATCGAAATGTTTGAAAGGAGTTTGCGCCTAAATCCATAGAGGCTTCGATCAGGCTGGCGCTGGTGCGGCGGAAGCGGGCGAGTACGTTATTGTAAACAACGACGACGCAAAAAGTGGCATGACCAATGACCATGGTCCAAAATGAAAATGGAATATCCAAGCCGGCGATGGCTGAGCGTAACGCAATACCTGTGACGATGCCGGGTAATGCAATGGGCAATACGAGAAGAAAAGAAATGGCTTCTCGCCCAAAGAAGTTACTGCGATAAACTGCAGCGGCGGCGAGTGTGCCTAAAATAAGCGCGATAACTGTTGCGATGGCGGCAACTTGAAACGACAATGTGAGAGATTCCCATAGGTCTTGGCGTTGCAGGGCGATGCCGTACCATTTGGTGGTATAGCCGGGTAGTGGGAATGTATACGTGGTTTCTTCAGGCGTGAGGGTGTAAAGGAAGATAATCCACATGGGGACGTGCAGAAAGAGTAGTGTGCCTATAGCGGCGAGTGTTAATCCCCAAGATGCTTTTGGGCGGGCGCTGGATGATTTAGAGGGCATCGAAGGCTCCAAGCTTGCGGGCGATGAGCAGGTAGATCACCATAATGACAACGGGTCCCATTGTCATAGCGGCGGCAAGGGGCATATTGCCGCCCGAGCCTTGGTATAAGAAGACTGCCTGTCCAACAAAGTATTTTGAATTGCCGAGTGCTAGCGGCACAATAAAATCACCTAGAGTTAATGAGAATGTAAAAATGGAACCAGCTACAATGCCTGGAAATGCCAGCGGTAAAATTACGGTGCGAAAAGTTTGATAGGGTTTTGCTCCAAGGTCACTGGATGCTTCGATCAGTGAGCCCGAGACACGTTCTAATGCTGTTTGGACGGGAATGATCATGTATGGCAGCCAGATGTAAACAAAGACAATGAACATGCCAATGGGGGAGAGTGAAAGTGATGAGCCGCCGAAACTTTCAAAGCTTAAGAGCCACTCGAGCGCACTGGTTAAATGGAATAGTTCTATAAACCAAGATACGATGCCTTCTTTGGCAAGGATTAATTTCCAAGCGTAGACGCGCACAAGGTAACTTGACCAAAGCGGGATGGTGACGCCAATTAATAGCCATGTCTTTAATTTGCGCGAGGAAAATTTTGCAATGTAATAAGCTAAGGGGAATGCGATGATGGCAGATACAATGGTGACAAGAAGTGCCATTGTTGTGGTGCGCATGAAGATTTCACGATTGGTGGGTTCGAATATACGAGGATAAGTTGACCATGTAAACTCGCGGATTAATATACCTGTAAAGTCATCTATGGAATAAAAGCTATTGACGAG
>VFJR01000034.1 GCA_009885945.1 Anaerolineaceae bacterium
GGGTATTTTGCAAACGAGCCAAACGAATGGCTTCTCTGGAGTTAATGAGATTTAAATAAATTTTTTGATAAAGGTCTAAAGTGGATTGTAAACGGGTTAGGACAAGGCTATTCGTATCTACACCAGCCCCGGGGTTTCCAAGTACCACCAAGTTGGTATAGATCTGTTGGTATAGATTCAATAATGGAGTTAATTGATCTAGACGCGCCTGCTTATCAGCAATTTTAATTTTATTTTCCTGCGAAATAGCAGGAGTTAATAATGTAATATCTTTTTGCAATTGAGCCACTTCCACTTGCAATGGCTCCATTTGAGTCTGTACTTGGGTAATTTGCTCGCTTAAACTTTTGGATGATAAATTATCCAAATCAGATTGATATTTGGCAACTTGCTGTTCCACTTGTTCAATTTGTACCTGCAGGCTTTCTTCAGAAGCGGCATATTGACCTGCCTGTAATATTTGGTTTTGCTCAATTAAAACAATAACCAATTCATTGGCAATATCTGCGATTTTTTGAGGGTCGGTGCCAGTGATAGAAACTTGCAAAATTGGGGAACGTTCATCAACTTGCCGTGCTGTAATTACAACGTCTGATAAAGGATAGCCAAGATGTTCAGAGACCTTCTGCAGCATTGGTTTAGTGGTCAAAATTTGAACATAGGTTACCGCAAGTTGTTGATCAGTGAAAATAGCATAAGGGTTAGATGCCATGCCATTCGGCGATGAGCTAACCATTACCTTTGTGGATGTTTGATACGTGGGTACCTGAAAACTACTGATAATAAAACCAAGAATAAGCCCCACAAATGTGCCTAAAATCAGCAGCCAAGCCCATCGTCTAAAAAGATAAAAATACTGTCTGATATCCATACTGTTTTTGATAACCTTTGGGACTTACAACGCCTCAGCCAAATAATGGCTACTATCTATGATGTGCTAGGTTGCAATTATATTACAATCTGAAAAATCAAACCAGAATGCCTTTGCCAATTAAATAATTCACGTTACGCACAATCAAAATCTTTTTTCACCGCTAAAGAGTGCCAAGAAGAGTGCTTGGCACTCTTTATATAGTCTTGGAACCTGGTAACTTGGCGGTTCATGCGTAAGGTCAGTAATTAACTGACCTTACGCATTTGCCTTCATGACCCCCAAGGGGTCAAATGATTATAGAATTGTAAATGTTGCGGATTCAACCCCGAAGGGGTGTCAGAGTTTGTAAAATTCATATCATCCCTTCGGGATTTCGCAATGGCACGCATAATTTCTGTAATCTTGCCATCCCTTCAGGATTGAGAATTGCGTAAAGTCAGTCATTAAGAAAGGCGCTAAAGAGTGAAAGCGGCAACTTCATTGGGTCGGACGTATAGCCGCCAGATAGTGAGTGTTGAAAATCTTCAGGTTTTCCAAAAATAAGCATACCCCCCATGAAACTGTTGCCAGCCTGCGCGTAATAGGTGGCGCAAGGGTTATGCGCTTGAATTGGTATTCACAATTTGGAAAAAGCTTCTTGAGCTCGGCAGGGCGAATGCCTCGGGTATGTGAATTTGTCGGGTTGAGCCAAAAGTCGTAGGACAGAATCAAGCCGCGGGTAGTAAGGAGGCGCAGCATGTCGGCGCAAATGGCTTGACGAAGAGCTGAATCTAAAATGGAAGATAGCGCCGTTGACTGGAGAATCAGATCAAAGGTTTGGGCGGGAAATGGCAAGGCTTGCCCATCTGCATTTACAAAACTGGAACTGGACAAAACTTGATGGGCAGAAATCAATCGGTCAAAAAGCAGATCCACACCAAATAGTTTTTTTGGAGGTGCACCAAATTGCAAATACTCAGCCAGCACGCCCCCATTCCCGCAACCCATTTCTAAAATTATTTTGTTGGAAAGATCTGCAAATCCATTTTTCTTTAGCATTTGCAAAACGGCGCGTTGGCGCTGTTGGATCATGAAGAGATTGGGCGTGTTAAATAACGAATACAGATCACTGCCCGCAAGGCGCTGTTTTCGGCTTTCATATTCATCGCGCAAGCGCGCGATATCATTTGGTGATTTCATTTGACTGCGCCCCGCACAGGTACTTTGCCTATTTTGTCGCCCCAGCGATTCCAAAATTTAAGTAAGCCGATTAAGAAGCCAGAACCGTAACTTAAATGCAAAATGGCAAATATCACTGGCAGGAGAAATAAATTTTTCAATCCATTTTTCATTGCGGTAAACAATGAGGCTGTCACATTTAATGTTAAATAGAGAAACGGGATAATGAAAGATAAAAAATAGAATTTTGATGAAAGCAAGAAAATAAGCGATGCCAAAAGCGAAAGTACAAACGCAGGCGGCACAAATTGACGCAGACTCATTTGGCGAGGATGTTTTTGTAAGACACGAACTTTCCAATAACCATATTGATAATATTGCCGCCAGAGGGCTTTCAACGAAGCGCGGCTAAAGTATGATGAGCGTACATCATCTGCAAGCAGTAGTGTGCCGCCCAATTCACGAATTCGATAGTTATATTCATCATCTTGATTTCTCACTAACTCTTCATCATAAAACCCCGCACGCTCTATGATTTGGCGCGTGTACGCCGGGAAAGGCACTGTATCTGCTAACATGGTTCTGCCAGAGGTTGTCCGAAAAGCAGAGTTGCCCACCCCAAACGGAGAACTCATGCCAAGCGCAATCGTTTGTGCCATTTGCGTTTCACCAATGCTTGCCATGGGTCCGCCTACACCATCTACCCTATCTTGTTGGATGTGATCAATACAATTGCGCACATAATCAGGCGCAATGATGCAATGCCCATCCACTCGAATAATAATATCTCCTTTGGCTTTTTGCAAAGCAATATTCATACCCGCAGGAACGATCATTTTGGGATTATCGAGAATTTGGATTTTCAGAGCTGGGTGCTGAGTAAAAAATCTATTAATTATTTCACGTGTATTATCTGTGGACATGCCGTCCACAATCAAAATCTCTATCTCTTGGATTCGATAACTCTGTTGATAAATAGAATTTAGGGCTTTTTCAATATAAGCCGATTCGTTTCGTATGGGTAAAATAATTGTAACGAATAGATTATTTGACATTTGGGTTTGCTATTTTTGAAATCACAGCGCGGAATTTTCCGTTTGATTCACGGGGCAATTCAGAAACAGGTTCCAAAATGACTTTAATATTACCCATGCGATCTTGCAAACGCTGGATAATAGATTGTCCATCCTGTGGTTGGAAATTAACATCCGCTACATATTTAACCGTAACCTGATCCAGACCATCTTGAATGATCTGCGCCTCTACAACGGGTAGATTTTCTTTAAATACAGGATCAAGCCGCCCAATTTGCCTGCCATCTACAGTATAAAGAACATCATCAGTGCGCCCTTCAATGTTTCGAATCACTTTTAAAGAACGACCACATGCACAAATAGAATTTTCAGGCGCAAGACTGCCTGAATCACCAACTTTATAACGGATGAGAGGCATGTCCATATTGATTAAACCCGTACAGATCAAATCTCCGCTTTGCCCTAAAGCTACGGGGTTATTTTTTTGCATAACTTCCATAATACCCGCCTCATGCCAAAGATGCATTTGCCCATCAGCGCACTCAGACGCGGCAGCGACAATTTCTGCCATGCCATAAGATTCGCGGACAGAGCAATTAAACGCGGAAGCAATTACTTCTCTTTGATAATCATACAAAGGCTCGGCATTGGTCAATATCACTTTAAGTTTAATATCAGTCCGCTTAGAGCGCAAAATTTCAACAGCCAGCATATATAAAGATGAAGTATATCCAAGCAAATACGTAATTTTATATTTCTGAATTGCATCTACATAATGCGGGATTAAATCGGATGCAAGATGATAAGAAGACATATATAGCTGATTTAATCCTGCATTCCATACCCAAAAAGGAGGGGTTCGCTGAGCAAGCGGGGCAATTAACTGCCCACCCAACATCCCCCAGCGATCATGTCGAGAAATTTCATACCATTGACGACCTCGCACCTCAAATAACGCATACCAATTGATCACTGTAGAACGACTCCACCATAGGTCAAGCGGTTTACCGGTGGTGCCGCTGGTATGCTCATGAAACATGCCGCGCGGATCAAAATCGTCAGCAACAAACTGACGGGAAAATTTTCGGACTGCTTCTTTTTCCAAAATTGGCCAATTTTCCAAATACGCCCAAGATGCCTTATCCCCATTTTGCCTGCGTTGATTCCACTGCTCTCGATAATATGGAACTTGTGTAGCCGCGCGATGAAGTACAAAAGCCAGCTTTTCATCCTGCCATTTCTGCCATTGATCTGAACTCCATGTCTCATGTTCCAAATACTCAGCCATCAACTTATCTGTTTCAGACGAATATCGCCATGAACGCAAATAATATCCACGCGCGCTGGCGATCAAATTACGCATGGATACAGGAGAGCTATGGTATAGCTTAAGTTTCCAGTCGGTCATTTATTTTATTATCGATTTGAACAGTATTTCCCACTGTGGCAAAATCACAGCCCAGTCAAATTGCTCAGCTTTTTTGCGGGCATTCATTGAAAGTTTTTCAGCCAGATCAGGTTCGGTTAAAATACGGCGAATGGCGAATGCCATGGCTTCCGGGTCGTTGGGAGGAATAAGAAGCGCGTCTTTTTCATCCTCCAATAGATAGGGAATGCCGCCAACGTTCGTGCTAACAATACACAAGCCGCATGCCATTGCTTCAAGGATGCTGATAGGCGTATTGTCTATATTGGTTGTATTAATAAAAACATCCCCTTGCTGGAGCCAATAGGGAACTTCCTCTTTTGCCACCTTTCCAGGAAATCGAATCATCTCGCCGACACCGAGGTCTTTTGCAATTTTCTGAGTAAGTTGAAGACTGCCATCTCCTTTATCGGGACCGACCATTGTTAAATTGACATGTGGAATATCCGCTGCGAGCAGGGCAACAACTTTAGCCGCCATAGATGGGTTGTAAATCTTGTGAAAGGAACGCAGCCATATCAATGCAGAACGTGGCTTTGGGCGCGGCTGAAAATCATAGTTTCGTAGATCTAAGGGGTTGGGGATCAAACGCAGTTCAGATTTGTAAGGACGCATTTGTTCAAGCAGATAGCGGGAAGGCGTAATAACAATAGTAGCTGAATTGAGTAAATGACGAACGCGTCCGGGCCAACGATTCGCGAATGTGGGAAGATCTCCCCCATGTAACGATAGCAGGAAAGGTTTCTGCAGCATTTTCAGCAACCAAGAGGCAACTTCTGCCCAAATAAACGCTGGTCCACTAAAAACTACAATGTGACCAACCGCATATTTATTTCGATTGACTAAAATTGTAAAAACCATGTCCATTAATCGTAATGGGCGGGTAAGGATTCTTGATGTGTAGACAATGTCCCATCCCGCATTTTGCAAATGATCTTTCAAATCCTCAATAAATTGCTTGGAGTACCCGTGCCCAGAAAGGAAATTTCCAATAAGGATGAGAGTAGGTTTCATTTTCTCGTTTCTTCATATTTGATGAATGGATACACTGCTTCCGAATAACCGGGCTAAGCCAAACATTGTATCGGTAAGTGATAATGCCTAGCGTGCGAATTTAGCTGAAAAAAATCAGATATCTAAAGACATGCAAACGATGCGCTATGAAATTCTCTTCTGCTCTTTTCAAATACCAGTATAAGCTCATGGTTTACTGCGGGATAAAATTCTTTGTCGTTTAAGAAGTTGTCTATTACCAGAGTATTTTTCTTCAGGGTGTATCTCTTTCTCTTCAAAAATAAATATTGCGATCCCCAGCCCAAAGGCAAAACCAGGCAGCGCTGTGCGCATGGTAGTATTCAGCATATACAATAACGCCCATGCTGTTAATAACATTTTAAAGTCTTTACCTTCTGGCGATGTATTATCAAATACTCGTTTTGAGACAGATAATGCAAGCAGCAATAATGATATAAGTCCTAAACTTCCGTGCTCAGCTAATAATCGAGTATATTCTGTATGAGAACTGGTCATAAGGCCAAATCGAATGTGATATATAAGAGCTTGGCCGGGCCCAACCCCAAAGAGTGGATTTTCTAAAAACGCCTGCCAATCAGCCTTCGCTAAAACATCGCGTCCGGTGCTTCCTGTATCTTGAAACCTAGCTGTGAGCATCCCCCCTGTGAATTGATCTAAATAGGGCAAGGCAATCATCCATATAAATAGGAAAATGAATATCCCGAACATAATCAGTTTTGCACGCTGATTGCCTTTTTTCCAAAAAAATATAAGAAATACAAATAAGGTTCCCACTGCATTGTAAAGTCCACTGCGAGAAAAGGTAAACATAGATTGTGCAATAAGCCAAGCTGCAATTCCCCACATTAATAGAACAAGAATAGGATTTCTTTTTTCAAAATTGGCATAATAAAAAGCCAGCACAGCCCCAAATGCAAGCTGCAAAGAAATTTGTACAGGACCGAAACCTCCCGATGTAATAAAATTTGAATTCTCAGAGAAAACGATAGCGTTGGTCGTTAAGACTGTATATGTTGCCAAAAAGGCGATGCCGATTGTCGGGCTGATGATCATAAATATTAATTTTTTTACCTGCCCGGCGGTTAACTGAACTGCGCTAAAGAATATTGTTGAAATTGCCAATAAAAGTGGCCCGCTTAAGAAAAAGGATACGGCTTCGCGATCAAAACGCGGTAAAAGGATAATGGATGGGGTAAGTAAAATAAAATATATAAGGGGCCATTGTACAGATTGCTTAAGTAACCTATATTTCAATATCCCCAGTATTAACAGGAATATGATCGCATATTTTCCATATTCGTAAAAAACGCCGGCTTTGGTGGCACGCCAGAGTAATTCTGCCCCGACAATATACCCGCAAAGATATATGATCCGTATCGGTTTTTTATCCTGCATAAGAAAAAAGATGCCCAAAGCAAGCGTAGACCAGCCATATAAAGTTCCAAAAAATATACTCAAGCGCGATAAATAAGCCAGTAAAATATTAAATAAAATAAATGCTATCACCTGTGCAGTTGAAAGCGGCTTTTCAGCAACAGGAAGAATTTCTTTTTTATTGGATGATATTTTTTGATTGGAATAACGATATCGATTCATACTATGATAGTCCTGTTGCGCGTTGGCGAAGAAGTTCTTTGTATATATTGAAAAGTCGTTCCATAATTGCTTCTTGGGAATAATGGTCCGAGATATTCTCAAATAAACGCGTTCCCAGTTCATTCCGTAAAGCTTTATCTGAGATTAATTTGATCAATGCTTTTGCCAGCGCTCGTTCATCACCTGGCGGCGTCAATAAGCCGGCTTTCCCAAAGCCCAAGATTTCAGCACATTGTCCAACGTCTGTGGCAACAACTCCTAGTTTGGCAAAACCATATTCCAGTAATGTAACCGGAAATCCCTCAGAACGCGAACTGAGAACGCCGATCTGGCATTTTCTTAAAAGCGCTGGGACATCGGTCCGCGCGCCCAACCACAAAACATTATTCTCAAGCACGGGTTCTTTTAATTGTTCAAATACTTTTTGAGCATATTTTTTTTCGCTGACCCCTCCGATTAAAATCAAACGAGATTTTGGGCATTTTTTCAAAACGATCTTCCAAGCATTAAGTAAGGTTGTATGATCCTTCGGGTTCCTTAAATTTGAAACACAGACGACCTGTGTAAAGCCGTCATTAGGGATTTCAACCGCATCACTATTTGAGTTAATATCAGGATTCGAAATAAAATTAGGTAAATACCATACCAAAGATTTTTTAGATTTAAGAAATTTAATCCAGCTCGCCAATTCCATGGAAACACATATTATTCCATTGGCGTTTTGCGACGCCAATCGGTAAAAAAACTTTTTTAGAAGGGGTATTTTATTTACATTGGTGCCATGAATATGCCATATTATAGACGGAGCAGGTGAAAAAATAGTTAGGGGTAATGAGAAGAATATGGACGTACTGTGCGCATGGATGATTTTAATGTCATTTTTTCGAATATAAGCCAGACATTTTTTAAAAGAAACAATATCAAACCTGCTCTTTCTTTCCAGATGTATTAATGAAACGTCTGGATTTATCTCGTTTTTTGCCAGACCGAGTTGACGTGTTACACAAAGATGTGGCTCGTACGGGCTGTTTGCAAGCCCATTTACAAGATTGATTGCCATTCGTTCCGCCCCGCCAATATTCAAGGTGTCAATGATGTGCATGACAGGAATTTTTTTCATACTGCATTGCCCAGATGGATATTAACAAAATCTTGATATCGCTTTTCTAAATTTTCAAGTACTATGCCCTGGGATATGCTACGTCCGTTCAGGCTTAGATTTTTTCTAAGGTTGTCCGACGACAAAACTACCACGATCTGTTTTGCTAGATCAATTGCATTGTTGCTTTGGAAAAGAACGCCAGAGCCATTCTTTTCAACCAACTCCCGTGAAACTCCCACATCAGCCCCGACAATAGGCAAACCATAACTCATGGCTTCCACCAAAACTTTGCCATAGCCCTCTTTACGAGAGGGATGCACAAAAATATGCGCCTGCTCATAGCGTTTTGATAAATCAGCGGGACCGAGCCAGCCATGTAAGGTGACATTTTTTAGTTTATTCTTTTCGATCAAAGCCAGAATATTTAATTTTTCAGGACCATCGCCAACCAGGTCGAGAACGATATCATTTCTTTTCGCGTTCAATATCGTTAATGCCTGCAATAAAATATCAATCCCTTTGAAGTATACAAACCGCCCGACAAATAAAAGCCGGAAAGGCGGCGGCGCAGGTCTTTTTTGGATAAAGTCCCCAGCCTGTTCCCATTCTGCTTTTGAAATCCCGGAAGTAAAGAACGGCACCCAATTCGGATGACGGCTGTCGGAAGCGCCATAGATCATGACGGGTCCGCCAAAACTTTTAGAGCGATAAAACATTTTTTGAATTCGATATCCCAGCGGTTCGCCGGGGAAACTTTCCCACTGGTCTGCATATTTGGCGAAACGGGGCACGCGCTTAAAACGCGAGACGATATAGCCTAAAAAGCCGATGCTATCCGGTCCGCGCGCCATGATGACGTCGTTTTTTGAGATGAGCGGAAGACACAGCCAGACCCACAATATTGCATAGTAAGCCAGTTTGATCTTTCCGATCCAGCCATCTGTAATGAAGGGAGCGGGCAGGATTTGAATGGAAATATTTTTTTCCGCGTATGGCACATTATCTGCTAAAACCAGATCAGATCCCATTCGTGTGATCACCAGTACTTGATCGAATAAATGCGCCCAGATGTCAATCTCGCGTACGAAACCGCGGTGTGCGACAAAGCCGGTTTTCGTTAAATGGTGGGTAACCCCCGAAAAGACGACCAATCGTTTTGAATTTCTCATATTCTTCATATTGTAAAAAGTTATCTAACGCTCAAGCGGCTTTCATAAAAATCCAAATTCTTTTTTAACATAACTTCGATCGAAAAACTTTGTTGTGCTTTGGCGCGCGCGTTGAGCGATAATTCTTTTCGCAATGTGCGGTTGCCTAACAGGCGCAATATCTGGCTGGCAATCGAATCGGGAGAATGCGGGTCGCATAATAGACCATTCTGTCCATCATCTATCAATTCAGGGCCCGGACCTGCCTGACTCGCAATGACGGGCTTTTCGCTTGCCATGCCCTCAATGACCACAATTCCCTGTGTTTCAATCCAAGAAGGGTAAA
>VFJR01000025.1 GCA_009885945.1 Anaerolineaceae bacterium
AACTCTGCCAATCCAAAGAGATGGAAGAGTGGCAATCGTTATTCCGGTAATAACCACTAGCGATCCCAGCCCAACGGGAATAGAAATCCCTTTGGTAATAAATACACGGAAAATTACCAGAGCCAGTATGCTTCCAATTGCCAATAGAACGCCATTTGTTGTGTTTCCTCTTTTGATTAATAGGGCTCCCAAAAGAGTGCACAAAAGGGCAACCGAGACACCCGTGATATCAATTAGATTGATATCTGCTGGGTAAAGGATATTTTTTATTGCGCTGCTTAAACCAAGCAGAACAACAATACCTATGTTGGTATAAAAGGCGATGCTTGCTCGGCGTTGTTCTGCTTGCGTATTTTTAATATCGGGTTCTTCTTGCATGGCATTGGTTTCCTGATTGGCAAATATTTTTTTATACACTATTCTTTTTTGTGATCAGAAGCATTTAAGTTGATAAGGATTTCGGCGCCTTCTAAAAATTGAGAAAGTTCCTTGGCGGTTGTGCTTAGAATGTTTTCTGTACGGAAGGTTGCGCCTATCTTTCCAGCAATCTCTGAAATAATTTTTTCACGCTCTGCACGTTGGCTGGTTTCTTCAAATAGGCGTGCGTTTTCTGCGGCTAACGCAACACGTTCTGCGACCGCGTTGATCAAATCCATTTGATTTTGTTTGACGCGCCCACTTTGGGGTATGGCTATCTTTAGCGAGCCAATGGTCGTACCGCGCAGCTGAATGGGCACAACAACCTGTGATTGTTTGGTCGGGTCATCTTCTGCGGGCTCAGGCTTGGAGTCGTTTGGCTGGATAGCGACTACGCCTCCGGATGCATAGCGAAAGCCAAGAGATTTTTTGTCTTGAGAAAAATTGCCCCAGGTTTGACCCAAATATTGGCGTGAAATAGATTCTGCTTCTGTAAGCGCTTTTTGGGTTTGCTCAAAAAGGCGGGTATTTTCGATAGCGAGAGTGACTTGATCGGCGAGTGTAGAAAGGATGTCAATATCTTTCCCGGAGAATGCAGCTGGCTGCGTACTTTGTACGTTGAGTACGCCAATAGTTTTCTCGCCGCTTTTTAACGGAAGTCCAATTTCGGAGCGGGTGCCTGGGAGGTCGGGTTCGTTGAAGAAAACCGCATCCACCCCAACGTCTAGCGCGATGCGTGGTCTTCCTGAACTGCTAACATATCCAATAATTCCATTGTCGCCAACTTTAATGCGATGCCCTCGGGTCATCATTTTTTTTCCGCCAGGGCTGTTTGTTGCGCTCAAAAGGGTAAATTGATTGTTGGGGTCGTTGAAGTAAATTGCAACATGATAAACATCAAATTGTTCACTAATAATATCTGTTACTTGCGGGAGTAGTACTTGAAGATTTTGAGTAGCTGTAATTGCTTTTACTACTTCAGTAATTGCTTTAAATTGATTTGCATTTTTAAAATTCTCACTATTTGCTTCGCGTAATTCTTTTGTTCGTTCTGATACTCGTTCTTCAAGATGCCCGCGGATGATTTCAAGTTCTGTGTTTGTTTTTTCTAAAATTCGATTTGCTTCGACGGTTTGGTTAAGGCGTTCCCGTTCAATACGGTTACGGGACGTGAGCAGGATAATACTAAGTAAGCCAAATACAAATGTTGCTCCTGCTGATCCAATTCCTAAATTGGATGGTATTGATGGTTTCAGGGCAGGCAATAGCGCAACTAAAACGGTACTTACTAATGAGATTAAGATCATAGAGCGCAAGCTCATTAAGACTATACCAATAATAAATACAGTGGGTAGTATGGAGTATAGCGGAGCAAAATCTGATCCTGAGCTTGCCACTTCTGATGTTATTGCTGAGATCGTGAGTGCGAGTACGAAAATATTGACGCCCCATTTGAAGTGTTTTGTGCGAGAGAGTATATAAGCGATTAGGGTTGAGACAATCAAATAACCAATGGATAGTAACGAATTGGTTGATAGGGCGTTGGCTGATAATCCTCCGACCAAACCCATTAGGTTCGTTACAAAATAAACCAAAGTTATGGCGGCAAATAACTGAGCTTGTATGCGAGCTCCGCTTTCTGTTATTTGTTTGCTGGGGCTGGTGAATAGGCTCCAAATTTTGAAAAGAGGAGCAGACGTTGAACTTGTTTGTTCGGGATATTTTTTGTTCATTCTTTAATGTCCTGATTTTGCATCTGAATTACTACTTCAGAGCCGGGCAGGGCACGTCCAAGTTCTTCTACTGCTGTTTGCAGCACGTTTTGCATATTGATGGATGAGCCGATGCGGGATGTTACTTCGCCAATCAGCTGTTCTTTTGCTGCACGTGCTTGTGATTCGTCGAGCAGGCGGGCACTCTCAAGGGCAAGCGCCATTCGTTCTGAAACTACTTCTGTTAAGGTAATCTCGTCTTGATTCCATTCGCGATCTGTTGTTGGCGGGGTGCTTATTTGAATAATGCCAATGACTTGGCCGCGGAGCTTTATGGGCGCCACAATTTTTGATTGGGAGGTATTCGCGTCTGTGCTTTTTATTGTAATTAATTTACCTTGATTCATCACCTGATTGATTTCATCAGTGACAAGTGTTTTTGTTAATTTGGTGCCGCTGCTTAATCCCTGGTGGTATCCAGTCAACTCTTCTTGCTGAGCAAAAAGCACCCACTGTTCTTTGATAAATTGGCCGTACACTGCTTGTACTTCATTAAGCGCGTTCTGTGCACTTTCAAATAAGCGCGCGTTTTCAATAGCTGTTGCAATTTGATCGGCAAGAATGCTTAATACTTTAATATCACTTTCGTCAAAAGCGTTGGATTTTGTGCTTTGTATATCGAGCGCACCAATTAATACGCCTCGTACAATGAGAGGGAGTGCCATTTCGGAATGAGTTTCGGATAGGTCTGGGTTATTGAAATAAGCGGAATCAGAACCTACGTCCAGCGCAATACGTGGTTTGCCAGAAGATGTGACATTTCCTACAATACCGGTCGCGCCGACTTCAAGCCTGTGACCGCGCGCCAGCATTCTTTGGCCCCCTGGGCTATTGGCTGCCATCAGCTGAGCAAATTGCTTTGTATCATTTAATAGAAATATGCCCACATGGTAAAAATTAAACCGTTCACTGACCAAGCGGGTGATGAGCGGGAGCAGGTTTTCTGTACGTTGCTCACTGGTAATAATATTGGATATTTCACCAACGGCTTGAAGCTCTCGTGAGCGTTTTTCACTTTGCGCGCGTGAATTTTCAAGATCAAGCGTGCGGTCTTCGACGCGTTTTTCTAGATTTTCTAAAGTTCGATTAATTTCATCTGTGACTTGGTTAATGGCTTGCGCAAGAGCGCCAATCTCATCTTGTGTTTGAACAATTGCTTTCGCTGAGAAATTTCCTGCGGAAATTTCTTCTGCAACTAAAGATAGGGATACGATAGGTGCTGCCACGACTGTGGTTGCCAAAAGCGAGATAATAATACTGCCGCCTATTAAAAGCAACGAAATAAAAATACTGTTTCGGGTTTGTGTTTCAATAGGTGCGAGATGGGCATTTTCGGACTCGCGCGCAATAGCGACCCAAGGTAGTATTTTTATTGGGGTACCCACATTAATGGCTGTATCGTTTAATGAAATTGAATATGCTTCAAAGCGCGGCTGAAGATCAATTACATTGATCGCTTGCACAACCGCAGGGTCTGCACCAGCAACCATTGTATCTTTCGAACCGGCCGGCAGGCGGTTTTTGGCTTGGAAGATCTGAAGTTCCAGATCGCTAAAATTATTATAAGATTTGAAAAGACGTTCTCGGTCGCCTGTAAATGCCACTCGTAGATATGTCTCGCGGTCTATCACGGAGACTTGTATGGTACCGTCCTGGACTGCGGGCCGCACCAAGGTCTGTATGACTTTTGCATCAATTTCTTCCCTTAGTATTCCTATTATTTCGCCGCTGCGATTCTTGATAGGCGCGCTAAAAAATATACTAGCTTTGCCATTTTGAAAAATAATATTGGATACATAAGGCTTATTATTTGTAAAGGGCTGTTTGAAGTAATCGTTGGCGCTTTCATCTCTTCCTTGATTTTCGCTAACGGTATCAAGAACATTCCTTCCCTTTTTATCCAGAATTGCATACGAACGTATAAAAACAGCATCTTTTCTCTTGTTGTTCGAGAGTGTAAGGCTTGCGTTGACTTCTTCTGGGCTGCCGGCTCGAGATACTGTTGATCGTTCGATATATTCAATCAGCGGTATTTGTTTACTTTCGGAATGGATAATAATAATTTGATTATTAATGTAATTGTCAATATTACTCGCTATATTATTTGAAAGCTCTGTTAGCTGCGCATCAGCTTCTGCAAGCAGGATTTGCCTTGTGGTTGAATAGTTAATATATCCAAATATCGCGAGCGGTACTATGGTTGCGATTAAAAAACCAAGCAGGAGCTTAACGCGCAGCGGGAAAGTGCTGAATTCACGTGCGGCGACCGTCAGAAAAATAACTAAAATAACCCCTGTAAATAGGTATATATATACTTGATTAACAGGAATTGTAAAACTTGGCAAATATACATCCGCCAGGATAACAGCAAATCCTCCTGAAAGACCAGCCATTATTCCATTAGTTATTTGTTGGGCTGGAAGGGTGGTTATGGCGATGCTGATTATAATTAGCAGTAATGAGATGCCTTGTAATATCCCCTGCCCATCAGCAAAAACTGGAAAGGCTAACGAAATAACAATAAGCCCCGCGATCAAAATATAAATGCCAATATCAATGCGTGACTTGTAGCATAGCCAGGCGCTTGTAAACCCTAGCAGTGAAAAAGCGGCACTAAAAATAATACTTAAATAAGAAGTTATATCGTCTTTATTTAAGAACAGAATAGACCCAATGGCTATTACCAAAAGCAATACCCCTATGCCTGCGCTGAGCGCAATCCCATTGCGCCTTCTTTTTTCAAAGTTTGCATCTGGCGAGTTGTTTGTGTTTGAAAAAGTCATTATATGTCTCTGAATAGTCTACGGTAAGGGTAGGAATGTTGAGTCGAGCATTGCGGCAAAATCTGGCAATGTTACCAAGCCGCCGGATAGCAACAGGTAATTTCCTGTGCGTTGTGCAGTGTCATAAATAGAACCTGCACTTCTGTTTTGAAAAAGAGCTACATTGTCTGCAAGAGTCATTACTTTTAGGTCAGGGTCTGCGCCAGTTTCGGCTGACGTAACGCCTAAATATTTTGCTGCAATCTCGCTGGTTTCTTGCGGATGAAGCAGTCTGTAATCGACCGCTTCGTACCAAGCCTTTAGGAAGTTTTTAATATCATCTGGGCGTTGCTTAACCACCGATTCTCGAAATGCAATTGTATCTGGGAACAGTCGCTCGGTTCTGTCGGTGGGGTAGATTATGCGATTTCCGTTTTCCAATGCCTGGCTGGTAAATGGCTCCCAAACAAAAACTGCCTGAACTTGGTTGCTCGCAAGAGCGGCAATACTGTTTGCAGGGTCCAGTTCAGTAAGGAATACATCGCCTAAATTCATATTAACGCTTGCCAGCATTTCAGAAACCAATACCTCATATTGCGTTCCTACTAATACCCCGATCGTTTTTCCTTTGAGTAAGTTAATAGACGTATACTCTGGCCGCGCGACAATGGGCATAAAGCTTCCATCGTCAGAAATTCCGACAACTTTCATGTTTGTATGGCGCTCAATATTCATTACATCACCGACCGCAATTAACGCAGCATCTATTTGTCCGGCGGCAAGGTCCGGAAAAGAATCTGAAAATATTGGGTAATATACCGGCTGAACCAAAACTCCATACTTTTCAAAAAAACCTTTTTCTTGAGCTACGAGCAAAGTGTAATCTCCCCACCAATAAGTAAACTCCACTAATAAAGGTTTTTGAGAGCTCTCAGATTGCTGTGATTCGGCGCAAGAACTTAAGGAAAGAATTGCACAAAATATTAAGATAATGATCAATAGTCTTTTTCTTTTCATTATGTACCTTTGTGGTTATCTTTCTGTGATCATGTCTATTGCCGCAGGTTCAATTTGAATTAAGACCTCAGTGTTTCCAAGTGTCTTGCTTAGCTCTTGTGCGGCTGTCTTTACAATAGAATCGAAGCGGGTCGACGAGCTGATCTTGCTTGTTATATCAGATGTGATGCGCTCTATGTTTGCGCGCCTTTGGCTGGTTTGCAGGAGTATGGCGGCTTCCAGCGCTAAAGAGAGTCGCCCGGCGATCACCTCTGCGATTTCAGTTTGATCTTCCTGCCAAACTTGATCTGAAGGTACTTTTATGCTCAATACGCCGATACTTTTTCCGCGCATGCGTATGGGTATGGCGAGACTGGTGTTATTGTTATCATTTTTGAGGATGACAACGTTATCAGTTTTGATTGCATCCTGCACTGATCGATATTGCAAAGGCTCTTCAAGCCGAACAATATCTGCTCCCGATATTTTGTACCCAAAGCGTTTCTCGCTGGTCTGCATGACCTTCCACGCGTCTTTGACATATCCTGTTACAGCGTTTTGGGCTTCAGTAAGAAGACTTTGCGCTTCGACAAACGATCTTGAGTTTTGTATAGCGACGGATACTTGATCTGCCAGTGTTGATAGTACTTCGATATCTTCTTGGGTAAATGCGCCGTCAATTTCACTTTGTACATCCAATGCTCCAATGACTTGCCCTAAAATTCTTAAGGGAAGCGCCATTTCTGAGCGGGTGGTGGGCAGGTCTGGATTATCAAAAAATACCGCATCTGCGCCTGTATCAAGCGCGATACGCGGGCTGCCCGTACCTGTTGTGTAGCCTACAATACCTACTTGACCTACGCGTAATTTATGTTCACGTAGTAACATGCGTTTTCCACCATTGCTGTTTGCAGCGCTAAGAACCGCGAATTCACGGCTGGTGTCTAATAAAAATACGCCTACATGATAATACCCAAACTGTTGACTGATCACTTCTGTAATGCGGGGCAAGAGCGAGTTAAGATCTTGCACGAGCGCAATTTCGCGTGAGACCTGGGCGATCGCCTCAAACAGACGAGTGCGCCTTTCATTTTGTTTTACAGAATTTTCCATCCGAGCTTCACGCTCTTGAATTTGTTTTTCCATTCCTTTGATGGTTAATAGATGGCGAATTGACGTGTTTTTGATTGACTGTCCTATGATTGCAATCTCGTCTTTGCCTACAATTTCAACATCTTCCTGATTTATTCTATTTGCAATATTGTTACTTAAATTTACAAGCTCGTTTAAGCGGTTGGAGAATGAGCTTGCGATTGTGCGGGTGATGACAAGAGTTGTAAAGATTAAAATTATGAACAAGATGATAATGCTTGTTTGTGAGGTTTTATATGCGCTCAACGCAGCTGTATATGAAAGCTCTTCATATTTTAGGTTGATTTCGAGCAGTTCATTAACTAAGATTTGCGTTCTTTGTGATAAATTTGCAATATCTAACTCGATTTGGGTAAGTGGAGTATTTAGGAGAAGAGCAAGCCGATAATCTTGCTCTTTGATAAGCAAATCTCCGTAGATAGCACGCAGAGCCTGAATAGTAAGAACTTCGCGTTCTTGCAGACTGGTGTTTCCTGTTTGCACAAGCAGATTGGTGAAGTTTGGGTCTCTTGTGGTTTGCCATTCATTTTCGTATTGTTTAATAATTAAATTTACATCTTGTTCTTGCCCAACAGTGAATTGTTCAATCACATTTTTGTCTTTTTCATGCTTCATTTTTTCTATTTGTGTTTGCGTGCCATTCAATAGAACTTGTATTTCTTGAAGTTTTAGAGTTGGGCGTACTCTTTTTGAATGAATGCTGTTGATGTGAAATTGTGATGTAATCAATCCTTGAATCGCAACAAAACTAAGCACTACTATGCAGAGAATAGACAGGACGGTAATTAAATTAAATTTTTGACCCGTCATCAGGGTCGCAAGATATTTTTGCCACCGTGATTTTTGTGGAAGCGTTGAGAATTTAGAAAAGGTCATTTGTTTACCTTATTTCCTGTCAGTATCTTCTAGTTGAATAGCAACTTCTGCGCCGGGGATAGTGCGTGCCATTTCTTGGATGGTTGTTTGCAGCAGATTGTCTATGTCTAGCATGCTGCTAATTTTTGTAGAAATTTCGCTGATAATTTTTTCTTTTGATGCTCTACGCTGAGTTTCTTCCAGTAGAGATGAGTTTTCTAGAGCAAGGGATGTGCGTTGTGCCGCTGCTTGAATCATATCAATTTCATCTGTATCCCATTCGTGCAGGTCGGGGGTGTTGATATTGATGATGCCAATGACTTCATCTCGGATTTTGATCGGCACAGATAGAGTCGATTTTTTGCCTTGAGTTGACGAGATCATTCTGCCTTCTTTCATAGCAGTTTGAATTTCTGGCGAGTCTATTTGTTCTAGTGTGGGCGTAGGCATGGTTCCAGTGAAACGGTATCCAGCCCCGAGCTTGTTTGTTGAAGCGTTTTTCCAAGTCTCTATCAAATAGTTTCCCATAAACATTTGGCTTTCAGAAATGGCTGTTTGCGATTGTCTATAGAGTTGCGCGTTGCGAATAGCAATCGCAACTTGATCGGCTAAAGTAGTAAGAAGTTCAATATCATCTTGAACAAAGGCATTTTCTTCTGTGCTTTGCACATCCAATACGCCAATAAGTTTGTTGCTGATTTGAAGGGGGAGTGCAACTTCAGAGCGTGTTCCTTGCAGGTTTGGGTTGTTGAAGTACGTAGAGTCTGTCCCTGTATCCAGCGCGATGCGCGGTATACCTGTGCTGGCTGTATACCCAACGATACCAACTTCTCCAACTCGAAGGCGGTGCCCATTCGCAAGCATTTGTTGCCCCCCAACACTATTTGCCGCGCTGAGAATGGCGAATTGCTTGGTTTCATCAAGCAGAAAAATCCCGACGTGATAAAAGCCAAAGCGATCGCTAATTACTTTGGTAATATTTGGCAAGAGATCGCTTATATCTTGTAAGGATGCGATCGCGCGCGAGACCTGCGATATAGCCTGAAATTGACTGGCTCGCCGTTCGTTGATCTCATTGGCTATTGCCAGCGCTGCGGTGCGGTAGTCCACACGTTTTTCAAGCGAGGCTTGTAATTCAAGCAATTCCTGGTTTGTGCTTATTTGGACCTGTTCATTTGAGCGCGCTTCAGACACAGATTGTTCGAGGCGTGTCATCATTAAGTGTAAAACGAAAGACATTATTAAAATTAAGACACCGGAAATAACAGCGTCATCTAGTTCTGTTTTTTGCGACATGGTAGATGGAGTTAAACCAGCAAGGTCAAAATAATATACAACTTCAATAGCAAAGATTGTCAGCGGCGTAAAAACAAAAATTGATTTGCGGCGGTTTAATAAAACACTAATAATTATAATTAATGAATATGCCTGCATGGAAATATCGTGCGCACCGTTAGCTGACACTGCAAGTATTGTGACTGCAGCAAGCAACCCGATCGGCACAATTATTTTTGCCATTACCAGGCTGCCCAGTAAAACCAAGATGAATGCTGTTATTTCCAGAGCAAGGGTAATACTCAATGTTGTAAATGCCAGTGGGTTGAAGGTGCCTGGAATGAGTAATCCGCTTACTAATAATAAAATAAGCAAATTGCCAACGATGGAGAAAATAATAATATTCCGCACTAGTTTTGCGAATCTGGGGTCATTATCTTCCGGGTCGCTAATAAGACTGATCAAATTATTCATTACTATTCTCGTTTTTACGAAACTGTACAACCACCTCAGAGCCGGGTAAGATGCGCCCGATTTCGGCAGCCGTAGATTGAAGGATGTTATCTTTGCTAATAAAGGAACCGATTTTGGAAGTTATTTCGCCGATAATTCGTTCCTTATCTGCTCGTTTTTGACTATCAAATAGCAGACGGGCATTTTCTAGTGTAATCGCCGCGCGTTCCACAATAGATGATGCCATCTCTAGCTCGTCATCTGTCCATTTTCTTTCGGTGATAGATTGGATGGTGAGTACTCCAATAACCTCTCCGCGCAGTTTTATTGGAATCGTCATCCTTGATTCTGTTGCATCGGCCTTAAGTGGGGAATTGGTTATTGAATTATTTAATTCAGAAGGGCTTATTTTTTCATGCAATATTGTAGTTTTTGTAGTGGAATGACGCACGCCAAATATTTTTTGCGAATTTGTGTAGCGACTCCAGCCTCTATGTATTGCTTCAGTGGATAAGGCATCGGCTTCTTTGAGTGTTCTTTCTGTTTGTTCATATAAACGCGCATTTACGATTGCGATGCTAACTTGGCTTGCGAGGGTATTTAGAACTTCAATATCTTCCAGCCCGAAAGCGTTTGATGTGCGGCTTTGGATATCTAAAACACCAATGATTTCTGTTGTTGCAAGCAGAGGCAATGCCATTTCAGAGCGGGTTTCTGGTAAGTCAGGGTTATTAAAGTAAGTTGCGTTAGCTCCCGTATCAAGTGCGATTAGCGGTTTTTTTGTGGAGGCAACTGAGCCTACAATACCAAGCACGCCTATCTTTAATTTATGCTTACGTTCCAGCATGCGTTTCCCCCCAGCGCTGTTTGAGGCACTTAATATAGCAAACTCTTGATTTTCGTTGACTAAGAATATACCTACATGATAAAAGCCAAATTGTTCGCTGATTACGTTTGTGATCGCAGGAAGTAATTCCTCTATTTTTCTGGTCGAGCTGATCGATTCTACGGCTTTTGAAATTGCTTCAAATTGAGATGCGCGGCGTTGATTTTTCTCGAGAGCGATGACCAACTCGGCAGATCGATCTGCAACACGTTGTTCTAAGCCGGCTAGTAAATCTTTTATCTGCTCGGTCATATTATTGAAGGCATTTGCGAGGCGTCCGAGTTCATCGTCAGTCTCGTACACTGCCCGAACATTTAAGTCGCCCGCTGCAATTTGCTCTGAGGTTTGAGTTAATTCTTTGATTGGTGCGGATATAACATTGCCAACGCCTAAACTTGTAAGGATTGCTACAAGAAAAAGTGTCGCAAGAATAATCGCACTATAAGTGAGCGTTGATGAAGTTTCAATATTTTTTCTCTCACGGGAGCGTTCTTCGGCAATGTTTAGCTCACTTACTGGAACGAGTGTGACTAAACTATATCCAATATTTTTGATTGGAGAATATACTACATACGTATCGATGTTATTGATAATGACTTTGCTTATATTGGTTTCGCCAGACATTGCTTTGGATATAGCTATTTGAAAAGGAATTGGACCTTTGCCTAGGATTGACGCTTTGGTCTCTTCGCCAGATGCAAGTATTTCAGGTCTCATGCTTAGCATTTCATAGGCTTGAGCAGGCATATGAATAATATGAGATTTTTTATCGATCAATATGCTGTATCCAGTTGTGCCAACTTGGATGTTGTCTATGGCATTGCCTATTTCTTTTAGTTTTAAGTCTGCTGCCATTACGCCTGTAAATCTGTTGTTTATATACACTGGAGAAGATACAGTAACAACTAACCCGTTCCCGGCCGGATCTTGATAGGGGTTTGTCCATCTATATATTTTTTCTGGATTATTTTCAGGAGTTGCTACCGTAAAGAAATTTTGGGTCGTAATATCAAAATCAGCCGGAACAACATTTGCAATGCCTATGTTAGGGTAATAGGTTGTTATTCCTGATGTTGTTAAATAATAGACAGCGATGGCTGACGAATATTTTTTTAGTACTCCATACGCGTTGACATCAATGCGCGCTGTGGTATTTAAGTCTGCAATGATGGCATCTGTAAGCAATACTGTAGATGGGATGAATACGGATGCAGAGTCTGATGGCAGTGAACTATATTGACCCCCCGATAGTTGGATTAAATTTGTGCGGGCATCCCAATACAAGTCTGAATTTAATATAGATGCTTTTTTTTCAATTTCAGAACGGTAAGACGCAAGTTGGTTTATATCTGTGCTTATAGATTCAAGCTGGTTATTTATTTCCGCGCTATTTTTTTCAGAAATAGCGATTAGGCTATTTTTAATATTCTGTTTTTCGCTTTCGCCAAGATCTTTGGATAAATTTTCTGCAATTGTATTTGAGCGAAAAAATATAAAAGTTGACGAAATGATAAGAGAGATTCCGCTCGTAACCACAATCCCCAGAATAATTTTTGTACGGAGTGCGAAGGTTGGGAATTGACGAACAGCAAAGTATACATACAAAACTATTAATGTAATTCTGAATATCAAATTGCTGGTGGGGGGGGGAGGGCGATTGATGGAACCAGTGCTGTCAATGATTGCAACAAGAACAGCAGTTGTTATGCTAACAATCAACCCTTGCCATAAAGATTTGCGAGGGAAAATCGACAACGAAATACTTCCAATAATAATTAACGACCCAATGACGCTTGAATAGACAAGTTCTGTAAAGATAATAGTGCTTAATATAAACTGTAAGGCTACGCCATAGATCATTGTCCACCCAGCAACAGTATATTTCCCTTTCCGCGAAAACCAAAAAGATGCTAAACAAGTTGCCAGTAAAGGAGTAATTAATACTAATTGGTCCGTATTGTTTTGTAAAAAAACGAATACACCAGCAACAATTATCATAAGAATTGTTGAGGCAATAATGAAATTTGTCTCTTGGGCTTGCCTGTTAATTGTTTTACCCTGGAGTGGTGTAATTGAATTCACAGCTATTCCTTATTATCAAATTGAATTAAGATTTCGGAACCGCCCAACATTTTTTCTAACTCTTCTGCGGTTGTATACAGAATATTTTCGATTTGTTGCATGCTGCCAATTCGGTTGGATGCACTTGAAATGGCCTGTTCCTTGTTTGCGCGTTTTTGGCTGTCTTCTAGCAAACGCGCATTTTCTAGAGAAAGAGCCGCGCGTGTTGCAACGGTTTGCGCTAAATTGATACTATCTTCAGTCCATTCATAATTTGGATCGTTTTGTTCCACACCAATAATGCCTACTACTTGATCTAATACCATGAGAGGCACAAGCAGGGTGTTTGCTTGGTAATATTGATTATTTGTATCATTAAGCAAGATGGGTTTTCCATTTTGCAATTGCATTAATACATCTTTTGAAATTAAATGATCTAGTTGTTTCGTTTGTGAACCATCGTATTCGAAACCGTTCGTGTTGCGGTTGCGAGACGTTTTTTGCCATGCGGCTTGTGTTTGGGCAAGGCGGGCTGTGTTCAACTCATTGAGAGTGGCTTCTAAGCGTTGTAATAACTGGGCATTTTCAAGAGCGCCAACAATTTGGTCAGCTAATAATTGCATTGTTGTTGCATTGTCAGCGCTAAAAGATTTGGATTTGGTCGATTGAATATCTAGCACACCTAGGATGTTATTTCCGCTTCGCATAGGGAGTGTAATTTCTGAGCGGGTGTCCGGCAGAATAATGTTTTTGATATAGGTAGTATCGTTTTCTACATCCTCGGCAACATAGTATTCGCCAGTTCGAGATACAAAGGCAATAATACCCGGCCCATTTATTTTGATTCTATGGTGATTTTCAACCATGAGTTGACCCGCGTTGCCGCTTGCGGAGCGGAGATTTAAATACTCCCCCCTTTGGTCTATCAGGTAAATAGCAACATGATATGCGTTGAATCGCTCCCTAATTAATCCCACGGTTTGATTAATGAGCGCATCAACATTACGGATTGCATTAATATCACGCGCAACTTCTGACGCGATTGCAAGTTCTATTGATCTGCGCTCTAATGTTAGAGTGCGTTCGCTTATGCGCTGTTCCAAATCGGCTAAGTTAGTTTGCAGTTGGTCTGTCATTAAATTGAAAGTGGATGCTAGCGAGCCAATTTCGTCAGTGCTTTCTATCTTTGCACGTATGTTTAAATTTCCCTGAGCAACAATATTTGCTGTTTCAGTTAAGTGGAGAATTGGCAAAGTAAAGGTACGTGACAATAATGTTGCCAACCCTGTTATGAGAAGAGTTGCTAGTAAGACGAAAATTATATTCGTGCGGATTTGGTTCTGGCTATTTGCCAAAAAAAGCGATGATGGCTGGCTGTATGCAATTGCCCATGGGCGTGTCTGCAAAAATGCGACTGCCACAGCGTCGCTGCCGCTTTCATCCGGGTTAATATCTACGGTGAAAAAAGACTGCTCTTTAGCATTTTTTAAAGCTAAGTCAAAATTTGCTAAATTCGAAGCTTGCTGTTCCGCTGTTGTGCCTTGTAGTCTTTTTTGATTGACAGCTACAATAAATTGCTCTGGACTCAACGGGACAACAGATTTTTGGATAAGATCTGGACGCTCGTTATCGGCTATTCTTATATTTAATTCGTCTAATAGTGTGATTCTGATATTTTTGTTTGTACTGGCACTTTTAATGATAATTTGCTGAAGGATTGATGAATTATATTCAGCCCGTAAAATACCAAGAGTTTCTCCGCTGTCACTTCTTACCAGTCCGGCAAAAAATATAGTTGTTTGAGCTAGATCGTTATATACTACAGCTGAAACTGTAGGCAAGTTTTTGTCCAGTGCGCTAATAAAATATTCATATGTTGATTCGTTTTTGCCTATATTTGCTTCTGCACTGTCAAGTAATATGTTTCCGTTTAAATCCACTAAGGCATATGAAATGATATTTACAGTGTCTTTTCCAGTTAATTTGATTAGAGTATTTTTAGCATGTTCTTGCGCCGATCCGTCTATTCTTTCTGATGGCGATAAGGATAGGTATTCGATAAAATCTTTAAACTGAGCTTCAACCCGAACACCATCCAGCGTGTTGGTGATAAAAGTATCAAGGCTGTTTGTAGTTTGCAGCGCACCAGATCGAATGTTTGCTTCTGCGGCTTGAAGTATGGCTTGCTGGGTTTGAATGGTATCTTTAATGGCGATTCCAATCAAGGGAATTAAAGAGATCATTAGAATGAAAAGAGTTAAGCGTCCACGAATGGATAGGTTACTTATCCATCGAAATAATCCACTATTTGATTGACCGCTTTTTTGATTCATAATGACCTTGTTTAAATTTTGAATTACGGCAAAAAGCCGGGGTTAATAAATTTATTGATATCAGGTGCTGAACGTAAACTGCCATTGGAAATAAAGAAATCTGTGTAAAGCTGTGCAGCATAATAAAGAGATGTTGATGTGTTACTTTGGTTGAAAAGAACTTTATTGTCTTCCAAGTTTTGTAGCTTAATACCATCCAGTGAAATCTCAGACGGATCAATTCCGAGTTGGGCGGCGGCGGCGGCGTTGCCGTCATTTAAATTGCTTAGCCAATACTCTACTGCTTTAAACCAGCCTTTCGTAAACCCTTTAACAGCCTCTGGGTTTTCTCTTGCAAAAGAACCGCGCACTGCAATTACATCAATGATCAATCCAGGGGTGTCCGAGCTTGAAAATAGTATCTGGTTTCCATCTGCTTTTGCTTCGCTGACATACGGTTCCCAAGTGTGAACTGCGTCTAATTCTCCACTGCGTAGTTTTGCGGGACCTTCTGATGCATCCATATTAACAAATGTAATATCTGCTGGCTGTATATTATTATTTTTTAACACTGTAGTAACGAATAATTCTCCAAAGCCGCCTATGTTGGTGCCAACTTTCTTGCCTTTTAAGTCGGCTATCGAAGTGATAACTGGATTTACTAAAACTGCATCTCCGCCAGCCGATTCGTCGGATGACATAATTACGTAGAAATCGTCATTTGTTTGCGTTAGTACGATTACATCTCCAACGGAGACAGCAATGATGTCATATTTTCCAGCTAAGAAATCCGCCATGAGCGCGTCGGTGTTCTCTGGTCGTCGTGCATCTAAAATTATATTTTCAGCAGCGTAAAACTCTTTTTCGTTTGCGATTAGAGCAGGGTAGTATCCCGCCCAGTAATCAAAGCCAAAATGAATGGTAGTGGGTTCTGCTGGAACGGACTGCCGGCTGATACAAGAGCTCAATAAAGCACTAAGGATTGTAAACATAAAAACTAAATATTTCAATTTTGTATTCATCTATGTGCTCCTTAAAATTTTATGATCATTAAGCACTGCCGTTGGCAGTAGTATCTAATTGAATAAATGTACGAGTAGCACCTAGAGTGCGGCCTAATTCTTCAATTGTAATTTGCATAATTCGATCAAAGTCTGTGGAAGAACTAATCGTAGCTGAAAGACTCGAAATCATTTGTTCCTGGTGGGCACGCCGCCCGGCGTCTTCAAACAAACGTGCGTTTTCAAGCGCGAATGCGGCACGGTCAGAGATTGTTTTTACAAGAGAAATTTCGTTGTCACTCCAGTCGCGATTGGGATCATCAGCTTGAATATTGATGATGCCAATAATTTGATCCCGTATCCTGACGGGCACAGATAATGTTTGTTTATTTTGGTCTATATCAAGCACAAAATCCTTCGTGTCAAATTTCTGTTGAGCACTTGCTTCTAGATATTCGATTTTCTGAAGTGACCCATCCGGCTTGAATGAATATCCGCTATTTTCGTCTTTACGGGAAATTCTTTTCCAATCCTGTTGGCTTGCTCGAATGTAGCCACTTAGGGCATCTTGAATCTTTTCAAATAACTGTGCATTCTGAATTGATGTACCTACTTGATTCGCAAGAGTACTTAAAATATCTATATCTTCATTTGTAAAAGCAGATGCTTGAGTGCTCTGTACGTCCAAAACACCAATAATTTTGTCGCCAATCTTTAGGGGAAGTGCAACTTCAGAGAGGGTGTTTGGTAACTCCGGATTCTGAAAGTATGCCACATCAGCTTCCACGTCTAATGCAATACGCGGACTTCCTTGTTGTCCAACATAACCGACAAGGCCTTTTGCGCCAACTCTTAACTTATGCCCGCGTGCTACAAGTTGTTTTCCGCCGTCGCTATTTGCTGCGCGCAGAACCGCATATCCATCATTGTTAATAATAAATACGCCAACATGGTAATAGCCAAATTTTTCACTAATCAACCTTGAAATTAGAGGAAGCAGTTTTTCCATGCTTTGCTCTAATACAATGGCTTGTGAGATTTCTGCAATAGCTTGAAGCTGCGCTGCACGAACAATAGCCTGCTGGCTGGCATTTTCAAATTGATGGGTACGTTCTGTTACGCGGCTTTCAAGGGTTGTGCTGAGAGTCTGTAAATCCTGATTGGATTGTTCAAGTTCCTTTATTCTTAAAAATTCTAGGCTGTTTCTGTAATTTGCCAGTAAAAAAAGAATTCCGCTGATAGTGCTTATTAATCCTAATGGTCCTCCTATGTTGTCAGGCAGAGGAATGCCAAATAAAGGGAGAAGCAATGTGGCAAATACGATCAAGCCTATTAGTAAAAAATTTTCCCATCCGTTAAGGATAGCATTGGCAAAGATTAATCCAAGCGGAATATAAAATAATAGTGTTACTCGAATTTCTCTTTGACCTACAATAATGTTAATAAATGCAGATGAACAAAAACCTATGATGAAAAGGAAAGCGCCAAGATTGTAATATTTTGTTTTGGTAATTATATATGCAGTGAATGAGATGAGGAAAGGAATAATAAAAGTGACCAATGCTGCTTTTGTATCACGGTTAATAATGTAAGTACTAAATGCGCCGATGAGCAAGAAGGCACTTAAGGCGAGACTTAAAGACGATGAAAGTCTCGCCTTTCTTTGATCTGCTATTTTTGTTAGCGAAGGGTGATGAGTGATTAATTGATTAAAAAAAGCGGATATTCTCTTCATTTTATTTGATCCTATTCTCCATTACCGCTTATTTTCTTCGGGGTTGAAGGGTCAATCAATTGAAGTGAGACAGTTGCATTCCCAAGTGCCTGCCCCAATTCACTTACTGTTTCTTTTAATATGATTTCAATATTTGGAGTTGCATTGATGCGCGCGGAAATTTCTGAAACAATTGCTTCGCGGGATGCACGAGTTTGCGCCTCTTGGTAAAGCCGTGCATTCTCAAGAGCATCACTTAATTGTTCTGAAAAAATGAGGGCCATAGAAGTTTCTTCTTGATTCCACGGCTCGCTGTTATCCTGCTTCCGCATTCGTATCGCGCCTATAGATTGACCGCGAATTTTAACTGGTATTCCTATCGACTTATTTTCAGATGAAACAGTCAAGTCACCAGATTGCATTGCTTGCATTGATTCTTGTTCCCAATTAAGTGTTGAAGTTTTTGCAACACCCTGAGCCCCCCCGATGTAGCCTGATTGCCCTTGAGTTTTTAATAACTTTTGCCAATCTGCGCGACTAAGTTCGCCATAAGCACGGCGGGATGCTTCTAATGTAATTTGATTTTCTTCGAACAACCGCGCGTTCTGGATTCCGACTGCTAGTTGATCTGCAAGAATTTGTAGAGTCGCAATGTCTTCATTGCTAAAAGCGCCCGTTTCAATGCTTTGCACATCCAAAGCTCCTAGTATTATGTCGCCAATTGTGATCGGCAGGGCCATTTCAGAATGGGTATCCGGAAGATCTGGATTGTTAAAGAAAACCGCATCATGTCCTACGTCTAAGGCAATACGCGCCTTCCCGGATTGAGTGACATTTCCTACCATACCGCGCTCGCCAACTTTGAGTTTGTGCTTTCTTTCCAGCATCTTTTTTCCACCTTCACTATTTGATGCTTGTAAAACTGCAAAATCGGCGGCTGGGTCAAGTAAAAAAATGCCAACATGGTAAAACTCAAACTTTTCGGAGATAATTGCGCAGGTTTCGTTAAGCAGTTGGTCGATATTTCTTATCAATGTGATAGCCTTACCTGCTTCGGCTGCTGCTTGAAGTTGACGATTACGCCTTTCCATCATCTTTGAGCGTTCGAAAATACGCGCCTCGAGTATTTTGAGCGAACTTTCAAGCTCTACATTTTTTTCCGTCAATTGTTTATCGTTAATAATTACTTGTTTAGTTGTACCTTGAAAAGTATTAGATGCAATTCCTAGTATAAAAGTTAGAATAAGGAGAAGAAAAGAATACAAAATGATCGTTTGAATTGGATTGAGCGTTATTGCCGCAGGGATTAATGATCTTTCTTGAACCGCAACTTGCACGCCCGCAAGCATAAATACAATTATTCCAAAGTAACCATACACAGCAGTTGGGGATAACAATAAGGTCGCCAATGCTAATACTAATACAAACCCCAACAGGTAGATGGTTTGTGAAATATCTGCAGATATAATCAATGATGCAGATACAAAGCAAAAAACAAAAAAAACGTATACAAACGCCGCAACGCGACTCCATCGAGTACGATTTAAGTATATTAGCAGCGGCCACAAAATAATTTGCATGGCTTGGAAAATAAAGTTAATTGGTTTTGTTTCCCCTGGAGGTGCAACGAAAAAGAAAATGGCAATTCCTGCAGAAACTAAAACCCCAAGATTGAGAATCGTAAAAAGGCTGCGGGCAACCCTGGTCTTTTCAGGGTCATCTGCAAATATGGGCGGAGTGAAAAAATTCCTTATAAAATTCATTAGCGAATCCTTGAATTAACCTTTTCGATCTTTTAATGATAAGCTGCCTGTATAGCGGCTTCGTGAAAGGTCTTTTTTTCTTGGCGAATCTGGGGCGCCAAGACGAATTTCAACTTCTTTCAAATTCATTGCCTTTTGAAATTCATTTACAGCGCTAAGAATAACTGCGTCAATATCGAGTGTTTCCCGGATCTTGCTGGAAACAGAGGAGATTGTTTGATCTCTAATTGCGTTTGCTTGTGCTTCTTCTACCAAGCGTAAATTATCTGCAGCGAGGCTAACTTGCCCGGCAATTTTAAGGGCAAGGTCTTTTTCCTCAGCGCGCCAGATGGCGTTTTTTCTTGACATTGATATCGAGCCGATTTGAAATCCACGCAGGATTATGGGTACGACGAGGATATTGCTATCGTCTATTTCAATGTTTTTTTCAGGACGCAAGCCCAGTGGGGTGTAGGTGTAAACATGTTGTTTCTTTTCAAGTCTTTTTTTCCAATTTTCGCTTGTGTTTGTATTTGTGACTGCTTCCAGTTGTGTAAGGACCGTTTGTGTTTCATTTAATAAATTAACATTATCAATTGCAGCCGCAATATGATCTGCCAACGACGCGAAAATATCTAGATCTTCTTTATCAAAAGCTCTTGCTTCTGTGGAATGTATATCAAGAATGCCAATCATCTTACCGCGAGCAATAAAAGGCAGGGCAAGTTCTGAGCGGGTGTTTGGCAGTTCTTTTATAGAAAATGATTCTGCGTAGTCGCCAACGTCATGTGCAATGTATGGGCTTTTTTGGCGTAAAGCATTTGTAATCGGGTATTCCGATTTTATATCCAGCCTATATCCTTGACCTAACAGTTTTTTACCGCCATCAGAAGATGCTGCTTCAAGAATAATTTGATCGCCGTGTGTGTTGATTGAAAAAATGGCTACATGGTAGTAATTAAATTGTTCAGCAATTAATTGCACGCTTTTATTTAAAAGCGATGTTATATCTTGAATAGACGCAATGTCGCTGGAAATTAAAGATATAGACCTCAGGTATTCAGTTTTCTTTGCAAGCCCGTATGTCCGTTCGTAAACTCTTTCTTCAAGAGTATTGCGTTCATTGAGTAGCGCATCTAACGCAGTGAGTCCTTTTTTGTTGGCGTTGTCTCCATCTTTTTTTAATGTGTATAGACCAAAAGTTAAAACTCCGCCAACCGCTAAAAGATCAACTGCGTAGTTTGTCCACACATACCAGTCTCCGGGCTCCGGAGAAACAGTTAGGGTGCTATATCCATTAATTACCAGCCATCCCGCAATGAAAACGGTTAGAGTGCTCACTACATTGATTATTATGCCGATGCGAAAATCAAAGAATAAACACCCAAGCAAAATAGCGGTTAAAAAAAATAATGTGCCGTCTGAAAAAGGTCCCCATCCCAGAAGAGTGATTGCTCCGATTGCATATACGATAAGTAACATTCCTGTTGCGCGCCAAGCATATGGAATTGGAAGAAAAGTAAAAGCAAGAAGTAACAGATAGGCTACAACATGGCTGGCTGCAAGTGGCAGTGTTCCACTGACAAGAGGGAAAGCTGTGATAAGGATAACCGGACTGATGATGCAGGTTATGATTAAAACGTTGCGTAAAAACTTTTCACGCCAATCATTTTGAGAAGCTATTTCAAAATTATTGCTTTCGGATATGTTACTCATTATCGCCTTTTCTGTCTGGGGCAATTTCAATTACAAGTTTGTCTGCATCTAGCGCTCTTCCAAGGTCTTTTGCAACAATTTGTAAAACGCCATCGATTGTTGCGGATGTCCAAATCTTATTACTGATTTCTGCAGCGAGTTGTTCACGTGATGCTAGTTGGCGGCTTTCATTAATCAAACGAGCGTTTTCTATCGCAATGGTAGCCTGAGTGGCAATAGCATTGACCAGGTTTCGTTCTTCCAATGACCAGCTATTTTCGGTTTGTATGTGAATTTTTCCTAATACCTGATCGCGCAGTGATAAGGGGATATCAACTGAATGATTGATGGTTGGTTCATCTTCGCCAACTATATATTCGATGTCTTGTCCGCTGGTTAAGTTCGTCCATGCGTTTGTCAAATATTGTTGCTGGATAGCCCGTAGCTCACGCAGGTTTTCTTGTACTTCATGATACAAGCGAGCATTTTCCAGTGTTACCGCTGTATGTCCCGCGATCGCTTGTAATGTTTCTTTTTCTTGCGCTCCAAAAGAATTTTCTTGAGTAGATTGAACATTAAGCACACCCAGTATGCGATCGCCGGACTTCAGAGGAATCGCAATTTCTGATTTGGTGTAAGGCAAGAGCGGGTTAGGGATTAATGAAAATGAATATTCTGAATCTGACGAAACTACAACTTTATCTTTGGATAAACTTTCGGACACAAGACTTTTTCCGTTCATGCTTACCTTGTGTTTGTTTTTCTGTAACACTTTTCCGGCTTCACCTGTTGCGGCTTTTAATTCTGCAAAATTTTGTGTGTCGTCTAATAAAAATATTGCAGAATAGTAATACCCAAGTTGATCTGTAATTAAATTGACAATATTTTCTACTAGTTGAGCTGGATCTTGGCTTGAGGAAGCGGCATTTCCTATGTTGTACGCGGCTTTTAGTTGAACAATTTGTTCCGCAGCTTTTTTCTCCATTAACATTTTCAGCTCTTTCGTTTCTGCTGCCATACGGTTGATGTATATGGTTAATTCGCTAATGTTATCAGTTGTGGAAATTTTAAGTTTGTCCGCAGCCGAATCGAGTTTCCCTCTTTTGAGATTCTTGACCAGACTTTCAAGCGGATCTGTTAATACCCTAGTTGAGAGATAGGCAAGTCCTAATCCTATTAATAATGAAAGTATGCTGACAAAAATTAATTCAAATTTAAGGTTGCTGATAATTACATCAACGCTCTGTCCGCTCTTTAGCGCACTAATTGTATTTTTATAGCCAGCCGTTACAAGAGTTAAATTTATTATCCCAATAATCGCGGCAGAAAACAGCATCATTTTAGTTGTGATTGACTTACCGCCGTTGTTTTGTATGATATCGTCTTCGTCGTTTGGGATAAGTATATTTCTGGCTGATGATAGTATATTTTCCAGCAAAAGAGACGAAAAAGAAACAACAATAATAGCCGATGCCGCTCCGCCTATAGAAACATAAACAAGTTGTTCGATGTTGATATTTCTATTGAAATAATGATAGGTAATGAATGGCAATACTCCAGCGAGAAGAATTGTCGTAAAATTGGCGAAACTATAATTCCAATTGAAACTGGTAATTTCTTTCCACGCAAGAAGTTGTTCTTTATTGTTAGTTGGAGTACTGCCTAATCGATGTATGGATAAAGCTGTGCGAGCGTGTGGTGTTACGAGCCACGTAAATACAAGTAGGATTAAGCTTGTTCCAAAAATAAGTTCAGGTATTGAGCTAGAAATTACTTTGAGGGTTTCGTAGGAAAATTGAGCGTTGAGCTGAATAAATATAATACCGAGTAATAAGCCGGGGATGGATAAAAACTGGGTGAAAATTACAGCCAGAGGAATATAGTATCCGCCAGTTTTTGATAAGAGAACTTTTAGGGAAAATTTAAGATTCATAATGATATAGGCTCTCTATAGTGTTTCGCCGCTGTTGTCTTTTGGCGAACTTAAAGTCACCTTGGCGTGACGAGCTCCGACCGCTTTCATCAGCTCGCTGGCAGTAGTCATCATAATGGTTTCAATATCCGTTGATCGGCGAATCTTGCTGGTAATTTCATAAATCATTCTTTCGCGTTCGGCTTGATTGCGAAGCTGTTCCAGTAACCTAGCATTGGCAATGATAGCAGCGAGACTACCGCCCAATGTACCGAGCATTTCTTGGTCATTTTCAGTATAAGCCCCGCTTTTCTCACTTTCAACATTAAGAACTCCCAATAACTCATTTCGATAAACAAGGGGAATTGCTAATTCTGAACGAGTATTTGAACTGGCTTCAATATACCGTGTATCTTCTAATACGTTATTTATGCGCAGCGGGCGGCGGTGGGCGGCTACCCAGCCTGTTATTCCGGAACCGATCTGTATCACCATTTTTGAAACATCTTCAGAATAGCCAATAGCTGCTTTTACTTCGATGTTCTTTTTTTCTACATCTGCTAACAGAATCGCAACGCGATCCCCGCCAAGACTTACTTGTAAGCCTGTGACTGCGCTTTCTAGCGCCTCTTCTAATGTTGTGCCAGATGCAGTAGTTGTTGTAATATGATGTAGTAACCGATGCTGAGATAAATGTTCTTGAGTTTCTGCAAATAATTCTGTATTTGCTATCCCAATCGAAAGTTGGTCCGCCAGAATTTGTAAACTGCGTAAGATGTCCTCTGTAAACACATTCGGTTTTGAACTTTGCGTGTCTAACACACCAAGTATACGTTCGCCGGCTTTTAAGGGAAGCGTAGCTTCTGCGCGGGTATCGGGCAGTAACGGGTTATGAAGAAATGTAGCGTCTGCATTTGTATCATTAACTACGAGAGGCTCTCCATGACTTGCTACATAACCCATAATGGATTTTGATCCAACTGCAAGTTTATAGTCTTGTCGCTTCAATTGAATACCTGCATCTCCAGTTGCTTCTCGAATTGCAATAAACTCACCGGCAGAGTCGATCAAAAAGATACTGGCGTGATAAAAATTAAAGCGGTCCCGTATCAGATTTACAGCTTTGAGTAATAACTCGTCTAAATTCAAAGAACTGCTAATATCCCGCGCAATTTCAGAAGCTGTTTGTAGCTGCAATGTTCTTTGTTGACTTTCGTCTAGCAAAAGGACATTGTGAATAACCCCTGCTACCTGGCTTGCTAAAGCTGAGAAGAAGCGCAAGTTATCTTCATTAAATGCATGTTCTTGGTTTGGATCTTGAATAATAAGTGCGCCGACAGGTTGATTCTGAACCAGCAACGGAGCCCCCATCCATGAACGCGCAGGCTTGCCGACAATTTTTGCGCCCAATTCAGCGGCTCTTTTTTCTGTGTCTTCAACCAGCAGGAGTGGTTGTTTTGTGTGAATCAGGATTGATGTTAGTCCTTGTCCAAGAGGGAAGGATTCTATTGTGCTGGTAACCCCATCTTCATATGTATATGGAATACTGATTGAATTTGTTTTTTCATCATACAGAGCGATGATAAAGCTATACTCACCGATTAGTTTTCTAACTTGGTTGTGCAGGCTTTCATAAAACGATTCGAGGCTAGATGTGACTGAAATTACCTGGCTTAATTCGGTTAGCGCTTCCATTTCTGTTAAATGCAATTGAGTAATACTTGCAGAATCTATCTTCTCGAGAGTTGTGCGCAATAAATCCATTAGATTTACGTATGGTTGAATGGATGAATAGTTTAGCGATTGATTACTTGCTACCATAACCATTACGCCGATAAGAGTATCTCCTGATTGGATAGGCAGGAATACCCCTGATGAGCCGCTAAAGATATTTACGAAATCATTGAGTGCAGTGTGTTTTTGTGCTTCTTTATCTGACGTAACCACAGTGCCTAACAGCAAGATTTTTTTAATGTCTATCATGCTTGAATTTAAATAATCTATCGCAGTATTTAATTTCGCTTTATCAAAGAATTCGTGAGTGTAAGAGTAAACATCGAATTTATTACTATTGATTAATAATAAAACATGTGGAATTGGACTGTTTTGCAATACGTTAGATGTCTTTTCTAGCGCGCTGGCTTTTGTTTTGGCTTCTGCAACTACCTGGCTTGCGCGATATAAACGTTCTAGTTCTTGTAAATTAACCTGGTTCGATTCTGTTAACTTAATGCTTTGAATTGCGGTTGCAATTTGGTTTGCCAGAGTTTGAAGCATTACCAAATTTACCGTTTCCTGACCGAAGGCATTGGGTTCTTTGCTTTGAACATCTAGGGCGCCTATTATTAAATTACCAACAGAGATAGGCATACCAACTTCAGATCGTGTTTCGGGTAGGTATTTGTTTTTAAAATGAATGGAGTCCTCGCTAACATCAGAAACTACCTTTGATTTGTTGTTTGCTGTTACCCATCCAATAATAGACGCAGAACCAACATCAAGGCTGTGTGAGTTTGCAAGCATGATCTCAGCAGCAGGACTATGTGCTGCGCGCAAGGTTGCCGTTTTTCCCGCGCGGTCAACCAAAAACACTCCCGCATGATAAAAGCCGAATTGTTCCACGAGCAGCCTAACAGTCTTATTTAATAACTCATCAAGGCTTGTTGATGCAATAATGCTTTGGGCAACTTCTGCGGCAATCAATAATTCCTTTGTTCTTTCGTCTACCTTTTGCTCTAGTGACTTATATACCTCACTAAGCTGATCTGCCATTTGATTAAAAGATGCTGAAAGTTCGCCTACTTCATCTGTACTTAATACTTCTGCTCGTTGAGACCAATCACCCTTAGAGAAGCGATGCGTAATATTAGCGAGTGCACGAATTGGACGAATAACACGATTACTGCCTGCCCAGATAACTAAGCCCATAGAAGCCAATGATATAGCAATTAGTCCAAGTGTAAACAAGGTCAAGCCATTTAATTGACTTAATATTTCTTCTTCGTGTGTTGCGAGAACTATGCCGCTGTTGATACTGGGCAGCCATTGGGCTTGCGCTAATATATGATGACCATCTATAGAATCGTATTCAATAGAAATTGGGTCCGCGCTAAAACTTGTGTCTGTATTATTCAACACAGCGATTGCGGTAGCAATCGCTTCTTTTTGAGATGCTGATGTGTTTTCGATTTGCAGTTGTTTTGTGTAAATATTAGGGGTAAGCATTATCTCTGATGGCAGGATATAAAATGCTTGAGATGAAGGGCTTAAGGTTACAAGTGAATTCAAAGATTCTTGAAGGTTTTGCGATTCTGTAACCCCAACCAACAGACCTAATAGTGATCCACCAGTTGTTTTATATTTAACGATCGTTAAAAGAGCCAATTGATCTGGATATAAAGGCTTCATGTCGTATGTCATCAGAGAGCGACGGTCCACCGCATCATCCAGTAGATTTTCTACAGGGATCTTTAATCCCTCCCATTCTGAATTGCTAGAAGTCTGAATTATTCCATCTGGGGTGAGTAGTAAAAGTTCATTGAATGTAGATACACCATCTTCTGAAAGGGTATTAAATTGACTTAAAACATTTTTCCGAATACCTATAAACGAAGTACTTTGCCTGTTTGCATGTAAAGCAGATTCCATTGCTGAAATAAAATCACTTTTACGAGAGAGACGATCTAATCGTATTTCCTTAATTTTTATACTTCTATCCGTATTATTTATTTGGGTGGCGATCAACCTTTGGTTTTGTTCTATCACTTGCTCACGAAGCAAGCTACGCGCGCGAAAATAAGATGCGCCTGCCATTAAAAGCAAAGGTATCAATGTGAAAAACAAGAGAGTCCGTGCAATAGTGCTTGCCAGACTGCCCGTGAATTTTGTACGCTCCAAATTAGGTAATTCAGAAGAATTGTTCATTGCAAGGTTTTTCTAGGTTAACTAAATTCCCATACTGGCTCATTGTTTAAGATACGGCGAATCTGATCAGGGAATCGATCTGGGTCTAATGGTTTGCCAAGGAAACCATCAAAGCCAGACTCGCGAGCCTTGCTCATTTGCTCAACACTGGCTTCAGCTGTTACTGCAATAATTGGGGTGGCTTTCAATCTTTCGGATGCCCGAATTTTCTTTAAAGCCCCGTATCCATCTTCATAGGGCAGGCGGATATCCATCAGGATCAAATCAAGTCTGGGTAAAGTGTCTGCGTATTCTACAACTTCGTACCCAGAAGTTTTCCACTCACAGTGTATTCCCAAATAACCTAACATGCGGGCTATCAATACAAAGTTGGACACATTGTCTTCCACTACTAAGACGGTTGCATCTTTTGGTATGGTAGGTTTGCGCAATGGTTGCGTGTCGTTTACATTAGGCATTAGAACTCCTTAAAAATCGCTCCACTTGTTGAGCTAATATGTCAATATCTATTGGTTTTTGAATATACCCATCGCAGCCAGCTTCTAATGATTTTTCACGATCCCCTCTCATTACATTTGCTGTTATCGCTACAACAGGAATTTTATTGTATCTTGGTATGGCTTTGATCTTGGCTGTTAAAGAGTAACCATCCATTTCAGGCATATTGATATCCATCAGAATTAGGTTTGGTAAATTCGTTTCAAGATAATCCATCGCCTGAACTGCACTTGGTGCTTCAACCAAACTGTACCCCTCTGACTCTAACACGCGCCGCACAAGGTTTCTGTTGTTTGGGTCGTCTTCAATATAGAGAATAATTCCTTTGTTTGACATGTAATCTCCAACTTGAATTTTAGCACGCTCTATTTTAACGCATCCATGACAGCTACCTTACAAAATGTTTGTAATACATAAGATCGGACACGTCATGCCCGATCTTATTATAAATCTGTTTGTAAAGAGCTGATGTTTACTTCTTCTTTTTAACTGGCGCCTTTGGCTTAGGGGCTGACTTGGGCTTTGATAAATCAGGTAATCCATCAAATGCCCCGTCAATATATTCAGCATGCATAAATTTTGATGAATTAATATGCTCTACTTTTCCGCCGATATCGCGCATTAACTCGACCATGTGCTTCACTAATCTTGCATCTCGGTCTTTGGGGTAACCGCTTTTGCCGTCCCATAAAGTAATTAGATAAACATGGTCCATTCCACGTAAGAGCGATGAATATAAAGCCCAACGGTTATTTCGTTCGTAGGCATCAACGCCTTCTTTGGGTTCGCCAACATGTTCAAGCTGATAGGCTTCATCCACCAATGGGTGAGAACGTATTTTATAGAAACGATCCACCCATTCGTCGCCCCCAGGCGAGACAAATTCGCGAATGTAGGCTGCTTCTGGTAGCGGTAGATGCGCTTCTACATGAATTCCGCGTGCGGCACAAACCTCAGCAAAAATGATTTCGCTGCCCGCAGATAAACCTGCTGTAATTGCAATGTCTTCAGCGCCAGCGTTAAGTTTGTCAAGGCGTTTTTCTATTTCGTTGCGGATTTGCACTTCTTTTTCTTTCGAAAAAGTCTTTTGCTCCTTACTTGGGTAATCTATCATATAGCCGCTAAACAAGAATACATCTGCTGGGTTTTTGGCAGATCTTTTGTTGATCTCGTTTTCTCTGGCTGCTTGTTTTTTTTCTGCAGGATTTTCGCCTTGAATACGAGATAACTCCTCTTTAATAACTTGAATTGCCGCTGTTACATAAGTTTCGCGCATTCCAAGTGACTCCAGCATTTCTAGCTGAGAGAGAGATGACTTTAGATAAAACTGATTTCGGCGTGATGCTGTCAGCGCCTTTCGATAAGAGCGGACGACACTCTCTACTTTTTCAGCAGTTAAAACTCGTAGTTCAGCAAGAGATATTAAGGTCCAGTAATCTGCTTTTTCGTCATCTGATTTTGTCTCAAGTGAAAAAATCATGGAGCCGCGTAATTCTTTTAAGGAATCGCGTATAAACTTAATTTCAGGATCAGGGTCTTGTTTATTTTCAAAACTATCTGCCAATTGCACCAAAATTGTCGCAAGCGTCAAGGCATTTACGCCTGGATAATACTCATTAAAGTTTATTTTATATCCCGTAAGATAGGTATCAATTGCTTTTAGAAGCCAGTGGTACGAATCGAATGCTGCTTTTAGACGCGCTTTTTTGTCACTTACTTTTTTCCACGAGTCTACCCACATCTCTTTATAAATACGGCCAAGATACGATATTGCCTCGGAGTCGTTTGGTGTATCTGCCAGCAAGCTTTCTATTTTTACAATCGCTTCATCAACACGCCCAAGACGATTCAAATGAAATGCTTCTTCGCGTCGAAACATCATGTTGCTTGAATTCATTTCAAGACCTTTACGATATTGATCGAGCGCTAGTTCATTTCGACCCATATTCGCAAGCGCGCGACCCGCCTCGCCAATCGCCTCTTCCTTAATAAGGGGGTTGCGTATTTCTTCCGTCAAAAGGAGCAGGTCGCCGATTCGTTTTCGGCGTTGTGCAATTGTCACGCGTTCTTTCCATTCGTTGTACTCGCGCCAAAAGCCGGTTGCCAATGGGGTGCGTAATGTTTTTCGGTCTGGTTCAGCTAAACCTGTTAATAAATTAAACACCGGGCTGTGGATCGATTCTTTTTCCGATGCCCATGTATCGCGGGTAACACGGGCGATAGCGGCGCGGTCTTTTTCAAGAAAGGCTGGGTCTGGAACACCTTCAGGCGTAATATGATAAGGAATAGTGCGCACATTAAATACATCAAAAGGCATATACGAACGCCCTGCTTGAATATGAACCACACCGCGTTTTCGAAATGCGTGACGAATACCGAGTTCGTAAAATACATTGGCGTTATCAATGCTCATATCTACCAGCGCAAGATCGGCAAGTAATAACTCTTGAAACATATCGGTAAGAATATCGCCGCTCTTGGTTTCTTCATCTGCACGAAATGGTTCAAACCCCGCCATAATAAGCATAGGCTTCAGTAAATCTGTATAAATAGCATTGAAATCAAAGATTTGACCATCCCCGCCTTTTTTCTTCCCGAAAGGCATTATTACAAACGCGTGAGGTCTAATCTCTGGCCTTAATTGCGCAGCAGCAGGTTCACTTTGAATAGGTGCAGTAACTGGCAAGGTTGGCGCTTCAACCTTCTTTGTCTCAGGCGTTGCTGGCAACCTGGTTTCCTGCGAAGAGGCAACGTTATTAGCAGCAGGCATTGCAGGTACAGAAGCATCTTTTGGAGCTTCTGTATATTTACTAAAATGAAACATCTTTAAAAAGTCCATAGTTGATTATCCCTTTGCTTCTTTAGATTTTGGATAACGAGAAAGTAAATCATTTAATACACTAGGCGGTGTATTTGGACCAATATCTACGCCGTCAAATTCCTTTGCGATGTTTTGCAGAGATGAATTAAATTCCGAAATCCGCTCCAGAATGTTGTGAACGCCCTCGCTGGCGGCTTTTGCCATGGCGGCAAGTTCTTCTTGTACAAGCGGAGAAGATGCTTCCTCAGCTAGAGTGCCTAGCGCGGCTTTGTAGGTTTCAGTTAATTGCTCTTCTGTTTCTTCTAGAGTTTCTTTTACAAACTCAACAGTTGCATCTTCAATATTTTTCTTAAATCGTTCGTTGGAATCGACGGCTTCTTTAATGGTGCGGTTAATTAATCCAGATTCTTTCTCCAGTGAGTCATCCTCAGCCAGAGCTTCTTGCATGGATTTGATGTATTCCATGTTTTGTGCCCAAAGAATTTCTTCGGTGGACTTCACCATGCGGTAAAACTCTTTTTCGTTCTTCTCGTTTCCTTCAAGATTATTCCAATGATCATATATGATGGTTAATTCCATGATCACTTTGCTGTAATTGCGAATAATAGTGTCTATACTGCGAAGCTCCTGCCAGCCAAGAAATGCGGCAGTAAAAGCGGCCGTTAAGGCAACCCATAGACTTATTGATGAGCCTGGTTCGCCAAGTGCGGCAAATAAAGCACCGAGACCGCCAGCGATGTAGATATACAAAGTTAATCGAGTGCGTTCCTTTTCATATTGATTATTTTTACGAACATGCCAATCTAATTGATGGCCTACGCGGAAATTAATATAATCATCACCCATCAGGTCGTTGAAACCATAATCGCTGGCAGGATCTTCCGGGTTATAGTGGGGAGGAAGTTGTCCCTCATAATTTTTTAGGATTAATTCACCGCCCAAACTGCGAAAAATCTGACGTTGAATTTCGACAAGCCGCTTTTCAAGATAGGCTTTGCGGTTTGGTTGTTTTTGCAGAATAGTACGGTACATATAAATTTCTTTTTTAATTTCTTCTGCACCCGCGCGTTGAGTTAACCAATCGCCGCTAGCATACATTTTGCTTGTATACGCTGCTAAACCTGAGCCAAGAATTGGAGCAAGAATCAGTAAAAACTTTAATGTTAATCCTCCGATTTTAGGGAATGAGTCGGGATAGGTTTGGGTCAGGATTGCGAATAATGTGGCAAGAATGCCCATGGCGGCTATCCAGCGGCGCAGACGTAAATGCGCCTTTGAACGTTTGCTGGACATTTCATCAAGCTGAGCGTGACGTGTCCATGCTGTAATTAGTATGGGTGCGGCTTGTTGTGTATTTTCTTCCATATTTACTTCTCCGTGTAACTAGTTTCCATCTGTCGGTAGATTTGGACAGATGGCTCGGTATTCTTCATCAAAAAACAGGGTTTTCCATTTTTCGATATCAAAATTTTCAGTAAGCCGACTGCATGCGGTGTCAATTAATTGATCTTTGGTTATATATTGCACTTTTTCCATATCCCAAAGCATAACAGTCTTAAGAGAAACCGTTGCAAGCTCTTTACCATCAGGAGTAAAGGAAACGCTTGTGACTGAACTTATATGAGGTAGCCTTGCAACTTCTTGACCCATGACCATATCCCAGATATATACAAAACCCGAATCGTCTCCCAGAGCTAAATATTTATTATCAGGGCTAAAATCAATAAACTTTATTTCTGCATTTGCTTTAAACTCACTTTGAATACGTGCAAATGAACTATCTTCTGCGTTCCATAAATAAAGAATTCCTTCAGATCCGCTGGTAGCTAGTGTTTTTCCGTCGCTTGTGAACTCTATAGTATTGATACTGCCAAATTGATCAAGAGTGGCAGTTTGAGTTTTTGTACTTAGATCAAAAACTATACTTTCCTGACCTTCTTCATCAGTGCCTGCCACCAGATATTTTCCATCGGGAGATATTCCTAGTGAAATGACATTACCTTTGGCTTGCAAGCTTCCCGATATTGTCAGATTGCTGAGATCCCAAATATTAATCAGCCCGTTTTCATCAGATGTGATAATTTGTTTATTATCGGGCGTAAATGTAACGGCGTTAATTGTGACCTGTTTGTGGTCTAAGTAATGCTTTTCACTTCCGTCTTTGCCGATAAGAATTACACGATTGTAGGCAGAAACATTACTGTCATATTCCACTGCCGCGATCCATTTTGAGTCTGGGCTGATTGTTGTACTGTAAGTTAGCCCGCTTGCTTTTGCGACAACTTTCCTCGTTTCGTTGCTTGTTCCAGCTTGATCGGTATTAACCAGCCATATGTTTTTGTCATCTGAATTTACCAAAAGGAAACTTCCATCTGGGCTAAAGTGAGCTTCGCGGGTGAATTCGTTAAATTGAATTAAGCCTTTTCTTGATTTTAGGTTGGAAATATCCCAAAGATATACACGCCCATCTCGGTCTCCTGCGATTAATCGAGATCCATCAGCATTGAACTGAAGAGATGAGCCAATGCCTTCGATTGGAAGCTGTAAAACTTCAGCTCCGGAATGCGCATCCCAAACACGAACAGTTTGATCATAGCCTGTTGTCGCGATCCATTGTCCATCTTTGCTAACGCGGGTTTTCAATACGAAATTTGCGTGCGCCATACGCATTCTTTCCTGTCCCGTAGCTGTATCAATAACGCGTATGAATTTATCGTCAGATACAGTTGCGAACCAGGTGTTATCTGGTCCAAAGGATACATCTTCTACCCAGTCACCATGTTTTATGAAATATTTCTCGCCGCCATAAGCGACTCGAGTGGCACGCGTTGTGCTGTCTGCGCCGCCGCTAATAACCCATTGTCCGTCAGGGCTAAATTCAACATCGTAGACCTCGTTGGTGTGCTTTGCTCCTGCGACTGTGCGGCTTTGCATAACGGTCCATATAGTAACAAATCCTTCGGATGTGCCATAAGCCATATATGCGCCAGAATCGTCAAAATCAATGCTGTACACTTCTCCCTTTTGTTCTAGGAATATTTCCTCTTTGAAATCGGTCATATCTATAAGGCTGACCATATTTGTTCTGCCAACCCCAAGCCAGCGGCCATTGGGATTCATATTCAAATCCCATATTGTTCCATCAAATTGCAATGAGCTAAGTTGCTTTTCTGTTTCTACATCCCAAAACGTCACAACCCCTTTTTCGGTGCCGGTCACTAATATTTTTCCGTCGCTGCTAAACGCAGAATCATAAACAGCGCTTTCGTGCGGAGCGCAAAAATATTGGCTGCCATCGTTTGTGTCCCAGAGACACGCATTACCAGCTTCGTCTGCGGTGGCAAATTTTTGCCTATCTGGACTGAGTTGAATTGTCCAAACGCGACCCTCGACATTCGTTTGTTTAATAGGAATAGCCAATAGGGTAATGTTATGGCGAATAATAGTTTCGGCATCAGCAAGGCTTGGCAAGTGGGTATACGCGTCAATTGCTAATAATGTGCTAGTGTCTAATTCACCGGCTTCATCTTGATATATTTTTGCTTCAGATGCACTTCGTTGTGCCTTGGCAATTTGGGCATTTTCTTCGGCGATCTTTGCGTTTTCTTCCGCAATTTTTTTATTTTCTTCTGCAATTGCTTGTTGAGCTACTGCGGTTGCCTGGCTGTTTTTTGCCTTTTGTTCATTTACTAATGCCGCTCCGCGTTGAACAAATGCAAACACGCCCATTGCAAGACTGACGACAAGAGCGAGAGCAACGCCGATGGTAAAGTTTCGCTGGCGTTGCACTGCAACCTTGCGTCCTATGCTAATAAATTCTGCCTGAATGGGTGCTACCTGACGACTAACGCTTGTCGTAGATGCAGTCATCCATTTTTCGCTTTCTTCTAGTTCGGTGCCGCCAAGCAGGAAACTTTTATTTTGGTTCTTTTGCTCCCATTCGGTAGCGCGCTGCAAAATGCGTGTATGCTGCTGAATCCATTCCAGATCGGTGTTGATTGAATCGAATATTTTTGGGAGGTTAGCTTTGTAGTTATCCTCTTTGCGTAAATATATCCAATTGGTAGATGCAAGTTTTGGATGCATCTTTGTGCGTTTTTCGGGATCACGGTATAAGACTGGAATTATCTTTTTGTTATATTTAATGCCAAGTTCCAACTCATCCATGCAAATTTTTGATGCAAGTGAATCAGGGCTGATCACAAAAATAAAAGCATCTCCGCTTTCGATGGCGCGTGTGATTTCTGCCATCCAATCAGCGCTGGGGGGAATACCCTCCCAGTCAACCCAAGCGGCAATACCACTATTGTCAAGACTATCATTTAGTTTCTTGACAAAGGGTTTGTCTTTGCGTGAATAGGAAATAAAGACTTTGCTTTGTGGGTTTTCTGGGTTAGCCATCTAGGCGCATCCTTGCGAGTCTAGCGAGTGACAAACCATGCGGCAACGTACCCTTGATGGGTTGCATCTTTAACTTTGATCCACTGATCGTTTTTACCAACCTTGGCTTCGCCGCCTGCTTCGGTAATTATGAATTCATAATTGATAGGCACACGTTTGATCAAAGATGCATCACTGATTACGGGTTGATTGCGAAGTGCTACTTGTTCGCAAACTGCTTTAATTTTTACGGTTCCAGCAGGTGCAGGGGCTGCTGCGGCTGGAGCTTGGGCGGTTGAACCGCTGGCATATTTCACATACCAAGCGGCAACATAGCCTTCTTTATTGCCGGCATCACGTACCTTTAACCATTGATTGGTAACGCCAATTTTTGCAATGGCTTGGTTTGCAGGTTCTACACATACTAGTTTTTCGGTAACAGGCACACGCCTCATTAAAGTTTCAGGTGAAACGATAGGCTTTGAGCGGAAAGAAAGTTCCTCGGTGGGTATTAGTTGTAGCGCGCCAGCAGGCAGAGGAGGTAATGGTGCAGCGGGCGCAGGTGCAGAACCCGGCTTAGGCGGGGCAGCAGGCGCGGGAGCAGAAGCAGGCGACGGCGTAATGGTTGAGGCGGGTTTTCCTTTAACATCAGAAACATACCAGCCTGCTACGAATCCCTGATCGCCCTTTGGATCCTGCACCTGAATCCATTGACCTTGTACGCCAAGTTTTGCCTTAGCGCTGGTTTTTGGTTCCAAACAAATTAATTCGGTGCCTAAAGGCATGCGCTTCCATAAATAACCTGTTACAGAGCCTTCGCCGCGCAGTGAAAGATCGTCTTCGCCGGCATACAGAATATATTTTTCTGCAGGCAACGGTACGCTGGTTTTCTTGGGTGGTTCTGGCGGAGTGCTGCTATAAGAATCAAACCATAGTACGGCACTAATCTCGGAAGCAAGTTTTGCGCCGTTGTATTTATAGCGTGTAGTCAAGAGGACTTCTTTATCAGGACCATCGCCTGGGTATCGGTAAGGGTCATATAGCAAATAATCATCGCCCTTCTTTTCTTTTACAAGCACAAAGTGGGTCTGAATGCCCGCTTGTTTATTCCAGTCCACTTGTAAAATGACGGGCTTGCCCTGTGCTATAGTAGCGTCAATTAGAGCGGTGGGGGCAGGCGAAGACTCGCAAGGTTGCATATCACGGTAGGCACTGTTTGGCCACACATAGGGTAAAACGCTCGGAATGAAAAAAGCGCCTTGAAAACCACCAGCGTTTTTCATCTTTTCATTGACTGTTAAGGGCGTTTCGTTATAGCCAATGCCGTTTAACATCATAGTGACTGACGTGAGCAAACAGCCCCACCCGCCAATCGTCTCTGAAGAAATTCCCAATGCGGATTTCTTCCATGGTTCGTCGTTCTGATATAGATTCTGAGTCTTAAACATGCTCGCCTCCTGCTGTGATATGACGATTAATCTTTTATAGGATATTTGGAATGTTCTAATTTTACACTAATTTTGATTGCAATGAAACTGAAATTTTTCGACCAAACACTTTTGTAAAACCGATCAAACGCTTCTTTCTGCGCCTAAACCTGACCGCGCCATAAGCATTTTCTACGCCGACAGCAAGACGGCGGGCTTCAGCCTGTTCCTGAAAGAGTCTCTGTTACTTGCAAAAAGCGGGTGCTTTCTCAAAATTTACTTTTGTAATAAACCAGTTTTCGCCTATTTTTTGAATAATTATTGTTTGCGGCAAGAGTGTTGCTTCAATCGTCTGTACTATTTTCCCGTCCGATTTTTGGAAGAATTGAGTTGTCCACACCTCGCAGGTTTTTGCTTCTATTTGTGCCGCGTTTATTATTTTGATATCTGCAACATAACTTTTGTAGTAATCAATTTCTGCTACCTCAACCAAGCCTTGTTGATTAAGAGAGTCAATTTCTGCAAATAGGTTTTCCAAAATTTCTCCGCCTAAAACTGTGCTGGCAACTGATGCATCTCCCTCACGATACGCTTTGATCTGTAGTTTGATGGCATTCGTTAAAAAATCGCCGACTTCTTTGGCTAACTCAGGCGAAACCCCATTTGTTTGGTCGGGTAAAAACGGATTTGTACCGGCTGCGATCTCTGCTCCGTCTTTGGCGCCGTCTTTATCCATATCAGCGTCGATTGGATTCATGCGATTGGCAACTTCAACACCATCGCCTAGCCCGTCATTATCTGTATCAGGCTTATTTGGATCTGTGCCTGTTACTAATGTTTCATCTGAATCTGACAATCCATCTTGGTCTGTGTCGTTGTTGGGACTTTGGGGCGGATTTTCGTTTGGCTTTGGCAATTGTGGTGCAGATGGAGAAGTGCTTGCCAGCCCATAAACTGATTGCACGCCAGCAACGTCATCGTCGCCTAAAAAGCGATGAGGTCTGCTATAACTTGGAAACATAAGCGCGTTTTTATCAGTGCTGTGATTTAATCCAAGTGTATGTCCAATTTCATGTGCTGCAACTGTTAACAAGTCAACATTTTTATTATCACTATTTACCCAACGTTCCGAATCGTCAAAATGCAAAAAAACCTGCTTATCTGAATAGGGATTTGGGTAAGAAGCATGTGCTAAGACATTTCCTGCGCCATCAAACGAATCGCCATCGCCATGCTCGCCTTCTGCCCAACCAATCACAATGTCTGCCTTGTTTCTGTCGCTGGTTTCTGTAAATATAAGCGGGATATTAGCCGCCCATAATGCAAATGCAGACTTTACGAGTTGTCTTTCTTCATCCCCCGATATTTTATCTGTGCCATTAATGAAGAAGTAGGTGATATTGGTTTTTCCCCATTGAGAAGCAACTCGGAATTCTGCCGAATTGAGAATATTTACGTCTCCGTCTGGAAGATTATCATAACGATAAGACGGCTCTGCATTTGAAGTTGCGGGGGTAAAGGTAGAGCAAGAGAAAAGAAATGTGATGGCAATCAATAAAAACATTGGCTTTTTCATTTTTACCTCTAATAATTGGGCTCTCTGGCAGAGTTGAGTTGTAAACTTTATTAATAGCAGCTTACTTCATGAGTGTAGCATAAAAATAGAAGCGCTATTTGCCCCACCAATTTACTTTCGCTCTCTTCTTACAACGTATAATATAGACATGCGCATATATATTTTTGCTAGCTTGCTTTTATTGGCTGCGTGCCAACCTAGGGCGAATAATGCTTTAATTACTATCGTCGATGCTGACCAGCTTCACACCAGCGATGCTAGTCAATTCGTGCCGCGCCTTTTGTTAGAGGATATGGGCATTGTTCTCGGAGAAAGCGATCGGGTGTTAATGAATGGCGCGGCTGTTTTACTTGACGAATTGGTAACAGTAAACAATTTGGTAACCTTGCAAGTTCGACGTGCGGTGCCGGTAACTCTTCAAATGCCGAATGAGTCGCGCGTGATATTAAGTTCTGCGTTTACGGTTGGCGAGATGTTGAAAGATGCGGGAGTAAATTTATCCATTAATGATTTTATAGACTCGCCAATATCCACTCCAGTCACATCGTCTATGATCGTGAAATATATTCCCGCACGTGATCTGCGTATATTTATTAGGGATATTTCTTTGATTTTGAGCTCTGCTGAAGGAGCGGTTGGCAGGATAATGGCTGAGGCGGGGATTCCGCTGGTTGGGTTAGATTACAGCCTCCCGCTGGATAGTGAAGCGGCGCCTCTTGATTCTCAATTTAGATTGGTGCGTGTTCACGAATCGGTATCTTTAACTTTGAAATCAATCCCTCGTCAAGATGAATATATAGCGTCTGATGATATAGAATTGGATCAAACAGAGATCTTACAACCTGGCTCAGATGGATTGAGTATTTCGCGAATTCACACACGTTTTGAAGATGGTCAGCAAGTGTTACGAGAAATTGATGATGATGTTATTGTGCGATCGCCGCAAAAACGCGTTATCGGATATGGCACAAAAATTGTTACACATACTATTCCGGGAAGTACAAACATCGAATATTGGCGCGCGGTGCAAATGTATGCTACGTCTTATTCACCATGCCGGTCTGGCGTACCGCAGTGTTTGAGCGGCACCTCGTTTGGTTTGCCAGTGCAAAAAGGGGTGGTGGCAATGAAGTATGATTGGTATTTGCAATTGGCTGGCCAACAAGTGTATATTCCAGGATATGGCGTGGCGGTTGTGGCAGATGTGGGCGGGGGCTTTCCAGATGGGCGGGCATGGATAGATTTGGGCTATAGCGATTCTGACTGGGAGGAGTGGAGTGGTTGGGTTACTGTCTATTTTCTAGCGCCTGTGCCGGATAGCATTCCATATATTTTAAAATGACAACTTCGCAAAAAATTACCCTAGGCATTCTTTCAACGATTGCAATTATTATGCTGGTTATGGTTTCGTTTTTAATCCTGCATAATTATCAACAATGGGCAGTTAAGCCGTTGGGGGGTATTTTAGAAACGCCGCCCACTGTTCAGTTTCTGTTAGCAAATGAAACGCCCACAACTGTGCCGCCCGGCACTTTAGCTCCCACTATAGATTTTGATGTTACAAATTTACCTAATACGCCTATTTGCGGCGGACCTTTAAAAATGGATTTATTAATGATCGGTACTGATTCGCGTTCTGGCCGTTATGAATATGGGCTTGCAGATGCCATTCGGCTTGTGCGAATTGATTTTGTAACACCGCGCGTATTTGTTTTAGAATTTCCGCGTGATCTGTGGGTGGAGATTCCAGAAATTAGCGACAATATTCAACAAGATCACGAACGATTAAATCAAGCTTATTTATATGGCAACCCAGGTTTTAACTATTACGAGCATCCAAGTGAAGGTCCTGGTTTGCTCGCGCGCACTTTAAATTTAAACTTTGGTGCTAATGTAGATCATTATGTCGCGGTCTCTATGAAAACCTTTATAGAAGTTGTAGATGTTATTGGCGGGATAGATGTTAATTTGCCTGATGGCTTGGATGGCAGAACAGGCACAGACAATAGCCGTCGTCTTATATTCCCTAAAGGAGAACAACATCTTAGCGGCGAACAAGCTTTAACATTAGCGCGTATTCGTAACCAGACTGTATTTACACGAGCTGAGCATCAAAATATGGTCATGTGTGCTGTTCGTAAAAAAATGATCAGCCCGCAGGTTATTCCTCAGCTTTCGCAAATATTGACAACTTTTCAAGAAAACATTCAAACCGATTTAACGCCAGAGCAAATTGGTCAACTTGCATGTTTGGGCGTAGCGGCTCGCCCTGAGAATATTGTCTTTGCGAGTTTCCCTAACGAGTTGTTTAAGGAAAGTACGGTCTACGACCCTGTTTTCAAATCATTTGTTTTTGCTTGGGATGTAGATTTCGATATTTTGCGACAATATACGACTCAGTTTCAAGCGGGATATTGGCCTAGTCAACAACAAATATCAACAAACTCTGCAGAGTTGGAGGACGCATTCCTTTGTCCGTAAAATTATCTTCCATCCCACAGATGAACACTGCTTCATTGTTAAAGCAATATGGCTTGCGCGCTGAAAAAGGACTCGGCCAAAATTTTTTACAAGACCCAATCGCCTTGGAAAAAATAGCCCGTGCCGCACAAATTCAGCCTGATGATAGCGTCTTGGAAATTGGACCCGGCTTGGGAAGTTTGACCCGTTATTTGTCAGCCTTTGCCAGAGAAGTCATAGCGGTCGAAATTGACGAGAACCTGCTTCTGCCTCTTCGAACGATTCTTACGCCTCATCCGAACGTGCGCGTGATTCATGGTGATATTTTAAATATTTTGCCCAATGAGATGATTGAGCAAGAGGGCTATATTGTTGCCGCGAATATTCCTTATTACATAACTTCTGCAATTATCCGTCACTTGTTGGAGAACTCACCAAGACCCCGCCGCCTTGTGCTCACCATGCAAAAAGAAGTAGCAGATCGTATTTGTGCGCGAGATGGAGACATGAGTTTGCTGGCATTAAGTGTTCAAATTTATGGCAAGCCTGCAATTGTAGAGAAAATTCCCGCTGATGCTTTTTATCCTGCACCTAAAATAGATTCGGCGGTTTTGTGCATAGAGATCTATCCTCAGTCTTTGATTCCAGCACATTCAATTAATGTTTTCTTTAAATTGATCAAGGCGGGTTTTGGTCAAAAACGAAAAATGATGCGAAACTCACTTGCGGCTGGCTTGCATATCTCTCCTGCAAAAGCGGATGTTCTGTTAATGAGTGCGCAGCTAAGCCCTGCAATACGTGCAGAGAAATTGACAATTCCAGATTGGCTGCGACTAGTGGAAAATTGGACTTCACTTAAGCTATAAAAAAACTGGACGAGATAAAAATCTCGTCCAGTTTTTATGCTTTGTTCCTGATGAGCTCAGCTTTTATGTCATTTGCTGTAGCGAACTTGCCTGTTACCGATGTAAGCTCGGCTATCTTTACAGTCAACCGCCCATTACTTTTTGCGGCTTGTTCCCGATCTTTGATAGGGTAAAAATAGTCCATTGATTGCTCAAGACGGCTTCGTAATTTGTCTCGCAAAGCCGATGGGTTAGCGGGGGAAACTACGAGTAAAAATTCGGTAGCGCTGATGTGACCAAGAAAATCTTCAGCAGTACTAACTTCGCGCATGGTATTTACAACCATCATGCTTACTGCCCGTAGAACATCATCTGATGCAACAAAACCGTAGGTTTCACGAAAGAAATCCATGTTTTCGAGAGAGACTAGCATAACCGACCAGCCGCCCTTTTGAATTGCTTCAGTTAATCGTTCATCTACTAACGCGCCTTCTGGCAAGCCAGAGACTGGGTTGGTAAGCGAGCCTTGGCTTACTCGTCGCAAAGCATTGCGTACGCGCAGGCGAAGTTCTTGTACATCAAATGGCTTGGTGATGTAATCATCCGCGCCAATTTCTAAGCCTTGCAAACGGTCCGCTCGGTCTCTTTTTTCGGTCAGGAAGATAATAGGTATTTCTTGGGTGCGTCTATCTGCACGTAAACGACGCGCTACTTCATAGCCATCAATATCAGGAAGGCGTATATCAAGTATGACAAGGTCTGGGTGGTTGGATTGACTGGCTCGAACACCATCTTCGCCCCAATTTACTGTAAAGACTTCATAGCCTTGTACGCGAAAATAGGCGTTGAGCATTTCTGCTACATCTAAATCGTCTTCAATAATCAGGATTTTTGATTTTTCTTCAGCCAAAGGGATCGCCTGTGGTTAGGAAATTGGTTCTTTTTGTACGATGAATTCACAAACATCATCGCCAACAGCTACGCATTTGGACTCGTTTACGCGAAACTCATTGCCGCCAGAAACCCACTTGAGGGCTTCTTGAATCAAACCAGTAGAAACGTAACATACTGGCTTGTCTGCTCCTGTGCGTCCCCAGCAGCAGGGGCACTTATGAATAGTCCAAATAAATTCAGTTTCTTTCTCTTCAACGGTAGTTTGTTGATCACTTAATTGGGTAAAGATCTTTGCAAAGGCTGGCAGACCAATTCTCAGTTTGGAGTGAAGCGGAAGAACTACGAACGCCAAATCTGCGGCGCCTGCTAATGCTCCGAAATTCTTCAATGCGTCCGAGAAGGTAGCTCGCCCAGCGCGTAAAGCCAAACCGCGCCCGCCGCGAGGACCGTACATTTCTTCTAATGCAGATCCGATGGCGGACAATTCAGAAAAGTCAAAACCTTTGTCTAAGTTATCAGGTGGATAATTGTCGATATAATGATTCAAGCCGCCCAAGTTGAGAATGGCATTAAGGCCATTTTTCCCCATTACTTCTTCTAGGGACTTTATTGTAATCAATCCAAACTTGTTGGGGTAATATAAACCAGCTTTTTGAATGGGGCTCATTTGGACTCCGCTAAATCAGTTTTACTAGGTCTTCAGTTGCGCGGCGCATGTCAAGGAAAATTAAACCTAATTTTGCTTGTTCGCCTGTAAGTACGGTCAGCACGGCGTCCTGCCCGACTGACATTAGTACCACATACCCTTTTTGGCCTTTTATGTACACTTGCTCAAGTGAGCCGCGTCCAAGCTCAGTTGCAATGCGTTCACCTAAGGAAAGCATCGCGGCAGACATCGCGGAGACGCGGTCTTCTTCCACACCTTGCGGTAAGGCAGATGCAATACTTAAACCATCAACACTAACAACTGCAGATGCTTCAATATCAGGTGATGATATTTGAAGTTCCCGCAGACGATCTACCATTTGTTGTGAACGTGATTTCGACAAACCAACCCTCCTCAAAGAAGGAATAACGCTTTTTGGATTTGCTACAAGCGTTGTATTTTTAATATAACTGTATTTTAGAACATGGCTAGGATTGTGTCAAGTTAGGATATTCGGTTATGCTATGTGCTTACAAAACAGCAAGTTTTTTATAACAAAAGTTCTCGCACATCCCAATATTTTGCTAGATGTACCTTTTTGTTGAATAGGATATGGGTAAATATAATAATAAATAATATCACCATTTCCTAGACATCCCGAAAATTATATAAGGAGATTATTTTTATTGGAGATTTCAGCATTTGAGAACACGACGCAAATCGATTCGTTATATTGACACATGTATGCCCGCATGGTAAACTCTCGCCCGC
>VFJR01000208.1 GCA_009885945.1 Anaerolineaceae bacterium
ACAGCAACACCTGTTACCCCTTCCAGCACTGCTGTTAGCTGCCGAGCTTATCACACAGTCGCTTTGGGCGAGACTATGTACCGCATTGCTGTTAATTACGGCACCACTTATGAAGAAATTGCACGAGTCAATAAAATTGAAAACCCAAGACTCATTTATCCAGGTCAACAACTATGTATCCCTTAATGGACCGTTGACATGAATAAATTGGCATCTCATTTTTTATTAATTATCATAATATTGACGGCATCCTGCACTTCGTCCAACCCAACCATTAAGCTTGAACCAACTGCATCATCCTTTCAAGTTGGAGACACCCTAAAGGTTTTGGTCAAAGCTGAGAACATCTCCGATCTTTCAGCAATTGAGGTGCATCTATCATTTAACCCGCTCGTACTGGAAGTTATAGAGATCCGCGACGGGGGCTTCATCACTGCCGACTTTACAGTACAAAACACTTTTGACAATACCGCTGGAACAGTTGATTATGCAATAGCGCAAATCGATCATCCCCCTGTCAACGGCAACGGTACATTTTTCGAAGTAACCTTTCGCGCCAAAGCCAGCGGCGATTCTCCAATTCTCTTCAGCGGAACCAACGCCGCGCCTAGTGGAATCATATTGTCCGATTCAAAAGGAAATGCTATTGAAGTTTCTATATCAAGCGGAAATATAAGTGTAAAGTAATTTAAATAACACCCATATTAAAATCAAAAGACCTTCAAGGAAACTTGAAGGTCTTTTGATTTTAATATGGTAGCGGGGACAGGATTTGAACCTGTGACCTTCGGGTTATGAGCCCGACGAGCTGCCACTGCTCCACCCCGCAACGCTTAGTAGAGCCCGCAGATAATATCACGCTGATGGAGATGCGTCAAGCAATATACAAAAACATATGTCATTGCGAGGCGCACTTGCTCCAATCTCCATCTGCGCATTACTGTCTCTGCCTCTTCATCGCATCCGCCACCTGATGCGACTCTTCATCAGAGCGTTTATGCAGTTCATTAATAATATTCTGGTGATCTTCGTCGTTACGGTTCTGACTCAGCTTATAACCCGCATCCACACGCGTCACATCCATCGCAAAAGCCACGATACCTTTCATCTCCTTTTGCACAAAATCCTGCGGCAATGATTCCAGACGATACTCGGAATGCGCTTCATGATTCACCACCAAGCGGCTCAACAATCCGTACACTTCATCCCCTTCTAATATCCGCACCTTTCCATATACATGGATCATCTGATAATTCCACGTCGGCACATTGACATGGTTATACCAGCGCGGTGAGATATAGGTGTGGGCACCCTGAAAGATCAGCAACGCTTCCTGCTCGCCAAAACTTTTCCATTGTGGGTTAGCCCGCGAGATATGCGCAAATATAGTTAATTTATCCTGTTCATTTTCAACAATTTCCACAGGCAAATGCGTCGCAATAGGCTTCTCGCCATCGTACGTCACCAAGGAAGGGAAATTATTCCCGCGCAAAAACCTTAATATTTCTTCTCGATCTTCTTCACGATATAGTTTTGGGATGTGCATAAATACTCCTTCGTGTGTTTAAAAGATTACCCGCAGTTAATAAAAAAAACAGGTTTTATCTCTGTTCATCTCCGTTTACATCTTACCCTTTAGGGTATCTCTGGTTAAAAAAATTCTCGCCAAAAGTATAGCACGGTATAATCACGCCATTCTTTCCAAGGAACCCATGAAAAAATACATCCTGCTCACTGTCTTCATCTCCGGCATGACCACCCTTGCCTCCGAGCTTACCGCCTCGCGTTTGATTGGCAACGTATTTGGCACAAGCAACCTAGTTTGGGCAAGCATCATCGGCTTGATCCTCATCTACCTCACAGTCGGGTATTCCCTCGGCGGCAAATGGGCAGACCAAGACCCAACGCCCAAAGCCCTCTATCGCACACTGGCTTGGGGCGCATTTACATTGGGTCTTGTTCCATATATTGCCAGCCCCGTACTCAAATTCGCGGCAAACGCAGCGGAGTTATTAAATGTCGGCGTGCTCATCGGCGCCTTCGCCGCGGTATTAATTTTATTCAGCGTGCCCATTACATTACTCGGCACCATCTCGCCCTTTGCAATTCGCTTAAGTATGGATGATGCATCCCGCGCTGGAAACATCTCAGGCAACATTTACGCAATCTCAACCCTCGGCTCTTTCATCGGGACGTTTGTTCCTGTGTTACTAACCATTCCCACCATCGGCACACGCAACACCTTCCTCTTGTTCAGCCTCACATTACTATCGGTCGCGCTGATCGGCTTATGGAAATTCGCCAGTCAGCGTGATGCACTGCGCTATATTTGGATGCCTTTAATACTTGTCATCATCGCAGTAGTAACCGCTGGTCAATCCTTAAAAAACAATCTCGGTCAAATCTACGAAACCGAATCGCAATACAACTATGTGCAAGTCATTCAAAGCAACGGTTATACACTGTTACGCCTAAATGACGGGCAAGGTATTCACTCTATTTATCATCCCAACACCATGCAATACGGCGGGCCGTGGGAGCAATTTCTGGTTGGCTATTACTTCAATGAAAACGCTAAGACATCAGATGTAAAACGAATCGCCATTGTCGGATCAGCCGCCGGCACTGCGGCGCGATTAGCCACAGCAGTATATGGAGAAATCCCAATAGACGGTTTTGAGCTTGACCCCGCCATCGTTGAAGTGGGCAAAAAATATTTCGACATGAACATGGATAACTTCAACATCACCATCGGTGACGGACGTTGGAATCTTGAACAAAGCCCTTATCAATATGAAATCATCGCCGTGGACGCCTACCGCCCTCCATACATTCCCCCGCACATGACCACGCTGGAATTTTTCAGCATCTGCGCTTCTCACTTAACCGAAAGCGGGGTGCTAACCATCAACGTCGGCTCAGTGCCCGGCGACAGGCGCCTGATCGACGGGCTGGCAACCACTATGGCAAGCATCTTCCCCTCTGTACATATAATGGACATCCCCGGTACATTGAATACCATGATTTTTGCCACAAAGCAGACAACTACCAAAGAAAACTTTGTAGTCAATCTAGCGGCATTATTGCAAGACTCAAGCGCCAATCCGTTATTAACCAACGCCATGCAAAGTACATCTGCCAACCTAAAAGATGGCTACACTACAACCGAAATCTTCACCGATGACCGCGCCCCGATTGAGTGGATCGTCAATGACATGGTCATCCGCTTTGTGGTTGGCGGTAATGTAGAATCGCTTCAATAAATTAAGATTCTGGTGTCCATCAGCTAAGTGCTCTTTAGAGTATGTTGATGGACAAAAAGTCGGGCAGCAAGCTACCCGACTCCAAAACACACCAAGGACAAAATGAAAATAAAATTCCCTGCTTATCTCTCGTGGTTTGTTTCGTTAATTACTCCCTTGTTTTTGCTGGGGCTGGGATTAAGAATCTTGCTCACTCCTGTTTTTTATCAAGTTGAATACAACATGCCTTACTTTCCCGTAGACGAATACGGCATGACTAAGCAAGAGCGCTTGCAATGGGCGCCTTTTGCAATTAACTATTTGGTAAACAATGAAGATATCTCCTATTTAGGGAATCTACAATTTGAAGATGGCAGTCCCGTATATAACGAACGCGAGTTAAGTCATATGCACGATGTAAAGATTGTGACCAAAGGTGCATTAAACGCCTGGTACGCCAGTATTATTTTGCTGATTGCGCTTGGAGCGTGGGCAAAAGCCGGGCAGGGCGCATCAGCCTTCCGCTTGGGGTTGAGGCGCGGCGGTTGGTGGATGATCGGCATTGCTGGCTTAATTGCCGGCATCGCAGGAGTCGGCATCTTAATTAATCCAGATGTGTTTTGGCAATTTTTTACACTCTTTCATAAAGTGTTCTTTGAAGGTGATTCGTGGTTGTTCTATTTCTCAGATAGTTTAATAAGACTCTTCCCTATGCGCTTTTGGCAGGATGCCTTCCTATGGGCGGCAGTCATTGCGCTGGGCGGCGGGCTGGGATTGGCATTGGGATTGCGAGAACGAAATTAATAATCAACAACAGGTATAATTTGATTTAAGGAGACTATCTATGAGCCTAGACCTTGAAGGAAAAGTAGCATTAGTAACCGGCGCTGGACGTGGCATTGGCCGCGCGATTGCGCTGGAATTTGCAAAGCGTGGCGCGAACGTAGTGGTTAATTACAATAAATCTGCTGATGCGGCGCAGACATTGGTGAAAGAGATCGAGGCGTTGGGGCGCAAAGCCGCCGCCATGCAAGCCGATGTTTCAGATTTTAAACAAGCAGAAGCGTTGATCAAATTTGCAGTGGACACTCTGGGTAATTTAGATATTTTAGTTAATAACGCGGGCATTACAAAAGATACACTGATCATGATGATGTCAGAGACGGATTGGGACGCGGTGCTTAACACCAATCTCAAAAGCACGTTCAATTGCTCTAAAGCCGCAGTGAAGCATATGATGCGCAAACGCTATGGACGTATCATCAACATTGCGTCTGTGGCTGGGCAAATGGGCAATGCCGGGCAAACCAATTACTCGGCATCCAAAGGCGGACAAATAGCTTTTACAAAAGCATTGGCGCGCGAAGTTGCTACGCGTAATATTACGGTGAATGCGCTGGCGCCAGGTTTTGTAGATACTGAAATTCTTGATGCGATGACTCCAGAAATTTTGGAAGCCGCATTGAAGATGGTTCCAATGGGGCGCAAAGGCAAAGCCGAAGAAATTGCGTACGCCGCTTCTTTCCTTGCATCTGAACAGGCTGGATATATCACCGGTCAAGTTCTGGGCGTGGACGGCGGCATGGCGATGATGTAGTTTTAGCTCTTAGCGAAAGGATAAACGAAGATGACTACAAATTCTCAGAATAAAACAACTGTCTCACCTGATGTTTTAACCACCATCGCAAAACTCTCTGCTTTGGCAGTGGATGGTGTCAGCCGTTTTGCGGCAATGCCTGGAGGTGTAAATCGCCTCTTCAAGCGCGGCGCGAGCGAAGGGATTCGTATTGAAATAACAGAGAACACAGTCAACGCTGATTTGCACCTGATGTTAAAAGAAAATGTGAACATCCGCGAAGTAAGCCGAAATGTGCAGCAGCAAGTTGCGCGCGCCATTCAGGAAATGGTTGGCATGGATGTAGGCAGTATCAATATTCACATCGAAGATATTGATTTTGAGAATAAAGAGCAGTAGATAGTTTTTTCTTAATAACTGACCTTATACAGTTTTACTAAAAAGTTGATGTCTTTGCGAGCCGCGCTCGCCTGCCCCGATGTACTTGCGGGGTGGTTTTGGCGGCGAAGCAATCTCGGACCCGCAAGAACAGATTGCTTACTCTGCGAGTACGCTGTCGGACGAAGAACAAGCGGTGTACTGACCGAAG
>VFJR01000133.1 GCA_009885945.1 Anaerolineaceae bacterium
AGGTCCTTTTTTAGGAGCAGAGGAAGGCAAGTCTGCTTTATCAATCTTACCTGTCATTTGGGAACGAAGTTTTTCAGTGTTAATTGAAGTTGCTGAAACTTCTCTGCCTGCCAGTAAGTTTTGCAATTCCTTTGCGAATTCACCTACGTCAGCATAACGATCTTCTGGTTTTCTGGCTAAAACTTTAAGAAGTATAGATTCTATATCTTCAGGCAAATCAGATATATATTGTTTAGGGAGGGGTAATGCTTCTGTTGCTTGTTTAAGTAAAATTCCGGCTGGGGTATCGGCTGTGTAGGGACGACGGCCTGTGATCATTTCGTATAGCACAACGCCCAAAGAGTACAGATCAGATTGTTTTGTGGCATCCCCAGTCCATTGTTCAGGAGCCATATAATCTGGGGTTCCGAGCCCGGAGCCGGACGAGGTTAAGTTGGTTGCGTCTTTGCTGTCTTCAAATAATTTAACCAAACCGAAATCGCTCAGCATGGGAATGCCTTTTTCGGTCATCAAAATATTAGATGGTTTTACATCTCGATTGATGATATTTCGATCGTGAACATACTCAAGCGCACGCGCAATTGGCAGAATCATTTGTACCGCATCGCGCCACGGCATAGGCTTGCCTAGGAATTTTTTTAATGTCCCGCCTTGTACGTACACCATCACCATGTATGGTGAACCATCATGCTCGCCATAATCAATAACGCCGACTATGTTTGGATGTGAGAGTTTGCCAAGCGCTTTGGATTCCCGCTCAAAACGCTTAAGCAGCATGTCCATATCATCTTCTGAAAATGCGCCTCTGCGAATGACTTTAATTGCTACTTCGCGCTCAAGCTTTTCGTCATAGGCTCTGAACACAGTAGCCATGCCGCCTTCGCCCAGAGTATCTAAAATCTTATACCGTCCAACCATTTGTCCAATCAGGCTAGCCATAAACTCATCCTTATATTAATATTTTCTCAGGTAATTACAACGGTATAACCGCTCTCGCGCTACGAGTATACAACAAAAGCAATCAAATGTCAGGTGATATAATTTCTAAATAATAAAAAGGTATTATTTTGGAAAATCATCACCGAAAATCGCTCATCAAGTATATTTTTACTTCGCCGGATCATGACCGTTTGCGGGCTGGCTGGCGCATTTTATTGCAATCGGTATTGATGATTGCGCTTGGGCTTTGCGCAATGCTCCCCATCACTATTTTTTTGATTTGGACAAACGCCATAACGCCAAACATGGATTTATCTGTGTTTAATATGGAAACTATCCTGCCTTTGCAAATTGCCGAATTAGTAATGATCACTGGTTCTGTTTACCTGGCAAGGCGTTTTTTTGACAAAAAATCCTTTTCCAGCTTGGGTGTTGAACTTAACTCTTCGGCAGTGCGAGATACATTTGCAGGGATTGTGATTGCATTTCTGATTATGGGGCTTATATATACATTTGAGTTTTCAATGGGCTGGGTCATATTTGAAGGGTTTTCTTGGCAATTTGAAGCTGGGTCTCAGGTTGCAAAATCGGCACTTGGCTTTGCGGTCATATTTATTTTGACGGGTTGGAACGAAGAGCTTATCTCACGCGGATATCATTTGCAAAATATCTCAGAAGGTATGGGGCGCTGGTGGGGGATTGTGATTTCTTCGGCAGTGTTTGGAATTGCTCATATCACAAACCCAAACGCAACCTGGTTCGCGGCTTTCGGGATTTTTATTGGCGGATTGTTTTTTGCATTTTCGTATATACGTTCAAATCAGCTTTGGCTGCCGATCGGTTTGCATATCGGCTGGAATTTTTCGCAGGGCGTTATTTTTGGCTTCCCCGTTTCAGGCTTAACTATTAATCCGCTGATTCGAGTTCAATTTAGCGGACCTGTTTTATGGAGTGGTGGGGCATTCGGACCCGAAGCGGGGTTGGTCTTGTTGCCTGCTCTTCTATTTGGTTTTGTGATGGTCTATTTTTACACTGCCCGCCGCACAGGGGAATTTATTAATGAAAATTGATTCTCCTATAAAATATCTCCTTTTTGATTTGGGCGGCACCTTAATGCACGCGCGCGGCGATTGGCAGCCTGTGTTGACAGCGGCTGACGATGCGCTTGTGCATGTGCTGGCTGAAAACAAAATTCAACTTGACGCCCAATTATTTCGTGCGCGCCTGCATGAGTACTACGATCAGCGTGATAAAAATTTAATGGAAACAACGTATCATTTTGTATTACGCCAATTGCTAGTTGAGCTGAACTACTCTGACGTTGAAGAAAATATTATCAGGAAAGCATTAGATGCTTTATATACTGTTACCCAGCGCAATTGGCAATTGGTTGATGGGGCTTACGATATTATTCAACAATTATATTCACAGCGCTATCGCCTTGGTGTTCTTTCGAACGCTGGTGATGATAAAGACGTGCAACAGTTAATAGCAGGCTTTGGAATCAATAAATATTTTGATTTTGTGCTTACTTCTGCGGCATGTTTTTATCGCAAACCCCATCCGCGCTCTTTTGAATTCGCTCTTGCGCATTGGAATGCCAACCCTGAAGAAACCATTATGATTGGCGATACTTTAGAAGCTGATATTGAAGGTGCGCAAAAAATGAATATGAAAACGATCTGGATTTCACAGTACGCCAAATATGAACCTGATGACTTTCTGCGCATCAAACCGCACCTCAGCCTGCTCCGCCTCAATGAACTTTTGCCTGCGCTGGAAAATGTCCCGCTGTCGGGTCGCACTTAGATATATTTTTAAACCTACTAATTCTTTAGTCAAAAAATCCCTGCTACATGTAATTGTAGACAATTACATGTAGCAGGGATTAATATTATTTATCAAACGCATAATCAGATAAATAATCATGCCCAACAAATAAGTTTAGATCAACATTTTTCCTGTGATAAGCAGGCACATAAAACCCAAAATAATCACAGCAGCCATAACCATAAAAGCAATTACAAAGCGCTGAACGGCAGTCATGCCCAAAAACTTTGGGTTGTTTTTGCGAGCAGGTGAGCTGCTTGCTGGCGCGTTGCTGGCAGGTTGAAATTGCGCGCTTTTGGGTTCTTCATAGAAGCTGTTCTCTGATTCGTTGCGAAGGTTATCAAACATAATTTTCTCTCTTTGGATGGCTGGTTATTTAGCTACCATTCATATTTTCTAAATTCTATCATACAGCGGGACGAAGACTTACGTCGCCAAACTGAATAGAGACAATTTTATCTTCTGAATTGATCAATTGCAGAGAACCATCTGCGTTCAATCCTCTTAAAACACCTGAATTGATCAATTGATCATTGTTAATAATGTGAACAAATTGCCCGCGAAATGCAAGCAATTGTTCCCATTGATTCAGAAAATTAGAAGTGTTAATTTCTGCGCGGCGCTTAATCAATGAAGTTAATATATCTGCAAATAATTCAAGTCGGTCAACAGGTGCGCCAAGCGCTTCTTCTACTGATATAGCGGGAAACTTTAAAGTCTCGGCGGGCGGTGTTGATTCTTTCAATACATTTATGCCTATGCCAATGATGACGTAATTAACTTCTGAGCCTGACCAAACTGATTCGAGCAAAATGCCTGCGGCTTTTTTTCCATTCAATAAAATATCATTGGGCCATTTAATTTGAGGGGAGAGACCGCGCATCTGACAAGAATCGGCTGCTGAAAGAGCTGCCAAGCCTACAGTGCGAGAAAGATGCGTGCGGCTGGGCGGGCGCAGGATCAGGCTAAAGGCGAGAGCAGAGCCTTTGGGCGTCATCCACTTTCTATTGAGTCGTCCGCGCCCAGCTGTTTGTTCATCAGCAAGTACGATGGAAAGATCAGGCGCGCCGCTTTTTGCCCAGGCTAGCGCATCATCATTGGTTGATCCAATGGAATCGTAATAACGCACGTCGCCAATTGGCAAGGATGAAAGTGCTGTTTGAATTGATTGTTGATTCATTATGATGATTAAATAAATACCCCTGAGGGTTTTTAGCCGTCAGGGGTATTTTTATTGAACGAGGTCAAATGGATTAATGTTTGTGCCGCCCACGCGAACTTCAAAATGTAAGTGGGCACCAAAAGAATTTCCTGTGTTACCAGAATATCCAATGAGTGTTCCTTGCCCAACAGACTGACAGGGAACCACATTGATTTGGCTTAAGTGGGCATAAACAGTAACATAGCCGCTGCCATGATCAATTTGTACTACGTTCCCATAACCATAGTTGTCGCCGCCTTGCGCCATGGTCACAACGCCAGCGCCAGCGGCATACACGTTAGAGCCTTCCGGTGCGCTAATATCAATCCCTAAATGACCCGGTCCGTAGCCGTTGCCTGAAATGCTGTGATCATCTGCGGGCCAGCCATACCCATTGGCTACAGCGCCGCCGCCACAGGAATTACTTCCAAAATCAGATGTGCCGGTACTGCCGCTGTTACTTCGATCAACGCCTCTGGTTTGCAGGTCTTTCGTCCAGTCGCGTAATTCACGTGAGCCGCCGGGGATTAATACATTTGCGCCTGCCGCAATTTTTGGATTCGTTAAATCAACTTTATTGCCGGGAAAATTAATAATATCTTCTGATTTTGCATTAAATTCTTCTGCGACTTTTTCGAATGTATCATCATCTTTCCAGACATAATAAATCCCATCTACAGGTGGAATGGTTAATTCCATGCCGGGCTTTAGGCTATGCGGGTTATCGTCCATCTCTTTATTGTTATATAAAATAGTTTCGCTTTTGACTTTATATTGCTCAGAGAGCACATACATAGAATCGCCGCGTGAAATACGATATACAATGGCATCGTAGCGTGCCCGTTCTGGGATGGTGGTAATGATATGTAACCCACGTTGAATGGATGTGAATCCGTTCAACGCCGCGCTCGTGCTTGGCAATGCCACATCCGGCGGATTCTCATCTGGAGCCGCTGTTGGCACTGGCATGAGTGCAGAGGTTGCTTGTGTGCTCCTCCACCATAATGTGCTGCCCAGCAGACTGGCTACAATCAAGGCGGTTGCCATCCAGCTAAGGATGGTGAATCCTTTTTCTGTAGCAAGTAAGTTTGTGAAAAATTCTTTAATTTTATTCATTGTGATCATTAATTTTGGAGTGCCAAAGCTTGCTGTAGCACTGATTTGTAAAGAGGCTTAATCCGACAAGCTTTCCAAAAATTCTTGATTATTTTTGGCTTTGTCAATTCGTGTGATTAGCGCTTCGGTGGCAACGGCGTTATCCATGCCTGCGCCTTGGGGCGGCGGTGAGATCATCTGGATGAACATGCGGCGCATCAGCCAGACACGCTGCAGAATATCTGGACCCAGCAACAGGTCTTCGCGGCGCGTGGAGGAGCGTTCAATATCTACGGCTGGGTAAATACGGCGCTCCTGCAATTTGCGTGAAAGATGTAATTCCATGTTTCCTGTGCCTTTAAATTCTTCGTAAACAACATCGTCGAGGCGGGAACCGGTATCTACTAAACAGGTGGCGATAATGGTAAGCGAACCGCCGTCTTCCACGTTGCGAGCCGCGCCAAAGAAACGCTTGGGCGGGTATAAAGCTGAAGGATCCATACCGCCAGATAGTGTACGACCAGAAGGATTGACTACCAAGTTATAGGCGCGTGCAAGACGTGTAATTGAGTCCATCAGAATAACAACATGCCTGCCAATTTCAACTAACCTGCGCGCGCGATCTAGAGCAAGCTCTGCGGTGCGAACGTGAGCTGTAACTGGTTCGTCGAATGTAGATGCTACTACTTCAGCATCTACTGAACGATCCATGTCGGTTACTTCTTCGGGGCGTTCGCCGATGAGAGCAATGATCAAATGTACGTCAGGATATTTGGTTGAGATTGAATTCGCAATTTGTTTGAGGATGGTGGTCTTGCCCGCCTTGGGAGGTGAAACGATCAAACCGCGCTGACCGCGTCCGATGGGGGCAATTAGGTTGATGATGCGCGGTGCGAGTGTATCGTGGTCAAGTTCAAGGTCAAATCTTTTATTTGGGAAAATTGGGGTTAGGCTTTCGAAAACAGGGCGGCGAATTGCTTCTTCTGGTTCCAGCCCGTTAATGGATTCTACTTTTAGTAAACCGAAATGTCTTTCTGATTCTCTAGGGGGTCTTACTTGTCCAATGATCAAATCCCCCGAGCGTAAATCGTAGCGTCTTAGTTGTGCTTGTGAAACATAAACATCCTGGTCGCTAATGCGGTAATTGGTGGCTCGCAGAAAACCGATGCCTTCGTTCATAATCTCCAAAATACCGCCGCGCAACTCTATGCCTTCTTTTTGCGCTTCCGCTTCGCGGATCAGCATTGCCAAGGTTTCTTTTTTTAATTTATTGACATTTGGAACATTAAGTTCCTTTGCCACTTTGCGAAGTTGAGGCAAAGGTTGATTTTCTAGTTCAAGGATTTTTTTCATAGACTCTCTTTGTGAAATGGATGGGAATGTAAAATAAACCAATGCCTTTTTGGATTGGTGAAGTTTCTTAATGGGATGGGGAGGAAGGGGTTTCGTTCAAAATCTTATTGCGCGCTTAATGCGCACATGTTTCTGTGTTGATCAATTCTCGGTTATCAAATATTTGGGGAAGTAACCAGATTATAGCACGCTAATTGAGCGTGTCAACAGTGGATTTGTGCTAATTATTTGCCTGTTTTTTTCTTCAAGTTATCGTTAAGGATCAAGTTGACATGTGAGCGCGCATTCTTCCAGCGATGAGACACGCTGGATGCCAACCGGTCAATGATTATTTTTGCAGTATCTGGATGTTCTGCGTATAGTTTGCGTAGAACATCTCCGCTGATGGATAGCGCTTCTATGTCTGCATCTGCCACTGCTCTTGATGTGTAAAAAGGGTTGCCGATTGTTGCCGACCAGCCAAACACATCTCCGCTGTGCAAGTGGGTAATTATGATGGAATCACCATCATAGGGTTTGTACCATAAAGAAACAGAGCCTTTGAGTAAAATATATACATGAGTGGCGGGCGAGCCTTGAACAAAGACGTTTTCACCGGCCTTACTTGTAAAATTATTCACTAATGGCTTTAAAAGATTCAATTGTCCCTCGCTAAGACCATTAAATATAGAAACAGAATTTAAATCAATAGACATTCTATTAATATTAATGTGCGCCTATATGAATTACATAGTAACAAACATCCTGTGTCTAAGGACATTAATCATATTCTTTATAGAAACCCGAAAGAAATACTTAGGCGGTATACTTTTACTTAAATGAAAAAAAACACATCCTCAGCTTTGTTTGCCAGTATGGTTATGATTGCTACAGGTTTGATCGCTCTTGGTGTAATTTTGTACATCGAGTTTTCGTCTAAAGCGCAGCTTGAGCAAGATAGATCAGCAATTCCAGTTCAGGTTGATTTTCCAGCCCCTGCGTTAGATTTAATTAATGTAGATGGCAAGAGAGTATCTTTGAGCGAATATAAAGGTCAAGTCGTGCTTATTAATTTATGGGCAACATGGTGCCCGCCCTGCAAAGCCGAGATGCCAGCTTTGCAGGATTTTTATGAAGGTTATAAAGATCAGGCGTTTACAATTATTGGTATTGCAAATGGAGAGGCGGCTGATGTAGTGGCGCCATTTGTAAAAGACTACGGGTTGACTTTTCCTATTTGGCTCGATGAAGATTTTCAGACCGAACGTTTGTTTGGCACGATCACATTGCCTACTTCATGGCTTGTTAATCGTAATGGTCAAGTTGTTTTGATGTGGTATGGCGCGATCAGCAAACGCATGTTGGAAGAATATATAAGCCCAGTGATTGAGGAATAATATGAAAACAAAAGTAACTTGGACAGGCAAGATGGCGTTTGAAGGTTTGAGTGGCTCGGCGCATTCAGTCAATATGGATGCTGGGATAACAATAGGCGGGGAAAATAAAGCCGCTAGCCCAATGGAGTTTATTGCATTGGGACTGGCGGGCTGTACAGGCATGGATGTGCTCTCAATATTACAAAAAAAACGTCAGAATGTGACAGGTTTTGAAGTGAAAGTAGATGCTCCACGTGCACAGGAATACCCACAGGTGTTTACAAGCGCAATTATTAATTATATTGTGGATGGAAAAAATATTGACGAGACGGCGGTCATTAGGGCGATTGAATTAAGCGTGACAAAGTATTGCCCTGTATATTCAATGTTGTCGAAGGCTTTTCCAATGAGTTTTACATATGAGATTTATGAGGCTGGAGTGTTGGTGAAGCAAGGAGATTGGAAGCCGTAAACCGCAGAATATGAGATTTTATTTAACTCATCTTACGCATGAACCGCCAAGCAACCATGACGCCAAGGCTATATAAAGGTCGCCAAGTGGTTTTCTTGGCGCCTTTCGAAAAACTTAGCGCTCTTACTCTGCAAGTACGATGTTGCACCTATGCCCTCTTTAGAGGGTGGCGGTGAAAAAAGATTTTGATTGTGCGTAAGTTCAGTTATTTAATGCCCACTTGAATTTGACTTAAGTAATTGGAACATTCGCAAGCAGTTACTATGTGATTACCTTTTTCCAACGTGCCTTGATAGACTTCTTCTCCATTGCGAGTAATCCAGCCATCCATGGTAAAGGGCAGAGATCCGTCGGCTGAGACCCATTCGCCGTTGTATTTTCTGCCAATATGAACGTGAGTGCCTGTGACGCGTCCACCTTCGCAGGACGGATAGCCAATATAATCTCCGGCGCTTAATTGTTCGCCTGCAGGCACACGTCCTTTTGCAGCAAGGTGTAAATAGAAAATAGCCCAGCCGGTTCTTTCGTCCCCGTCGTTATCAAGGTCTTGAACAAGCCCGTTAATGCCTGATCTGACCACCAAGCCATCTGCCATTGCTGTTACGTATAAGTTTTTGTCCGGTACAAAACATCCCGAGCCGTTGGAGGGAGGTGCAAAATCAATGCTTGAAAAGGGTTCGCCGCTGCCCCAGCCTGTATGAGGTCCGCCGGTATATGACCAAATATAGCCGCGGGAAAATGGTAGTTTGAATTCAGGTTGTTGTAAGCTGCCGGGCATAAGTATGGTTTGATCTTGCCAAGGGTCGCCAAATAATTTTATATAAGTTGCATACAGCCCATTTGGGCCAGTGTCATTTGCATATAGAGTGCCAGCCCTAATTGTTGAAAAATAATATTGAATAGCAACCGAACCCGCGTTTTGCCACGGGTCAGGGCGGACGATGGTTTGGTCTGTTAGTTCAAACTCGATCATTGAACCAGTTCGCCAGCCATAATATCCGTTGTTTAAAGTGTTTGCAGCTATAACCAACTGTAGATAGGGTGTATCGTAATAGGGTCTTTGAAAGCCAAGTAACTTCTTTTTTATAGGCGGTTGTGGCTGGGTGAGTGCGCCGCCTTGATATTCCAAAATAGCGAGCAGAAGTTTGGGGCTAATACTATAATTTGCAGCAATCAAATCTACTATTTCTGCGCCATTGCGCCATTCGCCGCTTGCGTAGGTAGTGTACTCTTTTAACCAGCCGGGTGAATCTGCGACAAAGGCGGATGTGTTAAATCCAATAAGGCTGGGTCCATTAATAAATGCATGGTCTGGAATGATCTGATATGGATTTGCCCAAAGTGCGCGAAAATAAATTGGAATTTTCATTGGCATTCCGGGCGGCATTGTAGTTGCTTCGCGCGGGATGCCGGGATTGGCTTGCAAAATTTCGGCAATACTTGTGTTGAAGCGGCTTGCCAGCGCGGGCAGGGTGTCGCCGCTTTGGGCGGTATAGTCAACTAACTCGGCGGGCTTGTATGCGGGTCGGGTAGGCTGAAGAGTCGCTTGGGTTGTAGAGGCAGGTTCAGGCGTGGAAAGAAGCGTAGATTCTACTGGAGTGGGGTATTGTCGGAAGTTGCATCCAGAAAAAAATATTATGATTAATAAGGCAATTTTCTGTGCTGGATTTTTCATAATACTTGCACGGTAAGCAATTTTTGGTAATAGTGTAGATTGCTTCGGGCGAAGAGCAAGAACGCCCTCGCAATGACATACTTATGGCTTGGGTGTGGGTGTGCCATCGAGTCCGCGGTAAATTTGTGACCAGGCTTGTCCGTTGGGGTCAGCCTTAACGGTCTGGTTGCCTTTGATCAATAAGCCTTCGTATGGTTTTTTGCCGGCTTGCGCAATCCATTCATCTAGGGTGAATGGCATGGGACCGTCTGCGGTAATCCACTCGCCATTGTATTTACGGGCAAAATGTAGGTGCGTGCCGGTAGAGACGCCGCCTTCACAGGAGGCGTGACCGATGCGGTCGTTTGTTTCTAACCACGTACCGACGCGTGCACGATCTTTTGTGGCGATATGCAGGTGCATTAAGTTCCAACCAGTTTGCTCGAACCCGTCGCCATCAAGATCAATCACAACGACGCCATCATCTGAACGAACAACCAGCCCAGGCGCTGATGCGAGCACCCACGTTTTGGTTGTGTCACAGCCGCCGTGATCTGTGATGGGTGCAAAATCTATCGCTGCGAGAGCGCCGTCATGTTCCCATGCGCCGTGAGGTCCGCCGGTGTAGCTCCATTCAATCTTGTTTTCAAAAGGAAGGGTCATTTCGGGTTGAGTGATTCCTGCTGGAAAAATGGGATTGACGAGGTCTGCGCGTGCCCACGGGTCGTCAAACATTTTTGTGTATAAAGCGGGAAAGCCGGTTGTGGGGTTAATGATCTGTGACCATTGCGATTGACTATGGACGCGCGAGAATAAATATTGGATGGCGACTGTGCCAGCGTTTAATCTTGGGTCAATGCGTAATTTTGTTCCATCTAAAAATTCTAATTCAGTCAGCGATCCATCTCGCCAGCCATAGTAGCCAATGGAGAGTTGATTAACCGCCCACACAGTTTGCATGAAGGCATTTTTGTATCTTAGATTTACATAGCCCATTGGATATTCTTCATGCAGTGAGTCGATGGGTGCGCCGCTGACCCAGCGGCTTTCATATTCTAAAACAGCCAGCAGAATACGCGGGTTGATCGAGTTTTCATAGGCGGCTTTTTCAATTACTTGAGCGCCGTTGACCCAGCCAGTGGAGCTTAGATATTCGCGGTGGGTGCTTAATCTTCCGCCGGCTGATTTAATGTATGCGGCGTAATCAAAATTTGAGGCGCTGGCAGAAAATATAATTTCGCTATCTGGAATGGTTTGTATGTTAGGGGTGGTATTTTGAATCTTTTCGTCAGGGAGCAGGATGAGAGTGCCGGGATTGATCAGCCCACTAGGATCAAGAATTGTTTCGTTGGATGTGATTTGCGATTCGCTGACTTTGAATCGTTTGGCAAGCGCTGGGATCGTATCTCCGCTTTGGGCGTAATATAGAAGCGGGGCTGGGCCGGGCGTGGAGGTGCTGGTTGATTCTATTGTAGCGTTGAGAGCTGGTACTGTCGGTGTGGGGTCAAGTGATATTGGCGTGGATGTGGGGTAGTTGGTAACGACTGGGGTAATTGATACTCGGGTCGTTGTCGGTATTTCTGGTGAAGCAGGTGTATTAATTGTTGAATTATAGGAAAGATTAGTGTTTATGGTGGGGGTTGGGTTAACTCCCCATAGCGGGGTTGCAGTTCCGCAAGCAAGTTGCATAAACATAATAATTAATAAAAATCTTTTGGTGTGTTTCACGGATTGAATTATACCTGTGATGATTAAAAGGCAATGAGTTTAGCGTGAGATTTGATTGAGCTCATTGGCGCCATCCCAAGCTTCGATGGTCTGATTGCCTTTGGTGAGGAAGCCGTCATATTCATTTCCGTTACCACTAGAGACCCAACCATCCATAATGAATGGTAATGTGCCGTCTGCGGGAATCCATTCGCCGTTGTATTTTCTGGCGATATGCAAATGAGAAGCGTTGGAAACTCCACCTTCACAGGATGGATGCCCGATTCTATCCCCGCTGAAAACATAGTCGCCGGCTTCAACGCGATCTACGCGGCTGGTGTGCATATACAGCACGTTCCAACCCGTTTGTTCATATCCATCGCCATCTAAATCTTGCATGACCGCGCCGTTGTTTGCGCGCACAATGTATCCGTTGGCTACAGCCGCAATCCAAGTATCACTAATGTTGCAGCCTCCTGCCAGTCCGGGGGGGCCAAAGTCAAGCGCGCCCCAAGCAGAGCCCGAATCCCAGCCGCCGTGTGTGCCGCCGGTGAAAGACCATGTATCATAAAGTTCAAAAGGTAACTGCATTGTGGGTTGCGTTAATCCATAGGGCTGTAAGGGTTCGATTGCTATATCAAATGGATTGCCAAAAAGAAAATAGTAAGTTTGAAAAAATCCGAACGGCGAAATATCTTTTTCCCAAGCTTCTTTGGTATTAAGTAAACCGAGAAATTTTTGTACGGCAACCGTGCCGGCGTTGACACTTGGGTTGGCTGGGATTACATCGCCGCTGCCGATGACAAATGAACTGACGGCATTAACTTTCCATAAATAATAGCCTGCATTAAGTTCGTTTGCCGCCCATGCCAGTTGATGATACAGCCCCACACGGCGCGCGTCTATATAGCCGAATGGATACTCCACTTCTACAGGAGTTTGGCTGCTTACCCAACTGCTGCGATAATCTAATAATGCTAATAACAAGCGCGGGTTTACTGAATAATTTTTTGCTGTTAATTCGACGATCTGCGAGCCTGTGAATGTTTCTCCGTTTACAGTGTCAGTGTATACAGATAAATATCCGCCTTTGCTTTGCACAAAGGCTTCGATGTCAAAATGAATGCTGGCGGGACCGTATACTAATTCAGAGTCTGGGATGATTTTAAAATCTCCGATAATTTCGGCGCCAAGTTCTGAGGGTGGGATTTGGATCAGTTGTCCGACGGCAAGCAGGTTTGGGTCTGTGATTCCGTTTGCAGTGAGGATTGAATCGGGGCTTACGCCAAATTGCGCGGCGATGCCGCCGATGGTATCTCCTTGCTCAACGTAATAGTCTATGATTCCATTAAAGGGTGTTGGTAAATAACGCAGTGTATCTGGGGTGGGGGATGCGATAGGCTGGCTTGGGTCACGCGTTGGAGGCATGTTGACCGTGATAGGCGCAAGCGTAGGCGTTGGCGCGAGAGTGTTGATAGGAATTGGGGTAAAGATGAATGTGTTGGTTGCAATAATCGAATCTGGTGTTAGCAGGTTCGTTGATAAAAACGGATCATAAGATGGAATAAAAACAGGTGTAGGAGTAGTTGAGGAGCACGCTGTTAAAAATAGAGCGGCTAGAAAACCAGATCGTATTTTTTTAAAAGAAATTACAGGAAGAATCATGCGGGCGATTTTACCAAAGGTTCTTGAAAATAGATTGTTGAAAAAAATAGACACTAGACAGCGATTCTTTGCTGGTTGGAATATACATTAAACCTGTGCTTTCTTGCGTAGCCGATCAAGGTGATGCCATATCTTTCTGCCATTTCAATCGAAAGAGACGAGGGTGATGTGCGTGAAATTAAAATTGGCGCGTTTAATCGCGCGGCTTTTTGAAGCATTTCTGAACTGACGCGCCCAGTTGTGATTAATAGCCTTGTTTCAGGGAAACTGTTTCCCATTAGACATAGCCCTGCAATTTTATCGAGCGTATTATGCCTGCCGATATCTTCTGCAGAAAATAATATTTTTTGCCCATCGCTTAATGCGGATGTATGCACGCCGCCAGTCTCTTTATATAAAAGCTGCGATTCGAATAAGCCTTCTACAAGAGTAGAGATCGCATCGGGACTCAGAATTGGGCTGTTTTTTACAAAAGAAACATTCGGTTTCGCTAAAAGGTCAACAGCAGTCACACCGCCAGTACAGCCAGATGTTCTACGCCAGGATGTCGGCTGGACGGCGTCATGGTGCAGCCAGACATCTACATTATCGCCATGTTCACATACGCGCGCATCGGCAACTTCATCCATTGATTCGATAACACCCTCGTTGTATAAAAAGCCAAGAGCCAGAGCCTCTAAGTTGACAGGCGTACACATGAAAGAAATCCAGACCTGCCCATTGACCGTCAGTGAAACAGGAGCTTCCACAATTGTCTCCGCGCTCACATGTTTCCATTTTTTAAATTCATATTGATCGTACTCTATTGATTTTTGAGGAGTGATCATGGTTTCTCCGAAGATTTTCTATGAACTTTGCAGAAGATCTCTGGATCTGCCAAGAAGGCACCCAGACATGAATTTGTGCAAAGAAATATTTTTCGTCCTCGATATTCAGCTTGTGGAAAATAGGATGAATCTGTATTGTATAGGATGCGACCGCACAGCGTGGCAAAAGTGCGGAATGCAGGTTTCTCTTGCTGGGTAGATTTGTCGTCTTGTTGTATCGGTTGCATAAAATTATTCGTCCTTAAATATACCGATAATTTTGATACAGGGCCGCGTAAATACTTCTTCTTGGTGCGGGGCTTCTTCTAATTCTCCGCTTAGGTCTTGCCCAGGAAAATGAAGTTGTTCGTGTAGGTCCAGCTTCCATTTTGGGCAATTGGTAACATCATAAACCACGCCGTTAAAAGCAACCCATTTTCTAGCGCCTTTTTCGCCGTTTTGCTTGTGTAATTCATTTTTTGAAATGATCTGATTGGGTATATGCATAATTTGTTGAGTATAAAAATCTCCCGCATTGGGCGGGAGATTTTTATACGTAAAATTTAAACAGGATTATTCTATAAGATATGCAAGCGAAAGCCTGCGAATATCCTGAGGGTTATTATGATTAATAGTCGCGTTTATTATTATTCGATTTGCGATTTCCGCCGCGGTCGTTTGAGTAACCGCCGCCACCACCAC
>VFJR01000203.1 GCA_009885945.1 Anaerolineaceae bacterium
ACCACCATCCCCCGCAAACTCCCGCGCCACCACCTTACCGCCCTGCATCACCAACTCGATATTTTTCCGATCCGCCAAAGATCTTAAATCCTCCAGCGGATTCTTCTTCAGCACGATCAGATCCGCCAACTTGCCCGCCTCCAACGTCCCCAAAGTGGATTCCCACCCCAAAGCCTTCGCCGCGCTTTGAGTAGAAGCCACAATACACTCCATCGCCGTCATGCCCACCTGCGCCATATACACCAACTCCATCGCATTCTCACCATGAAAATTATAAGGAGTCGCCGCATCCGTCCCCATCGCAATCGGCACACCCATCTCCTTCGCCCTCCTCAAAGAAATAAACGCCTCCTCCTGCGTCTGCTTGCTCTTCTCCATGATCCAATCCGGAATCCCCGGCTTATTGCCATCAATCACATCAAAGCCTGCCTTCAAAGTCGGCACAAGGAAAACACCCTCCCTCGCCATCTTCTCCATCACCCGCTTATCCTGATGCAAATAAGTACCATGCTCAATCGTCCTCGCCCCCGCCTCCACCGCATTGCGAATCCCATCAATACCATGCGCGTGCGCCGCCACCACCTTGCCCAGCTTTGCCGCCTCCACCACCGCCGCCCGAATCTCCTCCATCTCAAACTGCGCCGCGCCCGGCTTCTCCCCCGGCGAAAGCACAGCCCCAGTCGCCATCACCTTAATTAAATCCGCCCCCGCCTTCAACTGCTCACGCGCCGCCTTCCGCACCTCATCCACGCCGTCAGCTTCACGATACATTCCGTCATAATACTCATTCCCAGTCGAAGTGATCGAAAGTAATTTGCCCGCCAAAGCCATCCTTGGCGCCGCAAACAAACCCACCTCCATCGCCTTCCTCAAAGAAAATTCCAAATGATGCCGCCCGCCCACATCGCGAATCGTCGTCACCCCCGCAGCCAAAGTGTTTTGCGCGTGACGTAACATCACCAGCGCCGTCCACCCCAAAGGACCCGTCATCGTACTATCTGGCAAACTCTCTGCCACAATATGCACATGACAATCGATCAAGCCCGGCATCATAAATTTACCCGTCAAATCAATCTCATTAATAGATACGTCCCCCGCCTCCTTCCACGCCTCAGCCTGCCCCGCGTACATTATTTTTTCCCCATCCACAACCACCAACCCCCGCTCAATTGGCTTGCTCCCCGTCCCATTAATGATCGTCGCGTTCTTAAAATGAGTTCTTGTCATTTCATTCTCCTTTTTTGGAGTTCATTAGCTATGTGCTCTTTAGAGTACGCTAATGAACAAATTAATCCGTGCTTAAATGATTTCAATGATTTATATTTATGAACCTTCAACTGCACAGAACGCGCAACTTACACAGAATCTTTATTTCCCCTTAGTCAGAACTTCGCAAGGCAGCTGATAAAAACTGGTTTTATCTTGTTTATCTCCGTTTATCTCTGGTTAAAACAGATGTTTGCGTAAGTCTTATTAGTGTTCTATTGCTCCAGCCGCCGTCCTCGGCGGCGTTTTGCGAGTAACCTTGCGCCAAGTGCTCTTCTTTGCGTCTTATCAAAACTTGGCGTTCTTTTGCGCCTATGCCCTCTTTAGAGGATGGCGGTTAAAAAAAGATTTTCCTTAAGGCTTCCAATTCTTAAACGCAACATACGCAGGCGGCGGCTTCAACTTATGCTCACGTTCCTGCACCCGCTCAGCCAGCCATTGAAACCACTCAAAAGCCCCATCCCTCTTCCAAGCAGAACGTACCTCCAAAACATAATTCTCCAGCTTCCCCCACGAAATTAAAATAGGACCGCTGAAAGCATCCTCCACCATCGTAATATCGATCTCACGGCGGTACACCAAAATGCCCAAACGTTCCCAAGTGCCCAATAACATATAAAAAGCAAGATAGCTATCCTGCGACAATTCATCGATCTCTTGTTTGGTAGGCGCGCTCTCAAGCTCAAGCACATATAACAATCCCTTGATAAATTCATTCGTCTGAAACGAATTTATCAAGGGATTGCCGCCTCACGCTTGCGCATCTTCTGGAAATTTCTCAAATTGAGAATCCCAAAGAAGATACCCAAGATCATCGCACTAGCAGAAACCACCTGAATGATCGCACTAATTTGCATCAAACCTCTTTTAACCCTTACCTACCTAACCACTCAACTATCAAACTACCTACCTACCCAACTATCTACCTACCCAACTATTTCTCCAACAACCCCAACACCGCAGGCAATAATTGCTTCTTGCGTGATACTACCCCTTGCGCGTCACGCGTCCCATCAGGCAAAGGCTTATAAGGCAGGTCTTCCAAAATGGGCGGCGCATTCGTTGAGATCAACAAACGGCTTGTGCCTCGCACAACATCTGTCACCAACAACATCGTAAATTTATAACCATTCTTATCGCGCAATTGATCCAGCGCAGTTTGCAAAGGCATTAAATGTTCTGTCAACTGCACTAGGTCTGTTACCTCTGCTTGCGCCACAGCAAATTTCAAGCCGCCGCCTTCAAATGCTTTTACATCTGTGCTCACGATCTCTTCCGCTGTGCGATTCGAAAGCCCTGCGCCGGCGTTCAAAACTTGTTTGCCAAATGATTCAATTGTTTCCCCTTTCAGTGGACTCCCGCCCACAAATGCCCAGCGCGATAATCGTTCTGCCGCCGCATGATCGCGCGGCGTTGTTGTAGGCGATGTTAGGATCAGCGTATCCGCTACCAGCCCCGCCAGAAGCGTGCCAGCGAGAGCTGGCGGCATGGAGAGTCCAGCTTCGGCGGTCAGTTCTGTTACCAGTGTAGAAGTCGAGCCCACAACATCCACCGTAAAGCGAATCGGCTGATGCGTATAAGGATTGCCCAAGCGGTGATGATCAAGAATCTCTAACAACTCCGCCTCTTCCAGCGCCGCAATCGCCTGACGCGGCTCGTTATGATCTACCAGAATTATTTTTAAACGCGGCGGGTTAAGCGCCTCACGCTGATGCGCGATGCCCATATAAACGCCATGTTCGTCCACCACCCAATAATCATTATATACATCGCGCAAAATTTTATTGAGCGAATCGCGAATGTGCGCGTTGACAACAAATTTCGGCACATTCGTATCCGCCGCATCTTTAGATTCTGCCGACATCATCTCGCGTACGGTGGTTTCGCCCGGTCTGGGACCGAGCGTTTCACTAAAATATTTAAATAAGCTCATGCCGTTGATAATGCCATAAGGTTTGCCGTCATCACCCACCACTGGAGCCAGCCCACCGGTCTTGCTTGCTAAAGTCCACGCCGCGCCAAGCGGCGCATCTGGACGAATGGTATCCAGCCGAGTCATAATAGATTCAAAACGCGGCGATGCATCGCTCAGCAAAATAGGCGCTTCTAGGTTAAGTGTTTTAAGTACCCATGAAGTTTGCGGGTTGAGCGCCCCAGCGCGCGCAGGAATAGTGTTGACGCCGTCGCGTTCGCGCAATAGCCAGGCGTAGCCCATGGCGGCGGCGATCGAATCAGTATCTGGGTTGACGTGTCCTATCACGTAAATTTGATTTTGCATAATTGTGATTATATCTCGGGTGTGCAAAAATTTTGTAGATGATCTTGCTCCATGCGCCGTCCTCGGCGCAGGATTACTTGCAAGCTTCCTTATATCTCCCCTTTTTCAACAAGCCTAAGAAAAACATTCACTACGCGCGGGTCAAAATGTTTTCCTGCATTTTCAACAAAAAATGCCACCGCTTTTTCTCGTGACCAAGCTTCGTTATATGTGCGATCTGCAATGAGTGCATCCCACACGTCAGAAACAGCAAAGATACGCGCTGCCATCGGGATGGCATGACCTTTCAACCCTTGCGGGTAGCCGGTGCCATCCCATTTTTCGTGATGTGAATAAGGGATATCGAGCGCTTTCTTTAAAAATGGAATCGGCGCAAGTAATTTATACGCAATTTCAGGATGTTGATTAACAAGTTCGCGTTCTGCTTCTGTTAACTTGTCTGGCTTGTGCAAAATGTTATCCGGAATCCCCATTTTACCAATGTCGTGCAACAGCGCCCCGCGCCGAATTTGCTCCAGCGCATCTCCGCCAAAGCCCATCGCGACGGCAACCTTTAAAGACGTATCGGTTACACGGCGCGAATGTCCTTCTGTTGCCTTGTCTCGTAATTCAAGTGCGCGCGCCCAGCCTTCCAGTGTGGTGTCATATGCTTCTGCCAGTTCATAGGTACGCGCTAAAACGCGGTCTTCCAGCTGGAGATTTAATTTACGCAGATCACTTTCCAATTGTTTGAGTGCGGTAATATCATGCGACATATAAAGGCGCCCGATGGTTTCTTTGCGCGCGTTATAAATTGGCCAGACCGTCAACTCATAATGAATCATAAAGCCGCCATATTCATACACCGCTTCTGTGCGTCCGTAGGATACATGGATATATTGGTTGATCGGAATGGGGAAGTTTTCAAAGACATCTTTGGCAAACTGTCCCATTACCTCTTTTTGCGTTTTGCCCAACAAATTCAGCATTGAACTGTTAATATCCGCGATTTTGTTTTCGCGATTCAAGATAACCACGGGGTCAATGATCGCTTCAAAAACCTTGTCGCGCATATATTCACTTTTTGGCTGGCGGCGCAACAAGATATACAGCCCGCCCAGCAAAAGTAGGGCAAGTAGAAAATAAGGGCTGAAGTTGATAAATCCTTGAAGAGTCATCGCTATGTGAAATATGCCCAATAGAATAGTTGAAGATAAGTTTATTTAATGAGCTGACGTTCTGCCTAAACTTACTTAACTGACCTTGCGCAAAAAGCCATGTCGTTGCGAGGGCGTTCTTGTTCTTTGCCCGAAGCAATCTGTTCTTGTGTACCCGAGATTGATTCGTCGCCAAAACTAAGAGTACGGCTCGCAAAGACATCAATTTTGAGTAAAAGTGCGTAAGGTCAGTTACTTTACAAAATAATTATTATTTTACTTTAAAAATACCCGCGTCCTTCTTCGCCTTACCTTGATTCTGTTTACTGACGCTGGATCGCCTTCCAAACTTTCTCCGGTGTCACAGGGATTACATCAATGTTAATCCCAATTGCATCTAAGATCGCATTGCCCACCGCAGGCGCTACGCCATCCATTGGAATTTCTGCTACAGCCTTCACACCAAATGGGTGACTCGGCTCAAATGTTTCCACAAAAATAGTTTCCAACTTTGGCATTTCATCTGCGCGGAAGATGTGATACCGATCAAAGTCTCGTTCCAGCGCAACGCCTTTAGCATCATAGCGCATTTCTTCGCAAACGGCATATCCCAATGCCTGAGTCATACCGCCTTCAATTTGTCCGCTGGCAGTCAGCGGATTAATGATAATTCCAGAATCCACTGCCATTACCAATCTATCTACAGTTACTTGACCCGTTTCAGTATCCACGGTCACTTCTGCAAACTGAGCCGCGAACGGCGGCGGCGAAACAGGCGAGACATAACTCGCCACGCCCATGATCTGTTCCTGATTATTTTTGTGCAGTGAATCAAGGGCGATCTCTGCCATTGAGATTGTTTGTCCGTCAGGAAATGTAGCGCAGCGATTTGCAAGTTTAACACTTGACGGTTCGAACGTTTGAACGTTCAAACGTTGGTTCATCATCATTGCCGCGCGTACTCTAATTCTCTCAGCTACAATTTTCGCCGCGTTCACCGCCGCCGTGCCAGAAATATAAGTAGTAGAGGAAGCATATGCGCCTTTATCAAATGGCGTGAAATCTGTATCCGATGAGTAGCAGATCACATCCTCAATCGGTACGCCCAACACTTCCGCCGCCATCTGCGCCAGCACCGTATCCGAGCCCGTCCCCAAATCGGTTGCGCCGACCAATAAATTAAACGACCCGTCATCATTCATCTTAATAGAAGCGCCGCCCATATCCAGATAGGGAATTGCCGTGCCTTGCATGACCATTGCGATACCAATTCCTTTTCTGGTTGTCGAAGGTCGAATGTCAAAAGTCTGTTCTGACCTTTGACTTGTGACATTCGACCCAGATCTGCGCCATTCCTCATTCCCATATTTATCATCCCAGCCAATCGCCGCCCTGCCTTGTGCCACACATTGTTCCAAGCCGACGGTTTGAATGATCTCAGGTCTTGGTTCGCGCCCTTCGTTCCATGCTTTTGAAAATGGATGATATTCTCCAGGGCGAATCGCATTCTTCAAACGAAAATCAATCGGGTCAAAGCCCATTGCGCGCGCTATTTTTTCCATGTGACGGTCAAGCGGCCAGTAGCCTTGAGGTACGCCGTAGCCTCGAAAAGCCCCAGCAGGAGGCGTGTTGGTATATACCACGTCTGCATAAAACCTAATATTCGGCGACAAACGATATGTGCCGTCGCCGACATATAACGCCATGGCTTTGTGCCCGGTATTGCCGGTCACGGTCAGTGCGTGACAACCATACGCGCCCGTATCAGAAAGCGCGAACATTTCATTGGCTGTGATCGTGCCGTCTTTCTTTACGCCTGTCTTCATTTTAATTCGCATCGGGTGCCGTGAACGCGCCGCAATAAATTCTTCTTCGCGTGTATATTCATAGAGTACAGGCCGTTTCGTTGCAATCGTCAAATGCGCGGCAACATCTTCCATCAATACTTCCTGTTTGCCGCCAAAGCCGCCGCCAATACGAGGTTTGATCACGCGGATTCTTTTAACTGGCAAACCTAAAACAGGCGCGAGCATTCGCCGTACATGAAAGGGCACTTGCGTAGAGGTACGAATCACCAGGCGGTCATCTTCGTCCCAATAGGTCACGCACACATGCGGTTCAATATGCGCCTGCTGAACTTTTGGCACTTCATACTCAGCTTCAAATATTTCGTCTGCTTCGGCAAATCCTTTTTCAACATCACCAATATCGATTCGAATATGTGCCGCGAGATTCTTCTCTGCATTCGAGTCTGCAAAATTAACGTATTCAGGCTCATCGTGTATACGGATCGGACTCCCGATTGCCTGCCTCGAATCAAGCAGCGCTTCCAACACCTCAAACTCTACCTCGATCAACCCTAAAGCTTTTTCTGCGATCTCAGCCGTTTCTGCCGCCACGAAAGCTATTCGGTCACCAACGAAGCGCATTTTATGATCCAAAGAAAACGTATCCAACGGTCCAGGGATCGGGTCAGATTGCCCCGCAGTGGAATACACCACTCGCGGAATATCCTGCCAAGTTAACACAGCCGCAACTCCATTTAAGGCTTTGGCTTTGCTGGTATCAATTTTTTTAATTCTTGCATGAGCGTGAGGCGAATGTAAAACCTTTGCATATAACATGCCGCGTTTTTCAAAATCTGCAGTGAAAGCGGGTTTGCCTTGCACAAGTTTTATCGCGTCTACTTTAATCTCAGGCTTGCCCACGGTTTGCCAACCCTGCGTTTCGGGAGCAACAACTACCTTTGGCCGAATCAGCACATCGGTGGAAGAAGAAGCGGGGGCGTCTGATAGAGGAGAGTCAGGCTTGAGCGTTCCGAAATCCCAATTAATTGAATCCATTTCAATGGGCGTATCGCCCCGTAAATCTGCGGCGGCTTTAAGCACAGCTTGCACAGGTTTAAGATAGCCCGTACAGCGGCACAACACGCCAGAGATTGCCTCGCGCACATCAGCTTCACTTGGATTTGGATTTTTTTCCAGCAAACTTTTCGCCGCAAGAATTTGCGCGGGCGTGCAATACCCGCATTGAATGGCGCCCGATTCAACAAACGCTTTTTGCAGTGGATGTAAACCTTCGGTTGTTTTCCAACCCTGTTCTGGATGTTCGCCCAAGGCTTCGATGGTAGCAATGTCATGCCCCTCAGCCTGCGCCGCCAAAATAGAACCCGCGTTAACAGGCTTGCCATTGATCAAAATAGTGTCCGAACCAGAAAGCCCGCCTTCATCCCCAAACTTCACGCCATGAAAGCCAAGCCCGCGTAAAGCCGCCAACAAAGTTGTAGATGGCGCGGCTTCGATAATTAATTCAATGCCATTGATCTTAAGTGTGATGTTCATGCGCTCTCCTTTAATTCTGGAGTCGAACAGCTTGCTGTTCGACATACTGGAGTTATTTTAATGAAAGAATTTCCTGCCTAAGCTCATTGATAGATATTAATGTACCAGATTTATTTTTAAAATACCAGACATCCCAGCCATTGACAGGGGAGTCGTTCATCAAAGACTTTGCAACTGAGTGAATTGAGCCGATTGTTTTCCCGCATTTAAGATGACCATTTGCAAGAATTTTTGCTGTGATTTTTTTATTCTCGAAATAAAGCGTCTCGCCAATATTAAGCAAACCGCTTTCAACCAGGTTGCCAAACGGTACCCGCTTTGGTTTGAGCGGAGTGACATCCAAGCTTTCTGCATCTGAAAATTTCACCGCGTCAATTCGCTTCTGCGCTACTTTGACATATTTCTTATCGCGTTCAATGCCAATGAAATTACGTCCCAGCATTTTTGCCACTGCACCCGTGGTGCCGCTCCCAAAAAATGGATCAAGCACAAGATCATCTTTATTTGTGGAAGAAAGAATCACGCGATATAACAACGCCTCAGGCTTTTGGGTGGGATGGGCAGTGACTCCCTTGGTTTTGATTCTTTCCTTGCCTTTCGTAACTGGAATGACCCAATCACTTCGCATTTGCAGGTCATCATTCAAGGCTTTCATGGCTTTGTGGTTGAAAGTGTATTTTGCGCCTTGCTTTTTCTGTGCCCATAAAATAGTTTCATGTGCATTCGTGAATCTCACGCCGCGAAAATTTGGCATGGGATTGGTCTTGAGCCAGATCACATCGTTGAGAATCCAGAATCCCAAGTCCTGCATGATTGAGCCGACCCGATAAATATTGTGATACGAGCCAATCACCCAAATTGTGCCGTTGTCTTTCAAGACTCTTTTACCAGCGTGTAGCCAGTTACGAGTGAACTCATCATATTTTGCGAAACTTGAAAATTTATCCCAAGTATTATTCACTGCATCTACTTTGCTCATGTCGGGGCGGAAGAGATCATTTTGTAATTGTAGATTATAGGGAGGGTCAGCAAAGATTAGATCCACCGAATTCTCGGGCAGCGAGTTGAGAATCTCAATGCAATTACCTTGTAAGATTTGGTTGAGGGGCAGGGTCATCTTAACCAATCCTGTTCAATTTCTTTTGCTTGTTTGATGAAGAAGTCTTTTACGGTTTGCCATGATATTGGTCTTGTTAAGCTCGGTTCGGGATCGTGTTCAGCGCTAGCAAAGTAAACCAATCGTTTAACGACTTGGATTTCAAAATCTCGAACCGAAGGGAATTTTTGAGGCGCTTTGTCTAGCAAACGACGCAATGGCACATTCTTGCAGATAAAGTAAAGATCATAAAAATCTTTGCGATTAGCCCTTGATAGTAAAGCATCCATTTTCATCAGCGCAATATCTTCAATTGAAGCAAGGCGAGAAGTTTCTTCTTCTATCAATGGGCTTATCATTGCATATCCATATCCGTAAAAACCCACTCGAACATTTTTTGCAATATAAACAAGGTTTCCCCAAGATGCATCTGCTAATTCAGGTTTTAGCACCGAGAGCGAGTTCTCAAGCCCTGCTCGTATGCTGGGAATATCTTCTGTTGGGGAAAATAAATCTAGATCAATTGAATGGCGATGTCCAATCTGTAGCGAAAGCGCAGTGCCGCCTGCGAGATAAAAATTTTCAGCAATCTTGCTTTTAAAGAATTCTCCTAAAACAAGGCGCATATCTTGAGTAATGGTATTCCAAAAAATCTTTTTCATCTGCTTGTGTTTAAAACAAGATTCCAAAAATTTAAATGAGGTTGTGGCAATCGTTCTGTTCCAAATTGCTCAATCCATAAAATAATTTGTTCTTGTGAATAAGTTGTGAACAACCATTTTATTTCTGTGCGATTGCCAAATTGTAGAACGCGCTCAATAATGGTGTGCGAGTTGTCTTCAGGAGTAAGTTTTGCAATATCATACTCCTGAAAGAATGGGGCGAGAGATGTGGGGATAGCCCGGGTATCGGTCACGAGTCTATTATACGGTATAGTGACTCGCTTTGAAATAATGCCGCTGGTATGAGTCTGTTTGTCAAAATAAATTAACTGACTTACAATCTTTTCAAAAGGAGATTCGCTTTGAAAACAAAAATCAATCCGCAAAATTTTACAAAAACAGTCGGCGCTTATTCACAAGGTTTAAAAGTAGACATAGGCGATAAAGCCATGATCTTTGTCTCGGGTCAGTTGGCGATGGATTCAGATGGCAATCCCGTTGCGCCCAACGATATTTCAGTGCAAACCAGATACATATTTGAAAATATAAAATTGATCCTTGGTGAAGCAGGCGCGGCGCTGGAAGATGTGGTCAAAGTTCAAATTTTTTTGACAGATATGACCAAGTTTCCGCAAGTCTCCGCTGTTCGCAATGAATATCTGGAAGGTATCAAGCCCGTTAGCACGCTGGTAGAGATCAGCCGCACGGTCAAAGATGGATGCGATGTTGAGATCGAAGTGATTGCAATTGCGATGAATTAATATTATCAGGGATTGCTTAATCTAAAGTGTATGATGTCGCCGTAAAAGCAAGTGCGCGGTTCGCAATGACATTTTCCCTCACAAAATTCCTTTGTGCCCCTTAGTGTCCTTCGTGGTGAAAAGCTTTTCATTTATCGCTTACAATTGCGCCTTCAAAGGACATTCACTACATGGCATTAATTAGTTTACAAGAAGTCACCCTCGGCTTTGGCGGACCTCGCCTGCTTGAAGAAGTAAATTTACAAATCGAACGCGGAGAATGGGTTGGCTTGCTCGGACGCAACGGCATGGGCAAATCCACTTTGTTGAAGTTGATCAACGGCGATATTCTTCCGCACAATGGCAGTATTTCTCGTCAGCAAAATATGCGCGTTGCATATCTTCCACAGGAAGTGCCGCAACATTTAAAAGGACGCATCATCGATATTGTTGAGGGCAGCTTAGACGCATTAACACCCGCAACTTCTGATGACGAACATCATTGGCAGAGACAGCATCAGGTGGATAAGATTCTCTCGCGCATGGATTTAGATCCCGAACTAAATTTTGAAACTTTATCTGCTGGATTAAAACGCCGCGTCTATCTTGCCCGCGGCTTGGTGCGCAACCCCGACCTTTTACTACTCGACGAGCCTACCAACCATTTAGACATTAAAGCCATTGATTGGCTGGAAGACTTTCTCAAACGCTGGGGCGGCACTCTGTTGTTCGTGACCCATGACCGCATGTTCCTGCAAAAATTATCCACGCGCATTGTGGAATTGGATCGCGGCAAATTATTTGATTGGGATTGTGATTACTCTACTTTTGTAAAACGCAAAGAAGATATGCTTTCTGCTGAGCAGACGCAAAATGAACTCTTCGACAAAAAACTCGCGCAAGAAGAACAATGGATTCGCAAAGGCATTGAAGCGCGCCGCACGCGCAATGAAGGACGTGTGCGCGCGTTAAAACGTTTGCGTGAAGACCGTAAACAACGCCGTGAATTCTCTGGCAAAGTGAAAATGCAGCTTCAAACCGAGAATCGTTCTGGCAAATTGGTGATCGAAGCTGAAAATATTAGCTATTCTTATTCTGCTCAAGGCGGCGCTTTGAGTAATAAAATTATTATCAAAGATTTTTCTACAACCATTCAACGCGGAGATAAGATCGCCATTATCGGCGCAAATGGCTCAGGCAAAACCACTTTGCTAAAAATTTTGATGGGCACAATTCAACCCACGCACGGAGAAATTCGTCATGGCACAAATGTGGAGATGGCATATTTTGATCAACTGCGTTCACAGCTGGATGAAACTAAATCTGTTTTAGATAATGTTGGGCAGGGGCGCGATACAGTCACCATCAACGGCAGAACGCGTAATCTGATGGGCTACCTCGAAGATTTTCTGTTCACGCGGGAGCGTGTCCATGCGCCCATCAGCGCGCTTTCGGGCGGAGAGCGCAATCGTCTTTTGTTAGCGCGTCTTTTTACACAGCCCGCCAATCTTTTAATTCTCGATGAACCCACCAACGACCTCGACATTGAAACCCTCGAAGCGCTAGAAGATATTCTGCTCGATTATGACGGCACATTGTTGCTGGTCAGTCATGATCGCGCCTTTCTTAATAACATTGTCACCAGTTCTTTGATTTTAGATTCCGACGGAAATATCAATGAATACATCGGCGGATACGATGACTGGCAGAATCAATCTGTTGATGAAACCCCCGCTTCAACCTCCCTCAAGCCTGATTCTGTTTCAAAAACAGAATCAAAGTCTGATGCAAAACCTGCCGCGCGCAAGTTAACCTACAAAGAGAATCGCGAGCTGGCAGAACTGCCTCAGCGTATTGAAAAGCTTGAAGAAGAACAGAGACAGCTTACGCTTAAGATGGAAACGCCTTCCTTTTATCAACAAGAAGGCGCACTGATCACGCAAGCCGTTAATCGCTTAGACGAAATACAAATTGAATTATCCCAAGCCTATCATCGCTGGACAGAATTGGAAGCTTAAGGTATTGTAAAAAAGCTATTTATTTTTTCAAACAACATAGGATTAAGTGTTTCCATGCGATTCGTCTCGCTGGAAAATGAAAGCAATAAGCCAATAAAAATACTTATCATCAAAAGAATGTTTGCTAGGTATGTGAAAAGTTTAAACGCAATATGCCTTTTATTTGAAAGAACAGTGATGAATTGCCAGTATCCTAGTATTGCCAACAATGCTACTTGAGAAATTACATCAACTAAAAAGCGGGTTTGGCTGAAAAAATAATATAGTAGAGTTACGAAGTTGATAAAAAACGATCCCACCAGAAGAGAAATAAAAAAATAATAGTATGTAGAATGCCCTTTGTTTTTAGAAAGGAAAAGCCCCAGCGTAAAGATTAAAAATGGCGCACTGAAGAGCAAGCCTGTAACAGGTCCTGCAATATAAAAATAAGTCTCAGGAAAATTGGTGTTGATGATTGGCTTGATGAAGGGGAATTGCGATATAAATTCAAATGGCTGGAAAAGATAATGATATAAGTTCAAGAAAAAATAATCTGCTTGGAATATCCAATCCAAGTGTTTATTAAGATTGAAGATGGTGATCTGATAGCGCAAGCCAAATTCAAAAGGCGAGTCGAAGCGTGCCCAGTTATACCAGCCGATTGCAAGCGCGCCGAAGATTAATGGAATGAAAGGCGCAGAAATATCCCAGATATATTTTTTGAGATTGAGCGGCTTGGTGGATTCGCTTGCGATCCAATAGCAGATCAACAGCACGCAAAAGATTACCGAAAATACATTAATGGCGCGTGAACCCACCGAGCACGCCCAGCATAAACCTGCCAAGAAGAGATGGGTTTTGTGGGACGGGGTTTTACCAAACGCTAATAGCGAAAAATATATCCCGCCCATTAGAAAAAATTGTCCTGCGCCAATGGCGGCTTCGTATACTTGCGGGATATTGAGCGACCATGGAATGGGCGCGATGAAACCGATCAGGGGAATGCAGATAAATAAATTCCAGGCGGGCAGTTTTGGAAAGAAGGCACGCTGCAATTTCAAGATAATAAGCGTGTTAAAAATTAATAATCCAATTGCAAAAAAATAAACAAGATAAATATCGGTAATAGACCTTGCAAGAAGGAGCTGCAAAGGGGCAATGATCAAAGCTGGAATGGGTCCCCAGTATAGATAGAATTTTTCTTTATATAAAGATAGGTCCCATATCTCACGGTCGAAGGTGGGGCGTGAGTTTGGGTCATTGAGATCAGCGGTTTCGATTAGTGCGCGGTTTGGTTTGCGCTCTAAATAAAGCTGCCCATTGTTGAACCCATCTGCGAGTTGGGTGTAATAGTGAGTGGTGTGATTCCACGTGCTGAAGTTTCCGTACGTGATAAACCAGGCGTAGGTAATAAAAATAAATCCCCAAATGTGTGTGATTAGAAACAATGTCTTGGCACTTTCTACATTGAAAACTAATGTGGGTTTTTTTAAAAAGAAAGCAGAAATTAATATCAGAATTATTCCCGCAAACAGCAGAATATAACGGGATGCGCCCCAATCCGTATTTGGGTCAATGCCAAGTTGATATGCAAATATGCCTGCCGCGGCGCAGAGGGCTCCATCTAAGAATAGAAGGATGGGGATTATTTGGTTTGAAAGAGATGCTTTATTCATGTTTGATGTAGCTGTTGGTATCTGCGTTTCCAATAGAAAGCCTAAAGTCCCCATAGGTTGCGATACGAAACCAGGCGCTGAGCGCAATTAGGAATAAAACAAGATAACTTATTGTTTTATTTGTTGACATATTTATTTCCGTTGACTATATGTTAAAACGTTTTAACGTTCAAACGTTCCAAACATCTCGCCGCCAGAGTTGCGGCTACATCCATGCGATATTCTGCGCTTGCCCATTCATCTGTGGCTTCGTGGTAGGCGTTGCGTGCGGCGGTATCTATTCCTTCAGCTTCGGTGCCATCCATTGCCAATAGCGGGGTCTTGCCATAGCCGCCCAAAGCGAGTCTAGTTCTGCCTGAGTTCCATTGAGATAGTGCTGCGCAAACGATGGGTGTATCTGCGGGGGTTTTTGAGACGAATTCAAATGCAAATTTTGTGTTGAGTGGGATGGTGATGGAAGTGATTAATCCGTTTGGGCGGAGAGGAAGGAACTCCCCGATATTAGATATTCGAGAATCGGCTTTTGATTTTCGAATATCGATTTTAGCATCCAGCGCCAGCAAGGCGGTTAAAAAAGTGGATCGCCCGTCACCAGCAATCAATGTGCCTGCAGCTGTTGCGCTGTTGCGAATGTTGATAGGGGCTTCGAGTCTGATGGCGATTCGTAGAGCTTCAGGGCAATCTTTAGATTCTAGTAATGATTGTAGTGTGCAGGTTGCGCCAATTTCGTAATCGTTGCCTTTTGTTTTTAGTGAGTCCAGACCTAAAAGCTGAAGATCAACTGCTTGGACAGAATCAGTTTGAGGCTGAGAAAGAAGCGTGCCGCCGCCGAGGGGCAGGGTGTTTGGTTGAGTCAATAATTCTAAAGCTTCGTCTAGCGTTTTGGGGCGGTGGTAGGCAGTTATCATTTATAAATCTCCTTGTATCTTTATGGTGTTGCAATGGGTAAAAAATTTAAGCTGGGCGTGGGCGGCGCTTGCGTAGAAAAGCCAAGACCGATTTGGTAAGTGATAAATGTAATTTGCCCGGGGAAAATTTCTACCCAGGTTTGTTTGGTGCGTTTATCTTCGATTAAGCTGATTCTGTAAATACCTGCGGGTAAGTCGCCGAGTACCATGTTTTCTTTATAACCAGCGTCGGCATTGAGCGCGGTGACGCCGCTGGTTGGGCTTCCATATGTTTTTACAGTTTTGGTTTGAAGTGTTGCTTCTGAGCGCACTTCCACTTCGATCAGTTGCATGGTCTCTCCTTTTTCGTCGAGGATCCGCCCAGCTAAGACTCCCCAGCCTTGCGGTGGGGCTGTCCATAACTCTGGATTGTGCGTGTTGAAAAAAGTATTGGTTGGGTAACGCACTTCAAAATGTAAGTGCGCTCCGGTTGTGTCGCCGGTTGCGCCAACATAGCCAATCACTTCGCCTGCTTCAACATGTTGACCAAGCACTGCGGCAATTTGACTCATGTGCGCATAGGTCGTAAATAACTGCTGATCTTGATAGCCAAAATCATGGCGAATGGACACTGCCAATCCGTAAGGATCTTTTATATTTTCGCGGTCTCCAGAAAAAAATCCCCAGCCAGCCCATTCAATAGTGCCGGCGCCGGCAGCCATAATTGGAGTGCCTTCTGGTGCTGGGATATCTACACCAGTGTGTACGATGTTCGGTCCAAAATAAACTCCACCATAACGATAATCGGCAACGGGCCAGTTAATTTGATCTGCCGCGATAGGTCGTTGAAAGTAAAAATGATCGTAGGCAGAGACAGCCCAAGGCACAGGATAAAGAGGCGGACGCCAGCCTAATACTGGAGGATTTTGCGGCGTGGGCAGATCAAACTGAAAAGGCTGAGGCGTAGGGATTGCCGCTTCATCCGTCGCTGATACTTGATTCGTGCCCAATAGCGATATCTCTAGCGGGGAGTTGTTTGCGCCAATTGCGCAAGCAGTGGTTATTAGAAAAAGAAAGGTGGTTGAAAAAAAAAGTTTTTTCATACACGCCTTATGGAATAATAGTTGGCGGTGTGGATGTAGGTTCAGGGGTGAACGTGGGGGCAGGCGTGAATGTAATGGTTGGCGTGTTGGATGCTGTTGCCGATGGACGTGGCGTACTGGAAGGTCCTGCGGTTGAGGAAGGGGCAGGCGTTTTGCTGGGAGTTAAAGTTGGCGGCATAACACGCGTAGGAGTACTTAATACTTCTGCAGGATATAGCTCTAGCATGGCTTGATACCAACTCAAATTAGTTGTTAAAACAAACTCGGTAAAGCGTGTGCCGCGATAGTAATTGCGCCAATTTGATAATGAGGGCAGTCGTTCCCATTGATACGCCTGAGCGAGGGAAGTGACATCTACCCAATAGCCAGAGGGTATGGGTGCATAGACGCCTCCAGATTCATAGGCAGCGGTATCTAAACTATAGCGCGCACTTAGATCCCAAGGCGGGTTATGCATTGGTTCGCCGTGGCTTCCATCTTGACTCATGGCGCGTATATAAAGCCTCCAATAGGTTTGCGTGCCAATATCTTCGCGCTCTGCTACCATCCAACCGGCGTTGGTCATTAATGAATTGAGCGCAAAGGCTCTGCCGGTATATAGCCAATCTTCTGAGAAGCCGGGGTCAAGCATGGTAGTGAGCGGTACAAACGCATTCTCGAGACTGGTGAGGGCGTCCCAGGCTGCTTCTTTTACGACGCGCTGGCGCAAGGCATTAAACGATTCGTCTACAAGATCATGCAGTTGTGGATAGGGAGCTTGTACATCCGGCAAACTTACAACATACCATCTTTGTTGAGGCACATCCGATTGCGATAAAACAGCGGGTTGCCATAATACGGGTGGTGTGAAAATCGCAGCTTGTTGATAGCCTTGCGGAAGCGGGGAAGGTAATTCGATGTTGAGCCATGCAAAACCGCGCACGTGACCGGGTAGTTTTTCGGGCGAGATCATTAATTCCCCTGTGATCGTGTGTGCCGAAAGATATTCTTCGTTAGCTTCATTTAGTAGTATTGCCAGCAAGTCAGCAGATTGATTCCAGACTGCCCAGTTTCCTTCTGTGACGCGGCGAGCGGCGAGCGTTGGTTGAGTGGCATCCCATTGATAAATACCCGTATCCTGCATTTCTTGAGAAGCTGTTGCCCAGATTAATTTATTTCCATCGGCAGACCAGACGGGGTGGCTTTCTGAGGCGCGATCTGTGTTACTTAGATTGAGGTAGCGGTCTGTTTCGATGGCGCTGTCTAGGCTGGCGATCCAGATATCTGCGTTGCTGTTACGGTTGGATACAAAAGCTATTTGCCGTCCATTAGGTGACCATGCCGGGCTGTGGTCAGAGGCTGGGTCGTTGGTGAGGTAGATGGCATCTTGAGATGCGTCTTGTAATGAAAGGAGTGCAATTTCTAGGTTGTCGTTGTAGTAGGACTCGTAGGCGATCCAAGCTAGGTCTGGCGACCAAGTTGGGGATGAGTCGTATTGCGGGGTGTCTGTCATCTTTTGCGTGCCGCCGGTTTGCAAATCCAGCAGATAGATATCATAGAATCCATCGCGATTAGAGGCGAAGGCAATGCGCGATCCATCTGGGCTGATAGCGGGTGTGATGTCATTCCAGTTTCCGCCGCTGATGCGGGTGAGCGGAAGCAAGCCGGGTTGGTAGAGAAATAAATGGGAGTAGCCGTTTTCTTCAATAGAGAGTAAAAGAATATCCTGTTTGCCTTCGATGTCAAATTCGATCGGCGCAAGTGTAGAGGGTGTTGTTGATAATTCCGAGGTTTCACTTTGGGTGGTTTGTGGTGTGCAGGCAAAGAGCAAAGATGAAAGCAGGAAAATGATCAGGGTGAGTTTGGGCAGATAATGTTTGGGCATGGAGAATGTCAATTAGTTAGAATCAATCTGAAAGGGAGCCTGAGGCGGGTTTACTTCAAAAGAAAAATAGCGCGGTTCGGCGCTGGGTCCATCGGGGTAAAACAGTTTGGCTTCCATTTTGTATGGGTTTAGAAGTTCGCCGCGAATGTGCATGGTGAATTCAAATTTCCAGGTGAGAGATTCTATGATGGTAGTGGATGCAACTTCTTGGTCTTCATTATTATAAATATTAAATATAAGGTGCGGTCTTTTTTGAAAGGGAGTGACTTCTACTTTGACGAGCACGCGATATCCATCGGGATATGGCTCGACATGCAGCGCGGCGAATTTTGTTTCTTCTGGAGTTGCGCGGGTTAAGTGGTCTTTGGAGAAAAAAGTATTCATGGTGTGTGTTTTCTTTTTTTTTCTATTCGTCAAAGAGGAAAGTGGCTTCGGCGTAATAACGCAGGTTCTTTTTCTTCATGCGTTCTTGAATCCATTTTTGTAAATACTCTTCTTTATATTCAATGGGTTTGCCGCTGGATAGCTCGTGTAATGGATAGTTTATATGTAAGGCGCGAGGCGAGACAGTGAATCTTGTTATGCCTGTTGGCAGGACGTATCCTTGACCCGCCAAATGCAGAACCTCTTCAATTTCAAAATGAGGAAAAATAACCAAGGCAGTTAAGTCTGGGTATAAAGGTTTAAACGAATCGACAAGGGTTTGGCTGGTGCGGTCTAGAGATGCACGTTCTTTGTAGGCGTTGACGATACCATGTAATGCATCTACTTGTTTTTTTAATACCTTTGGAGTTTCGCACATATAAAATGTGCCGCTGGCAGTACGGATATGCACTGGTGCATGCTGAGGGGCGTTCACTGATCTATGTGTATTTGTTATTTTTATTGTTTCCAAGCCTGCTGTTGCACGCACATCTTTCATTAAAGTTTTTTCACTCATGCCCCAGACGACGTGATTCCAGGTCATCAGTGAAACATGTTTGTCGTTGGGCTGTACAACTTGCGCCAAAATATGCGGGAATTCCATGGTGCTTAGAGATGTGACGCGGTTTGCGCCGTCCAAGACCATGTATCTGCCAGATTTGTCTAATAAGGGCATGACGATGGGCGGATTGCGCAGAATTGCTTGTGATCGTAATTTATCAACCAAAGGCAATGTGCGTTGATTATCATGGTCTTCGTGCAGGATGATCGATTCGATCGGCAGTATTTTTAAAGTAGGGATATTGGGAATCATGTTGTATGGAGGATACCATAAATTAAAGAGGTCAAAATTATTTTTCAAAAGTCTATAACTGAATTTGCGCGCTTTTACTAAAAAGTAAATATCGTTGCGAGCCGCGCTTTTGGTTTTAGCGCCGACATCGTACTCTTTAGAGTAAGCAATCTCTGACAGACAAGAACAGATTGCTTCGGGCGAAAAAACAAGGCCCCATCGCAACGACATGTCTTACTGTTAATAAGTTTGGACGCAGAAACCGAAATAACTGCGTCCTAATAGGCTGAGATTTATATTAAGCAATCTGCAAATTATTATTCTTGCGCAAATGTATCGATCAGCAATTTGAAATTCCCGCCGACGGGATACATAATGGGGCAGGTACAGCCGCGTTTAATGTATTCGTTCACCTTGGCTTTTGCCTCAGCGGGTGTGCCAGAAGCGGTGATCTTATAAACAAGCTCGTCGGGCACAAGGTCTTTTGCTTTCATAATTTGTTCTTTGGTGGCGGGCCAGCCCAAAATGGATTGGATGCTGTGTATAACATCATCTGAAACATTCGACGCTTTGGCAATGTGCGGCTGTTGGGCGAGGTATTGGCATAATAATATTTTGGTGTAATCAATGGCTTTGTCGTGATCTTCGTCCACTGAACAAACAATTAATTGCGGACGGTCAAAATCAGCCATGTTGCGTCCTGCTTTTCTTAAGCCTTTATCTAGCAGTTCCATGGCTTTGTCGTTGTATTCAGGCGCAACACAGTAATTTAATACAGCGCCGTCTGCGATTTCTCCCGTCATTTCCATCATCTGATCGCCTGTCGCGCCGATCATAATCGGCACATTGCGAGGCTCGCGTCTGCCGTGAACGACATCTAATTCAATTCCGTTGACATGAATAAACTCGCCGTCAAAAGTGACACGTTCCATATTGAGCAATTTTTTCATCACGGTCACGGTCTCACGCATAGCAGTCAGTGGTTTTTTGCGATCAATGCCTACATTCTTAGCTAGCGGGTCCCACCACGCGCCCAAGCCGCAGATGATGCGATTCGGAGCAAGGTCATCTAAGGTTAAAAAAGTTGCGGCGAGTAAGCCGATGTTGCGCGTCCAGTTATTGATCACGCCCGAGCCAACTTTGATTTTGTTGGTCACGGCGGCATACCCCGCCATTGGCACGATCGCATCTCGCACCAAACGGGATTCTGCCTGCCAGACGGCTTCAAAGCCTTTTTCTTCGGCGTACTTTGCGTAATCCAATCCGTCACGCAGGTCATGTGAATCTTGCAAATAAAGGGCAACACGTTGCTTGGTCATGTTATTCTCCTTGTTGAGTGATTGTATTTATATTAACCAGAGATACCCAGATATTTTCTATTAACATTAATTCATATCTTCAATATGCCAACTTTTTGACCTTCAAACCTTCAACCCATCTAGCTTCCGTATCATCTCTAAATCTTCAGGCATGTCCAAATCTAATCCAAGAGATGGAAGTTCTACCACCTCCAGCCTTGCGCCCGATTTTTCAACTCGTTCGCAGTGACGTTGAAATGAATCTTCGCCAAAATCATATTCAATTAATTCTGGCGGCACCATCAATAAGGCGTTTGTTCCTTTGCGGTGTCTGTCTGGCGCAATCACAACCACAGGAGGTTTCACTGCGCGGTCAATCAACGTTAATATATCTTCGCGCGTCACCAATGGCAGATCTGCTGGCAAAATTAACACGCCGCGTGTTGCATTTATTTTTGCCACAACTGTTGCGCGGGTCAATGCGGTGTTTAATTCAGATTGACCATCTTCCAAAATGGTCATCGCGCCGTGATTGCGCGCAATGGTTAAGGCGTGCGCATCGCGACTCACCACCAAAACTTGATCCAGCTCTTTTAATGTGGATAATGTATCCAGTGTGCGTTCCAGTAACTCCTGATTTAATTCGGTTCTTTCTTCTTCCGATAAAACTCCAGCAAGCCGAGACTTGCCTCTGCGTAACGGTTTAACAGGCACGATTGCCCAAAGTGTCATTTTATAAACTCCGTATAAAGTGTAGCACATCCCGCGCAACTTGCGCGCGCTCTGCAATTGTATTCATCATTGTATTTGTAGCCAATGTGGGAATATTAATATTATTTTTCAAATCTTTATCTATTGTATCTAACACAAATCCACTAAGTAAGTTTTGATAATGTTTCGCCACCGCGTTGGCTGAAGGCTCAATGCCTAACTCCGCATACATTTTTGCGGCAGGGCCCTTCACGGTTTTTCCGCCAATGATCGGTGAAACGGCTACAACTTTTTTGTTTTTAATTGCGTCTAACACGCCAGCGACTTTTAAAATCGGATCTACGCTTACCCAAGGATTCGATGGGCAGATCACAATTGCGTCTGATGAAGTGATCGCTTCAACCGCCCCTAAAGCGGGTACAGCGACTTCAATTTTATCAAAGCGAAAGCCTTTGACTCTCGGCTCACATCTTCTGTGAACAAAATATTCCTGAAAAGCAAGCTCGCCCTCGTCTGTCGTCACTATTGTTCTCACAGGCGAATCGCTCATTGGAAAAATCGTATGTTGAATGCCCCAGGCTTTACAGAAGTCATTCGTAATTTCTGAAAGCAATTGACCCTCTTTGAGTCTGCGCGTTCTTTCAAGATGAGTGGCAATATCCTGATCTCCCAGTCGAAACCAATTGGGTCCGCCCAGTTTTGCAGCATTTTCAATCACCCGCCAAGATTCATTTTCTCGTCCCCAGCCTGTTTCTGGGTTCGCCAAGCCCGCCAATGTATAACAGACTGTATCCAAGTCTGGGCAAATTGTTAATCCATAGTGCTCAAAATCATCGCCGGTATTAACGATGATGCTTAATTCGTTAGAGGAAAGGATTTGCGCGAGTCCGTGCGCCAGTTTCGCGCCGCCAACACCGCCAGCTAATGCAGTAATTTTCATAAGTAACGTTCCAACGTAAAAACGTTTAAACGTTGGAACGTTCAAACGTTTTTACGATTTCCTCCAGTGGTTTTCTTTCTCTAGCTTCGACTTTTATTTCGGCAGGATAGCCAAGAAAATACATAGCTTGCGGCTCCCATGATTTTGGAAGTTCTAAGGTGTTTTGAACTGTGCTCTGTGCAAATAGGGGACTGCATACCCAAACTGCGCCCAAGCCTTCTGCATGTGTGGCTAATAATAATTGCATCCCTGCATTTGATGTGGATTGCACCGCCATAAGGTATTCACTGCTATTTCTTTTTTCGTCTGGGTAAATATCCATATCGCTCATATCTAGACAAAGGATGATAACAACAGGCGCGCCGATAATCCTTTGCATAGAGCGTGTAGCCAATTTAGCGATTTCATCTTCAGGGAGTTTATCTTTTTGTCGTAGATCGCGCTCAAACTCCGCCGCCATTGCTTCTGCTAATTCGGTCTTTGCAGATATATCTTTAATCACACAAAATCGCCAAGGCTGGCGGTGATGCGCGGAGGGGGCAAATGTTGCGGTGTTGATAATTTCGCTTAAAACCGAATCAGGGATCGGGTCAGGTTTGAAGCGGCGTATGGATCTGCGAGTCCGCAAAAAGGTGTGTAGATCAGTGTTTGTCAAAGTGGGTGGGTTTAATTTTGAAAATGATTCGTTTTTGACCCTCGCGATATTTCCAGGGCTTGTCATCATATATTTTTGATAATGCATCAATGTGTTCGTCCGCGCCCTCGGTTGTATAAGATGCGATCTCGCCACGAATTTGAATGTAACGATAGGGGTCTTTTGGGTCTTGAATAACGGCTGCAACTTTGGGTCTTGCCTTCATGTTTTTATCTTTGGCTCGTCCCTCGTTGGTGTTGATCAAAATATATTCATCGTCAACATTGAACCAGATCGGCGTAACTTGCGGCGAGCCGTCGCTCAGCGAAGTTGCCAAGAATAGAAATGCTTTGGTTTCGTCTTTCATTAAATCTAAATATTCTGTCGGAAAGTTTTTCATCTTTTTTATTTACCTCAGCCCCAAGCATAACAATGGAACATTGGAATTATATTAGCGAAACATGTCTTGATCTTTTGTGCGAATCATTTCTTTTAGTGTGCCTTCTCCTAAAGGATATGGAAATCCTCGTACAACAACAGCTGGTGTTCCTTCTGCGGCTTGTCCCATCATTAAAGATGCGGCGGCGGCGAGTTCATCGGCGATGCCTACCACTGTGACTTTGAGCGTATATCCAAACAGATCTTTCCAGCCGCGTTCGTCTATTACGGCGGGAATGCCGCTTAAGCCGATGCATAATCCTACTGTGCCATTGCGCCATGCTCTGCCATGTGAATCAATAATCATCACACCGATTTTTTTTCCTGTTTGTTGTTGTATTTCTGCGCGAATATTTTTGGCGGATTCATCAGGGTCAATAGGTAGCAATAAAACAAACTCTTCGTTTGAGCTTCCATCACCCGCTACATTGGAATGATCAATGCCTGCATTGGCGCATACAAAGCCAAGCTTGTGTTCCACAATAATTGCACCCGAGCGCACGCGTAGAATCTCGTTACTTTCTTGAAGAATCAATTCAATGACGCGAGCATCTTTTTCGGTTTGCTGCGCAAGTTCAATCGCACGTGATGATGGGATAACAGTTGCAAGGTTTACCATACGCCCTTCCGCTTTGCTGACGATTTTTTGTGCCAAAACCAGAATGTCATTATCTTCTAATTCAACAGAAGTTTCGATTAAAGATTGAATCAAAATGTTCACCAAGTTGTCAGCTTGGTGAATGATGGGGATGTTGAGGAGGGGGGTGATGGTGAGAGGCATGATAGTTAATCCGCAATGCGTAAGACTTTATTACAAATTATATTCATGGAATTACGAATTACGAATTACGAATTACGAATTACGAATTACGAATTACGAATTACGAATTACGAATTACGAATTACGA
>VFJR01000137.1 GCA_009885945.1 Anaerolineaceae bacterium
AAATATCATACCCTGCGAGAAGGAGAAAAAAAACACCAAAAAACCTATCCCTCCCACACGGACGTTAACTCCAAGCCCGACAATCACGAACACCCCCATCCCCGCAGCAACCTTCACACCCATGCCGACAGCCACAGCAACACCAATACCATTGTCGCTGGACCGGTTTTCTTCAATTGTATTAATAGGTGTCATTATTATGATATTTATGATATGGGGAGGTGCAAACATAATTAATACCCTCCGCGCCCGCGCCAGCAACAATGAGTCAGCGCCTATCCCGAGGATGCGAGAATTTGTTAGCTCTGAAGAGCTGTTCCCTGAAGATACAGGCACCCATACCATAACGCCCGATGCCTCTCGCCAAACAGGTCAAGGAGACAATAGTGTGATTCAGTTCGAACCTGAACCCGAACCCGATGACGACGATGATGATGAATAGCAACCGCGAACGCCTCATATAATCTCTACATACTAGACCTTCGAGTTCTTCAAGAACTCGGGGGTCTTTCTCTATCTTGACCCACTTCCCGACAAGCCCTACAATTCAACTTGAACGCTTCATCCTTAATTCAACCTGATTCTGCTTTCTAGGAGATTTTCCCATGTCCGATTTTCTTTTTCGCGGTTCGCTTGAAAAGCTTGATAAAGATGTATTTGATTTAACCCAGCTCGAAGCCGAGCGACAATACCGAAAGTTGATTCTGATTGCATCCGAATCAACCGCCCCGATGGCGGTGCGTGAAGCGTTGTCTTCTGCGTTTCAAAATATTTATGCAGAAGGCTATCCCGATGAGGATACACGCTGGATGGATGATGAAGAAATTTTAGATTATCCCGCGCGGCTGGCAAATTATCGCCGCAATAGTGACCCGCGCTATTACAAAGGCGTGGAATATGCCGACACAGTAGAAGCCCTAGCTCGCCGCCGTGCCGCGCAAACTTTCGCCGCTAATGGAATCACAGCCGGTCAAATCTTCGTCAACGTGCAAGGCTTATCTGGCGGACCTGCCAACAATGCGGTCTATCACGCGCTTATTAATCTCGGCGATACGGTGATGGGATTAAATCTACTGCACGGCGGACATCTCTCACATGGCTCATCTGTAAATAGAAGCGGCAAGTGGTTCAAAGCGGTGCATTACACGATTGATGAAAACGAAAAAATTGATTACGACGCTGTGCGTGCTTTGGCATTGGAGCACAAACCAAAATTATTAATCGCAGGTTATTCATCTTATTCATGGGTTCCTGATTGGAAGAAGTTTAGAGAAATTGCAGATGAAGTCGGCGCGTATTTGTTGACCGATATCTCGCACATCGGCGGGTTGGTTGCGGCAGGTGTTATACCTTCGCCGATTGGACACGCGCATGTGGTCATGTCCACTACGCACAAATCAATTGATGGACCGCGCGGCGCAGTGTTGATGACAACCGATGCGGGTATTGCGAAGAAGATCGACAAAGCCATCTTCCCCGGTGAACAAGGCGGACCTCATGTTAATGTGTTCGCGGCTCTTGCCTTAACCTTCAAGCTGACTCAAACCAAGCAGTTTAAACAACTGCAGGCACAGACTCTCAAAAATGCAAAAGCCATGGCAGACCAATTCAAAAAGCGCGGATTGCGCGTGCCATTTGGCGGCACGAATACTCATTTGGTCAATGTAGATTGCACCAGTGTTGTCGGTGAAGATGGCACAAAACTCAGCGGCGATCAAGCCTCGCGTATTTTGGATATTATCGGGGTTGTCGTTAATCGCAATACGATTCCTGGCGATAAAAACTCCATGGATCCTTCGGGTATTCGTTTGGGAACACCGTGGATCACCCAGCGCGGATTCGATGAGAAGAAGACTCGTGAACTCGCCAATATCATGGCGGATGTGTTAATTGCTTGTGCTCCGCATAGCGTGGATACTGTCAAAAAAGGAAAACAACGCCGCGCAAAATTAGATTTCAATGTGTTGAATGATGCGAAGTTAAAGATTAGAAAATTAAGCGAGTCTGCGGGCATTGACTTTAAACCAACAAAGAGTGGTTACCCTCACTTTTATTATATAGATGATAAAGCCACGACAGGCGTATATGAATTAAGTGGACAGCGCATTCGTCAGGTCTTGGATTTTGCAATGTCATCTGATCTTTCAGCATTGACGAAAGGCAAAACACAAATCACATCTATTTCAACTCCCAAAGGTGTTGTTAAGGGATTGTTGAAGAATATGGACAACATCACCTATCAATTGCAAGTGCCTGTAAAAAATGCTTCGGCAGTAGCGACATGGTTGAGAGATTTATCTGATGGATATACATCTTTTAATTTAGATGGCACAAAAGATTTTTCAGCAAAGCGAATACCTGGGGCGTTTGTGGTGAATGAAATTGTAAGGGCGAAGCATGCTTCACCCTTACGTGCCACCGTTCCCCCGCTCAAGGGTGGAGTCAAGCCTTGGTTTGTTGGAGCCAGCTCTCAGTTAAAGAATGAAGCGCTGCCGCCTTTTGAGTGGAATGAATCTGAGAGTCCGCTTAAACGCACGGCATTGTATGAAACTCATAAAGCAAGCGGCGGCAGAATGGTTCCATTTGCAGGTTGGGAAATGCCTGTGCAATACACGGGAATTTTTGAGGAACATCTTGCAACACGAAACGCGGCGGGACTGTTTGATGTTTCGCACATGGGCGTCTACGATGTACGCGGCGCGGATGCTGCTTCGTTTTTGGATGCGGTCTGCGGAAATGACTGCGGCGGACTGCAGCCCGGTGAAAGTTTATATTCACATTTCTTAACGCCCGATGCAGATGTAATTGATGATACGCTCGTCTATCGCCGCGGATGGGATAATTATTTGGTGGTTGTAAACGCATCGAACGATGATAAAGATCGCACGTGGCTCGAAAGTGTGCGTGATGGAAAAGTTAAAATTGATAACAACAGACCGTGGTCGCGCACATATGGATATGAAGCGAACATCCGCAACTTACGCGACCCGAAAGCTGGTTCTGCGATGCGAGTTGATCTTGCGCTTCAGGGACCGAAATCACGTGACGTGTTATTCGCAATGGGCGTGGACGATAAGACGCGTGCGAACATCATGAAGTTGAAGCGCACAGAATTATGCGATGCTGTGATTGGCGGATTCGATTTAATCGTTTCACGCACAGGTTACACTGGCGAGAAGCTTGCTTTTGAATTATTCGTCCACCCTGAACGCGCCGTTGACTTTTGGAATGCAGTACTGAAAGCTGGCGAGCAGTTTGGAGTCAAACCGATTGGTTTGGGTGCAAGAGATTCATTACGCACAGAAGCAGGCTTGCCATTGTATGGTCATGAGATGGGATTGGGCTCTGTGGTTTCGATACGCCCCGAAGAGCACGGGGCTACTCAACCACCTTCACAATTAGCGATTACAGGCGGACGTGATTTGGGTGTTGCTGAAGGTGGATTCGGTTCTTATGTCAAAACATACAAGCCGTGGTTCATTGGGCGTGACGCTTATGTGGCACGCGAGAAAGAACGCAAAGGCGCGGTGATCCGTTTTACATTTGATGAGCAACGCACGCGCATGGCACACAACGGCGACCCCGTAGTAAATGCAAACGGCGAACGTATTGGCTTCGTCACATCCTGCGCGATTGATGGGCAGAGATTTATTACGGGTCAGGCGTTTGTAGAATTTGCTTATATGAAGGAAGGCACGCCGATTTTAATTCATCAAGGCGGCGTGATGGATCGTCCTGCGGGAGGGGCGAAGGTGGTGAGCAGGTTCGCGAAGTTGTAGGAAGAAGTGAATATGAAAACATTAAAGATCATGGATTTGTAGATGAAATTAAGATACCGTGCCGATATCGATGGACTGAGAGCTATTGCCGTTTTACCTGTTGTTTTTTACCACCTAGGATTCAACATATTTTCTGGCGGCTATGTAGGTGTTGACATTTTCTTCGTCATCTCCGGATACCTGATCACAAGCGTCATTCTCAGGGAAGTTAGCGCAAATGAATTTTCGATTCTCAAATTTTACGAACGCCGCATTCGGCGTATTTACCCTGCTCTTTTTGCGTTGGTTGCATTCACGGTTTTGGCTAGCGCCTGGCTTTATGATGCGAAAAACTTTTTAGACTTTGGTAAAAGCGTAGTAGCAGCAACTTTCTTTTACTCAAACATACTTTTCTGGGGCGAAACAGGATATTTTGATGGTTCTGCCGTACTCAAACCATTATTGCACACCTGGTCCCTTGCGGTAGAGGAACAATTCTATATATTCTTTCCGCTGACCGTTTTCCTAGTGGTTCGCTTTTTCAAATCCAAACTCCCGCTAATCATGATTTCCATTGCAGTTGCCTCATTTGCGTGGAGCATTTATGCTGTTGGTCAGAATCCAGAAGATGCATTCTATTTGGCTCCCATGCGCACGTGGGAATTGTTAATGGGGAGTGTTCTTGCATTAAATATCATTCCGATGCAAGTCAATCAATCTCTTCGGAATGGATTGGGACTGGTTGGATTGGGCTTGATCCTCACAAGCGTCGTGGCCTATTCAGACTATACGCTCTTTCCGGGTCTAGCTGCGCTCCCGCCGACATTGGGCGCGGCGCTAATCATTTATAGCGGAACAAATGGCAGCTCATGGACCAGGAGTGTTTTGAGTTTGAGCCCGGCTGTCTTTATTGGACAAATCTCCTATTCGCTTTATCTCTGGCACTGGCCCATTATTGTATTTACCAAGTATTATGCCATCAACCCACTGACAATTGGTCAAATAGTTATTGTGCTATTGACAACTTTTGTTATTTCCGTTTTATCTTGGCGCTTTATTGAAACGCCCTTTCGTGAAATAAATTTCCTAACAAGAAAGCAGATTTTCAGTTATGCAATCCTTACTATGACCGTTACGGCTGTCATTGGAGGAATTATTTATTTTAACGATGGATTCCGCAGCCGATACGATGCAAACAAAAATTTAAACTTTCACTCCAAAAAAAGCCCCTGGCATGAGTGTATTAGACAGAAGAGTGCGCCCCCATGCCCAATCGGGCACAATTCTAACCTGCCAAAATTCCTAGTCTGGGGAGATTCTCACTCAAGAGCCCTGACAACAGGAATTGGTATTTCTGCAGAAAAACAGGGTGTGGCTGGTTATTTGGCCGCGGAGAGGGGCTGTCCCCCATTGCTTGACATTGTCAAAACTTATAAAGACTGCCAAATGTTTTCCGAAACTGTCATCAGATTCATTGAAGAGCATACTGAGCTGCAAACTATTATCCTAGTTGCTAGGTGGGCTATTTCAGCGGAGGGGACACGATATAAAACAGAATTTGGAAGGCCCGTTGTTCTGATAGATGTAGCTAATCTAGAAAGCGAAAACCAGACAAATGCGGTTTTGTTTTCCTTAGGTTTGAATCGAACGGTTGCAAAGTTACTCACTTTGCAACGCAAAGTTGTCATCGTCAGCCAAGTGCCAGAGATTGGCTATGATGTTCCAAGCGCCTATTTTATAGCCGAACGCAGCGGCAGAAACGCAAACGATATTATTGACCCAACATTGAATGAGTATTTTGATAGAAATCAGGTAGTGCGTAAAACTATTGACGAATTAGTTACAAAAAACCCCGCTATCGAAGTGATTAATCCTTGGAAAGCCTTATGTGATCAGCAAAAATGTCTTTCTATTAAAGATGGCCAGCCTCTTTATAGCGATGATGACCATCTTTCCACTTTTGGCTCTCAATACATCTCATATATTTTTGATGCGCTATTTAAAAAACTATCGTCAGGAAAACAAGAAATACCATAATGATAAATAGTCAGCGTTGATGGGATAGATTTGGACGGACCTCACCCTGATTGTGACGATTTTTGAGCTAGTTGACTTGCACGCCCCTCCGCCCATGCGGGCACCTCCCTCAAATACGACATTCTAATTTAAGTTATCGTAAAAACTTTTTCTGTCGTATTTGGGGGAGGACGGGTGGGGGCGGTATTAATTTTTGAGATGGACGATTGTCCTCCGCTTATGATAGCAATTGACAGTAAGAAGCTGTATGATGAACCTGTCCCTGTCGCAAATATCATTATGGAGAACATCATGAACAAAGACACACTTCGTCAACTTGCCAATGCGCTGTCCGTTGTCATCGCGCTGACCGTCAACATCCTCGCCAGTACTCTGCCGCTTAATGGACAGAACACAGGCGAGATCTCAGACCGCTTTCAAGTCTATTTCGTCCCTGCGGGATACGTCTTCGCCATTTGGGGCATCATCTACATTGGCTGGATCGCATTCATCATTTATCAATTTCGAACCGCTCAAAAGGAAAGTCCGCGCCTACGCAAGCTCGGATATTTATTTGCCCTGAGTGGCATATTCAACGCGGCCTGGCTTTTCACCTGGCACTACAACATCTTCGGTCTGAGTGTGCTTGTCATGCTGACCCTGCTCGGTTTGCTCATCGTCAGTTATCTTAAATTAAACGTCGGGCGCACACCTGTCAGCAATGCTGAAAAATGGAGCGTGGATGTTCCTTTCAGCGTCTACCTCGGCTGAATCTCCGTCGCCACAGTAGCCAACGTCACCGATTATCTTTACTTGATCAACTGGACTGGATTCGGAATCGCGCCGCGGGCTTGGGCGGTCATCATGCTGGTGATCGCAAGTGTGCTCGCCCTCGCAATGACGGTCACGCGCAGCGACAGCGGCTACGCCTTCGTGTTGGTCTGGTCATTCGCTGGCATCGCTCAAAAGCAAGCCGATAGCGCACTCGTGGCGAATAGCGCCTGGGTCGCAACAGTCTTAGTGCTTGGGTTGGCGATCTACAGCATCGTTCAACGGCGGCGCGCGAAAGCATAACAAAAGCAATTCAGGAATCAAAAGGACGGGCAAATTGCCCGTCCTTTCTTTTTACACTTCTTTAGAGGAGGAGAGAGAGTTATTGAGGAAGAAGAACCGCATCAATAACATGGATCACACCATTGGAAGCTTCAATGTCTGTGATGATGACTTGCACGGTGTCGTTCAGGAAAACCTTGCCGTCCTTGACAGTGATGGTGACATCCTTGCCAAGCACAGTGGTTGCGCCCGAAAGAGTAACTACATCCGCAGCCATGACCTTGCCTGAAACGACATGGTAAAGCAGAATGTCGGTCAACTTCTGTTTGTTTTCTGGTAGTAGCAGGCTGTCAAGCGTGCCAGCGGGTAATGCAGCGAAAGCATCGTCAGTTGGTGCAAAGACCGTGAAGGGACCTTCGCCGCTCAGAGTTTCAACCAGATCGGCGGCGGTGAGCGCAGCAACGAGGGTCTTGAAGCGGCCATCAGCGACAGCGATATCAACAATGGTTTTCTTTTCCATCACCGCAGCAGCATCGGCAGGCGGCAGGAGCACTGCATCGATCACATGGATCACGCCGTTGGAAGTCTCAATATCAGTAATGATCACTTTTGCTTCGTTGATGTACACATTTCCCATGTCAACCTTGATGGCCACGTCCTTGCCAAGCACGGTGGTCGCGCTGGTCAAAGAAGTTACATCGGCAGCCATGACCTTGCCTGAGACTACGTGATAGAGCAGAATATCGGTCAATTTTTGCTTGTTTTCGGGCTTGAGTAAATCCTCAACCGTTCCGGCAGGCAAAGCAGCAAATGCATCATCAGTAGGGGCGAAAACTGTGAAAGGGCCTTCGCCTTTGAGTGTATCAACCAACCCAGCGGCTCCTAACGCAGCTGCAAGTGTGGTAAAACGACCATCAGCAACAGCGGTATCAACGATATCCTTGAGCATTGGCTCAGCGGCGGTAGGTTCCGGCATGGCTGTTGGTTCAGGTGAGGGGGTCGCTGCGGGAGCGCAGGCTGCCATAACGAGGGAGGCAGCTACCAATAGAATTGCGAACTTTGAAAAACGTTTCATTTTCGATCTCCATTTCATTCTAAATTTGTTATATATTTGCACATGTTTTGCACATATATTGTCAGTATTTTATATCACTTGTACAGCTTGTCAATACCTTTGGATAATCTCTCATAAATCTATTAATTACATGAAAACGGGCAGTAATATACAAAATCTCTTCTACCCCATTTATGACGTCCTAGTATCAGGGCGTTTTTTTACTCTCCAGTGACAGAGTATATTGTTTTTATCCGTACGCCCCTCCGCCCTATATCGGGCACCTCCCCCAAATACGACAACTGAATACACACAATTTTTTGAATACTTTTTATTGTCGCATTTGGGGGAGGGCGGCGGGCGGTATTAATTTTTGAGCTGGGGAATTGTCCGCGCCCTGGTTGAGATGACCATTAGGGCATATCCTCGATAGAAAAAGGAACATATAATCAAGAAAAAATCGGAGGCGCTGCATGGGCACTATCATCTATTCAACTAGTTTCTTGTTGGTATTTATGAGACCAATCGTATCAATCCTCTTCATGGGCGTGCTTGGCATTACCGCGCTAGCTGCCGCCGTATTTCAAAAAAAACAAAGCAAAGGTGCGCGAATCGTAATGGCTGTTTGCAGTCTCGTGCTGCTGACCTTTGGCTGCGCTACCACTGCCTTCTCGCTTGCATCCTTCTCTTCCGGCGCAGAAACTGTCAATGTGCGATTGAATAATAAAATCATCGGAACATCAGGCTGCGACGACGGAAATACTTGCACAGTTTATATTTTGGAAACCAATACAGGTCAGGTGAATTATGACTTCGTAGTCAACCCAAAAGTTTATGATCTCGCACAAGTCAATACCTGTTATCAAGTCGCATTTTATAACTACAAATCTCTTCTAGATGCCACGGCGGATACAGATACCTATCATCGCATCGAAACGATCACGCGCATCGAAGTTGCAGACCCAGCCGCCTGTCTATAATCTTTAGTCCGCACGATGTTGGGGAATTCGAGACTGAATATTTCCACGTATACTGAATTATTTTTGAAAAATTATTCGACAAACGAAAAGGAAGTTATACATTGAAAACAAAACGTACTATCCCCTGGTTAATTATCTGTATTATCTCCGCTCTGGTTATGGCAGGCTGTGCTCCTGCGCCAACTCCTGCCCCAACCAGCATACCCGTTGTGATACAGGAGACTGTCACCACTGCGGCAATGGGTGTGATCAACGGACGCGTTGAATTTCAAGGTCCGCCAACACCTGCAACTGTATTCTATGCAGTCAACATCAACGACCCAAGTCAATGGTTCACGCGGGAATTAGCCGCCAGCGATGGCGCTACTCCTTTCGAGATTCAAGTTTCAGCTGGAAATTATCAAATCTACGCGCGCCAAGTTGATGGTCCGATGGCGGCGGCGTATTTGAATGCCGATGGAACGCTCGGGACTGTCACAGTATCAGCAGGGCAAACCGTCAGCGAGATGTTGCTCAAATTTGCGGCTCCTCAAAACCCATGCCAAACAACAGCGCTTCCTGCTTCGCCTGATGGACGATTCCCAGCCATTGACCCTACAAACTGTGCGGCATTAGAACCAACCATTGCAGTGCCTACCACAGAAACCCTAGCAACTATTCGCGGAACGATCACCTACCAAGCTCCACCAACTCCTACTTCCATGATGTATTTTGTTAGCGCTGAGCATTGGTATTATCTGGAAGTACCGGGCGGTGATTTCGTTTCCACCTTTGAATGGCAAGTTGCTCCTGGAACCTATCAAATATTTGCCTTCCCGCTAGGAAGTGAAGGCGGCAGCGCCGCGGGATTTTACAGACCATCCGCCTATGGCGATAAATCCATTGGCATCAATTCACTCACTGTTACAGCCGGGCAAGTTGTAGAAAATATCACCGTACAGAATATCAACTCCGATAACTGTGTTTTCTTCCCAATTCCTGCATCACCTGATGCGCGCTTTCCTGCGCTGGAAGCATCTGCTTGCATTCCATAATCATTTGACTTGCGTTGGATCATCTGCAAAAAATTTATTGATACAGCAGGCTTGCAAATTTGAATAAGGCTTATACTAAGGATGCACGCCAATCAAAGCGCCTGCGAAATTGCACAGATCGAAAAATGGCCAGGCATCAGACACTATCTGCGAGTCTATGTGCAACCTGGATAAGACTTGCATTTGAAAGGAAAGCAAAATGAAACAAGTAGATCCAGACCAAAAGTTGCGCCAAGAAGAACGTCAACAACTAGAACAGCAGCAATTGCAGACACAAAAACTGCGCCAAGAAGAACGCCTGCAATTAGAACAGCAGCAAGTTCAACAACAAAAACTGCGCCAAGAAGAACAAAAACAACTGGAGCACCAACAAGAAGAAAAACGAAAACTGCTTCACCAAAATCCAAATGACCCATAAAATAATAACAGCCTCGCATCAGCGAGGCTGTTATTATTAACCTATGAAACGCATCTTACTACTTGGTCCCATTCTCTTTGCAGCCGTACTCACCACGCTCACCATCGTTAAATATAACTTCCTACTCAGCCTAGGCTGGCATCCACTCAATGCCCCAACTTTTGATTGGCCCAGCGGATTAGCGCTTGGTGAATTTGGATTCATCATGACAGCGACATTTATCATCAGCGGACTGATTATGATTCTATTTTCCACGCGCCTCTTTTTGGATCTCAAGCCTGCTTTTACCTCTCAAGCAGGGTCAACGCTATTAGCTTTATCTGGTTTAGCCCTCGCATCCTTAGCCTTCACCACCGACCCAACCCTTAGCACAACTTCAGCTACTTGGCATGGACGTTTACATGATCTATCATTTGTAATTCTCGGTCTCACATTATTTCCCGCCATGAGCCTGCTTGGTTTTGCATTTCGCCAAAATGAAAAGTGGAAAAATCTTTCTACATACACCTGGTTAACGCTCGCACTTGCCGCACCTGCCTTCGCGCTCAAAGGCGCGGCATTTTATATTTTCCTTTTTGCCATCCTGTTATGGAATGAAATTGCAGTAATTCGCTTGAACTCACAACGCTAAGTTCGATACTAGTCGAATGTACAGGTTCTACAATCTTGACTTTCATCTTTCTTTGCGATAATATTTTGACATCAAACTATCTGACGTCAAAGGAATTTGATATGCCTACCCATTATTCTGGAACCCGCGCAGAGATGCGCACACTCGATACTTTTATCAAGTTAACCCGCTGTACCAACTCGCTCTTTACGCGCATCTCAGAACGGAACACACTTGGTGATATCACCCCCTCACAGTTTGCTGTGCTGGAAGCCTTGTTTCATTTGGGCTCGATGACTCAGGGTGAAATCAGCACGAAGGTGCTCAAGAGTGGCAGCAATATGACGACGGTCATAGATAACCTCGAACGGGATGGATTGGTCCGACGCGAACGCGACGCGAAAGACCGCAGGGTGATTCATGTCCATTTGACAGAGGCAGGCCAAAGCAAGTTGGATGCGGTACTTCCAGGTCACATCGCTGCATTGGTGGAAGAGTTCAGCATTCTATCGGTCAGTGAGATGGAAACGCTTGGAAATATTTGCAAGAAGCTTGGCAAAGGCAAGGGGATTAAATGAGTGTAAAAGGCGCACAAGATGCAATAACAAAAGCCGCGACCTCATGGGGTGGCGTGAGCGTTGCGCCGCATCGCTTCGGCGGCGTGGAGTATGTGATCGGCAAGCGTGAGATCGGGCATATCCACGGTGACCACATGGTGGACATTCCCTTTCCAAAAAAAGTACGTGACGAGATCGTTGCCGCTGGGCGCGCGCAGCCTCACCATATTTTGCCTGAGACCGGCTGGGTGAGTTTTTATCTGCGGCAGCAAGAGGATGTAGAGAAGGCGATCACTCTGCTGCATGAAAGTTATCAGATCGCACAAAAACAAAAATCAAAAACTATAGAGGTATAAATAAAATGGAAACTGTAAATCTTCGTAAGTTGTTGTGGCCCACACCGTTAGCAATTTTAGCGGCGGCAGTTGTTAACTTGATTTGGTATTTCATTGCAAGCGCGTTGTTCCCTGAAAGTGTAGCCGCCGCCAAAGCTGTGGCAAATGAATTTTCTGCGGTGATTGCAACGCTTGTATATTGGATTATCGGCTTGGTGTTGTTTGTGGTCGTGGCTAAATTTTCAAAGAAGCCAATCACGCATTACACCTATCTCGCCATTGCCGCGTTGATCGTGTCCTTCGCGTTCCCGTTCATGGCGGCAAACTCTCCGCTACCCAATGGCGCAACCCTCGACAACACCATGATTATGGTGTTGATAGTAATGCACATTATTGCGGCGGCAGTAGCTTTGCCATTGATTTTGAAATGGGTGAAACAATCCTAAACATGCTTGCTGAGTTAAAAAGGAAAACAAAATGACAAACAAAATTATTGCAGTAACTGGCGCAACTGGTCAGCAAGGCGGGGTGGTAGCAAGAAAACTTTTAGCAGAAGGCTGGCAGGTACGAGCATTAACACGCGATGTCAATAAGCCTACCGCGCAAGAATTAAAAGCGCTTGGCGCTGAGATCGTTGCAGGCGATCTCGATAATCGCGCAGAGCTTGATGCCGCATTCAAAGGCGCTTATGGCGTCTTTAGCGTACAAAATACCTGGCTGCCCAACGTAGGTTATGAAGGCGAGATCAAACAGGGCAAAGCCGTAGCCGATGCAGCCAAAGCTGCTGGCGTTCAGCATCTTGTATATTCTTCCGTAGGCTCCGCGCATCGCGGTATGGGGCAGAAACATTTCGAAAGTAAGTGGATCATAGAACAATACATCCAATCACTTGGCATTCCGTTTACCATCCTGCGCCCAGTGGCTTTTATGGAAAATAACAATTGGAGCCGCGCTTACATCTTGAGCGGAACTTATACTGGTATGGGTTTGCGCGCTGAAAAAGGATTTCAAACCATCGCCGCTGAGGACATAGGCGTATTCGTCTCAATTGCATTGGCGGATCCAAAAACGTATCTTGGTCGGACCCTAGAACTGGCTGGTGACGAATTGACAGAAGCTCAAACTGCGGACGTCTTCACCAAGATCATTGGACGCCCTGTCACCTTGAACGCTCCTGCAGGGAATGGAGGCCGCGCTTCTGAAGAAGAAATGGTCGCCATGTTCAACTTCTTCAACGGTGAAGGTTACGATGCGGATATCGCCGCGCTGCGCAAAATTCACCCGGGCTTGCTCAATTTTGAGCAATGGCTCCGCAAGAACGGCTGGGAGAATCAACAGCCCATTCCATTCCCCGAAAAATCGGCTTGGGGATAAAACGAATTATGTCGTCATTGCATGGAGCCTTTATCTCGATACAATGACGACGATTTTTACAAAGGAAAAATCAAATGCAATTAACTGCAAGTCAACGCTCATTTCTTTCACGAGTCCATTTCGCGGTCGTTTCCACCATCACAACTGATGGAATGCCACATCAAACCGTGATGTGGTACAGGCTCGATGGCGACCAGTTACTTTTGAGCACGCCATTCGATAGTTTGAAACATAAACACTTAAAACGTGATAGCCGCATCTCAGTCTGTGTGGAGAAGGGCTATGCCTACGTCACATTGACAGGCAAAGTGACCATGAACGAAGAGCCGGTCTCTGCGCGTAAAGACTATGACATTCTCGGAAAACGATACCGCAGCACGTTCAATCCATTTGTGATTCTAGGCTTTATTTTCCGTGATTTGAGCAAAAACATAAAACGCAAACTCAGTGGGGATACTTCTCCGCAAAAAGATACCAACCGCATGCAGGATATGTTCACTCGTGAAAGAGTGACCTTGCACATGCAAATTGAAAAAATTCAAAGCAATAGTTTGGATTAATATGTTCACAGAAAAAGAAATTGCTTATATAAACTCACAACACCTTGCGCGATTGGCAACGGTATCCAAAACGCTGCAGACAGATGTTGCACCTGTGGGGTTTCGTTTTGACAATGAGAAATTTTTCATCAACGGCTTTGACATTACCAAGACTTTCAAATACAAAAATATAAAAGCCGGCAATGAACTTGTCTCATTAGTGATCGATGATTTGGCTTCTGTCCAGCCGTGGCAAGCGCGTGGAATCAAGATTCATGGCAAAGCGGAGATTATGATGTCTAACGGACGTGCTTCTCTAGTTATTCATCCGCAACGATTGTGGAGTTGGGGCGTGGACGGCGAAGCGTTCAAAGATGGGAAGCCTGTTAGCAGAAAAGCATACCAAATATTAGCGTAAAATAAAACGAGTCATGGTTCGTTCATCTCACAACGTAGGCAAACCAATGTCAATACACAATAAATCCATCAAAACATATTTTGCCTTTATCTTACTTGCACTAAGCCTTATTGCCTGTGGTCAACTTTCTGGCACACCCGGGCTGGGAGATTCACTCTACCCTGAGTTTGGCAACAGCGGTTATCAAGTGGAACATTACACACTTGATATTACTGTAATGAATGTAGCCAAAGGAAATTTAACTGCTACGACAACCATCCAAGCCCATGCAACTCAAATATTAACCGCCTTCAACTTGGATTTCATTGGCTTCGAGATCACCAGCTTAAAAGTAAACGATCGCGAAGCACAGTACTCGCGCGACGGACAGGAGTTGAGGATTAAACCATCAGTACTTCTTACAAAAGGGGAAAGATTTACTGTAGAAATTCAATATAACGGCTCGCCTAAAAAAATGCGCTCGATCGCCATCCCGATTCAAACGGGCTGGGTCAGATTCGACGGCGGCAGTTATGTGCTCAGTGAACCCGATGGCTCTGCAAGTTATTACCCAGTTAACGATCACCCCCTGGATAAAGCATCCTATACATTTAATATCACTGTTCCAAAACCGTTTGAAGTAGCCGCAAACGGTATTTTGACAGAAACGATTAGCAATAACGATACATCCACTTTTATTTTTGAGGCGCGCGACCCTATGGCGAGCTATCTCGCCACGATCAACATCGGCGATTTCGATATTGAAACATCCAAATCTTCTCAAGGAGTTCCGATTCGAAATTACTTTGCGGCAGATTTACCTAAAGACACAAGAAATATATTTGCCCGTCAAGATGTAATGCTGGATTATTTCAGCGGATTATTCGGAGAGTATCCCTTTGAAGTATATGGTTCACTTGTTTTAGACACCCCATCCGGCGCCGCGTTAGAAAATCAGACTCTATCCATATTTGGATCAGATGTGCTCGACTCTAGGAACATCCAACGCGTAGAACTGGTTGTGGCTCATGAATTAGCACATCAATGGTTTGGTAACAGCGTCAGCGTGGCTGACTGGAGCGATATCTGGCTCAACGAAGGATTTGCCACCTATGCCGAGGGGCTATGGATCGAACATAATGACGGGCATGACGCAATTAATGAGTGGGCAATGGATATTTACACAGACGCATCCAACTCCCCAGATCATTATCTGCCACCAGGCAGTCCCGCCGCTACCGATCTATTCAACGATGGTGTCTATGACCGCGGCGCATTAACACTGCACGCCTTGCGATTTAAAATAGGCGATGAATTGTTTTTCAAGATTCTAAAAAATTATGTAAAGCGTTATCAAGGCGCAAACGCTTCAACAGACAACTTTATCGCTATTGCCGAAGAATTCAGTGGACAGGATTTACAGGAATTTTTTAATAATTGGCTTTATAAAAAAGAATTAATGCCTATTTCAGAGTTAGGAAATTAATTCTAATTGTTTCACCTTTCTAATAAACGAAAACAGACCGCTGACGGTAAATAGCCATCAACGATCTGCTGTTATCTTTCTATTCTCTACGAACTTCTTACTTCTGGTTTTGGCAATTGCGGAATAATCCAGTTGATCAACGCCTGAGGCGAACGGGTTTGCATATAAATTGCACCGGGTCCTGTCAACTCTACCACCAAGCCTTCGCCGCTAAACAAGGTGGATTTAATTCCGCCGACTGTTTTGGGCTGTACGCCCATGCCCGCATCAAACGCCACCAAATGGGATGTATCTACAATATATTTTTCACCTGCACCCATCTTGCGTTCAAAGATGGCGCCGTAAGAGGAAACTAACAATTTTCCTTTGCCAGATGCCTCCAGCATAGAAACGCCTTCCGCCGCCATTAACGCCTTTACGCTGACCTTGGCTGTTAATTCCACACCATCTTCAGATGCAACATATGAGCCAGATTGAATCATCAATTTCTCACCGTCTAATTGAATCATCATCATGTCACCGGGCAATTCAGGCGCGAGGGTTACTTCACCGCCAGTTGCAGGCGCAACAAAAAAGTTCTGAAAGAACGATTCGCCGCCCAGCACTGCGCGCCCAAGTGATTTGAGAATGCCGCCTTCGGCTTTTGTCTCAATGTTCATACCGCCGCTCATGCTCACCATTGCGCCTGCCTCTGCGCGAATGCGTTCATTTGGCGACAGCTTTGCAACCGCCAGCGAATAAGACGGCTTGTGCATAATTTCGATTTCCATATTGAATCTCCTTTTGTGAATTATAGTTTTAGACAGTATAGCCCTTTATAAGGAAATGTCTATTTTGAAATTCTTACAAATCTCTAACCCCTTACTCCTTGACAAAAGCATAAGCAACGTATATAGTAAAGTACGCTTAACTAAAAAGAAGGCTTAACTATGACCAAACCCCTGCCTATTACCCAATCTCTGCACGCCTGGATGGATGTTTTCATGCACCGTTCCATGCGTGGATGGAATCAATTCGCCAAATCCACGGGGCTTTCGATGCCGCAATTCAGCATCCTCATGCAGCTTCATTACAAAGGCGCCTGTGGACTCTCTGCGATCAGCGAGCGTTTTGATGTCTCTGCCGCGGCTGCCAGTCAGCTAGTGGATAAGCTCGTTCAGGGCGGCTACCTTGAGCGCGCAGAAGACCCCAGCGACCGCCGCGCAAAGCTATTGCATCTTTCTAAAACTGGCGCGAAGCTTGTCGATAACGGCATTCAGGAACGCTATCGTTGGATGGACGAACTTGCTTCCAAGTTAAATACAGAAGAACGAACAAAAGTAATCGAGGCATTGTCAATTCTGACAGAAGCCGTACAAAAGATGGAAGAACAGAAATAGTTTCTAAAACATCCCCACCTTCTTTGTAATTCATTCACAATTATTTAACTGATGTTAGGGACTTTTACTAAAAAACATGTCTTTGCGAGCCGCGCTCTTGGTTTTGGCGGCGAAGCAATCTCGGACCCGCAAGAACAGATTGCTTCGGACGAAGAACAAGAGCGTCCTCGCAACGACATTACACTTCTGTGTAAGCCGTAGTATCAATAAGAAAGTTTTCAACAAGGAGTAATATTTTGCAAGCAACTCAATTTCGAAAAATAACCAAAGCCCGAACCCGCGACCCTAAAGCCCGCGGCGCCATGGGGCGCGCCATTCGCTATTTGATGAATTACAAACGTCAGGCTGCGCTTCCCTATTTATTTTTGATCATTGCCACACTGGCTCAACTGGCTGTACCGCGCCTGATTCGAAATGTCATTGATGCCGTTACCAGCGGATATATTGCTGATCAGGTTTTACAGGCACTCAATAAAATTCCCGCAGCTTTTGTCAGCGCGGCATTGCCAAAGATCCTTGAAGTAGTGAAGTATCCAGCCGATTGGACGCTTGACCAGCTCAAGGTCCAATTGGGAACCGATATTTCCTCCGCGCCCCAAACGTTGATCTCTGCTGTGATTCTGATTATTGTCTTTGCTGCTTTCCGCGGTGTATTCTCATTCTTACAAGCCTATTGGGGAGAGAAAAATTCCCAGGCGGTTGCCTACGATTTGCGAAATGACTTATACGCAAAAATCCAGCGTTTATCTTTTTCATATCACGATAAGAATCAAACAGGTCAATTAATGATCCGCGCCACAGATGATGTGGAGAAAGTGCGTTTATTCATCGGTCAGGGCTTGCTGCAATTGGTGGGCGCCATCATCCTTTTGGTAGGCACGCTCACTATCTTGTTTACAACCAACACAAAACTTGCCTTCACCACACTGCCGATCCTGCCGATTGCGATGGTGCTCTTCATGATCTTCGGCGGCTTGAGCCAGCCTTTGTTCGCCAAGGTTCAGCAAAAACTTTCTGTGTTGAACACAGTTTTACAGGAAAATCTTGCGGGCATTAAAGTGATTAAAGCCTTTACCCGCGAAAAACAACAGCAGACAAAATTTCTTGCTGCAGCAAACGACAGCATGAATCAATCGATTGTTGTCGCAAGACTTTTCACATTCCTCTTCCCTTTGATTTTCACGATCGCAAATCTTGGACAAGCCGCGATCTTGAATGTGGGCGGCAAGGAAATTATCGCTGGCTTATTGACCATCGGTGAATGGCAGGAATTTTCACTGTATCTCATTTATCTCTTCTTGCCGATTGCACAGCTTGGTTTTATCGTCACACAGCTTGGACAAGCCTCCGCCTCCGCAACACGTATCTTTGAAATCATTGATACTAAATCAGACATTACCGACAAAGCGGATGCGATCAAAATACCCGCAGTAAAAGGTGATGTGAAATTTGAAGATGTCACTTTCCGTTATTTTGGCGGCGGTGAACCTGTACTTGCTAATGTTACTTTTGAAGCAAAGTCTGGTGAGACGATCGCGTTGCTGGGCGCAACGGGTTCTGGAAAGACAACCATTATTAACCTACTACCGCGTTTTTACGACCCAACCGAAGGCAGAATCACAATTGACGGACACGAGTTACGAGATGTAACCCTTAATTCACTTCGTTCACAGATCGGTATCGTCCTACAGGAAACCACATTATTCAGCGGAAGTATTCGTGAGAATATTGCCTTTGGCAAGCCCGAAGCCACCGACGAAGAAATTATCGTCGCGGCAACAGCCGCGCAGGCGCACGATTTTATTTCATCCTTCCCCGAAGGATACAACACACACGTCGGTGAACGCGGAACTACATTATCTGGCGGACAAAAGCAACGCGTCGCAATTGCCCGCGCATTGCTTCTCGACCCACGCATTCTCATCCTCGACGACTCAACTTCATCAGTTGATCTCGGCACCGAAGCCGCGCTTCAAAAAGCACTCGACATCCTTATGAAGGGCCGCACATCTTTCGTCATCGCGCAGCGCATCAGCACGGTCATGAACGCAGACAAGATCATCGTGCTTGATAAAGGAAAAGTCGTTGCAGAAGGCAAACACAAGGAACTTATGGAAGACAGCCCCATCTACGCAGAAATTTATAACTCACAAATTCTCCCCAATGAAAAAGGCGGTGCACAATGATGATGAATCGTCCCGACCTTTTCAAAGGTGAAACCAGCAAGCCCCGCAACCTCAGTGAAACACTTGGACGTTTCGGAAAATATTTTGGCAAGTTTTGGTATATGCTTTTGCTCGCCTTTATCTTCATTGTGATTTCAACATGGACAAACGTAACAACTCCTGAACTCACAGGTCAAGCCGCGGATTGTTTCCTCGTTCCGACCGGTGGAGCAAGCGCCTTCGCTTCCTTCGCCCCAGAAGCTGATTCTACTAAACAGGCAAAATCCTCCTGTTGGCTTGTTTCTGATCCCGCCACACTGACAGGGACTCAAAAGATCATCGCCACGCTATATCGCTTAAACGATTTCAAGATCATTGA